>DASZCN010000148.1:0-29481 GCA_035943095.1 Gemmatimonadales bacterium | reverse complement strand
GTGCTCCCGAAGACGCCGCCGCCCACGGACGTATAGAACGGCGCCCCGACGGTGTCGGTCAATACGGCCTGCAGCGGGACGGAGGGATTGCGCCGCAGGTCCCCGAGCTTCTTCCCCTCGATCCAGAAGTCGCGGGCGCGCTGGTTCAAGAGCTCGCTCATCACGGAGAGCGTGTCCGTGGCGCCGCCATACGCCGGCTGGCCGCCGGCGCTGCGTCGCGCGGCGATCAGCGTGAGGGCCTCCGTGGTGCTGCCTGTGCCGTGCAGGGTGGCTTCGGCACCGATGTACTGCGCCTCGAGTCCCGAGGCGAGGCGGATCGGATCGGAGTTGCTCGTGAATTTCGTCTGAATGATGTACGGAAGATTGTTGAGCGTGCTGCCCACCTGCGTGCTGTCGATCGGCAGGCGCGGATCGCCCACGCGATACAGCTTCGGCGCGACGAGCTGCCCCTCGATCGTCGTCCGGTAGATCTGGTTGGCGAGCGTGCCGAGCGTGCTCGCATTCGCGCTGGTGATGACGTTGGCGACGAAGCCGGACGGCACGAGCCCCGCGGCCTGCGACGCGTTGGTGTAGTCGCCCACCTGCAGGTAGGCGCGCGCCAGACCGACCTTCGATTGGTCCACGATGTCCGCAGCCGCCGAACCCGCCGCCGTGCCGATGCTCACCGCCTTGGTCAGCGCGGTGATCGCCGTGTCGAGCAACTGCGCATCGCTCAGCTGCGGTCCCCCCTGAATGACGCTGGCGCACATCGTCTCGGCCATGATCTCGAGCGCGTAACCGAGATTCATCTCCGCCCGCGCCAAGTTCACGTCGGATGACGCGTTCGGGCCGCGCTCCAGCGCCGTGACCGCGTTCCGGTTCGCCGCAACCGCCAAGCTCAAGGGCGCAAAGAAGTCGGGGTTGATGTCATCCGTAGCGAGGAACGTACGGCTCGCCAGGCGGTTGGTCTGCAGGCGAACGGCGCCGGTCCACACCTCATCGGAGATGAGTCCGCCGAAGAGTGCGACGCCCTGGAAGGCGATGAAGAAGTTCGTTTGCGCGGACAGCGACAGCGTCTGGCCGTCGGAGGTCGGGTCGAACCCCCCCGCGTCGATCACCGAGGGATTCGACACGTTCATGTTGCAAGAGGCCAGGCCGAGTGCCGCCACCATCGCCAGCATCGGTCCGCGTAGGGAGCGAAGGTCGTTGGTCATGGTCGGGTCTCTAGTATTGAAGCGTGAGCCGCACCACGAAGCTGCGCGGCTGGGGTACGGTGAACTCCTCGGTCGTGGCGTACTGGGCGGTTGCCCCGTTGGCGGTGTTGGACAGGACCCCGGGGTCCCAGAGCTGGTACTTGCTGCTCTTCCAGAGGTGCAGGTTCTTTCCGGCCAGCGTGATCGACGCGCCGGACGCGTGGAGGGCCGCTGCGACGCTCGCCGGGACCGTGTACGTCGCCGACAGCTCGGCGAGCCGCAGGAAGTCGGTGGGCTGCAGATACGAGTCGAGCACCAGGCCCACCGGCGTGCCACTCTCCGTCCGCCACGGGCCCAGGCGCCGGATCCGCTCGGCCTTGGAGTATCCGCCCTGGCCGGGGGGAAGGTTCGTCTCCGCGCTGATGCCGAAGAGGTCCATGATCAGCGACGTGACGTTGAAGATCTTCCCGCCCGACTGGCCGGAGAGCAGCGCGTACAGTTTCAGGTTATGGGCCAGCGTGACGGTGTTGCTCAGATTCGCTTGGAAAGTGGGCCACTGCGGACCCGCGAAGACCGGCGTGTTCGTGACCGTCGCGAATCCGGCGACCGTGTCGACGCTGACGACCTGGCTCGAGTACCACCCGGCGAGCGGCTGTCCCGGCGTATACCGGAAGGTCAGGTCCGGGCTGACTTCGGCCTGGTTGGGGATGACGACGCTGCCGAGGCTGACCAGCTTGTTCCTCAGCGTGTTTGCCGTGAACGCCACGTCCCACGTCACGGTTTTGCGGTCCACGGGCGTGGCGCGCACCAGCATCTCGATGCCGCGGTTGTCCACCTTGCCGACGTTGACGAACGGATTGATTGTGTACGCCAATGATGGAGCCAGCGGCTGCTGCAGCAGCAGATCGGACGTGCGCTTGTCGAAGTAGGTGAACTCGAGTCCGACGCGCTCGTGCAGGAACCCCGCGTCAAACCCGGCTTCGAACTCGGTGCCGCGCTCAGGCTTGAGGTTCGGATTCCCCGGGCTCGCTTGCACTACACCCTCTCCCACGCCGCCCGTCGGCGTCACGTAGGTAAACGGCGCGTAGGTGCGGAGCGACGCGCCCGGCGTCGGCGAGCGTCCGGTTTCGCCATACGCGGCCCGCAGACGCAGCGTCGACACCACCGACGCGACCTTTGACCAGAACGGCTGCTGCGATATCACGTACGACACGCTGGCCTTCGGCAGGAAAAGCGCACCGTACGTCGTGCCAAACGCCGAGTTGCGATCGATGCGGGCGCCGACCTGCAAGAACAACGTCTGGCCAAAGCTCAAGCCTTCCTGCGCCAGCAGACCGAGCGACTTCGTCTGGGCGAAGTTCTGATGCGACTCAGTGGCCGCCGCCGAGGACACGAGATTCGACGAGTTGGCCGCCAGCCCGATCCCCACTCCGGCCAGATAGTGGTCGGTCGAGTTGATCCACTGGCTGCCGAAGGAAAAGTCCGAGGCGATGTGTCCGTCGGAGCCAAACGTCCGGTGAATGTTGCCGAGGTAGTCGAGGGTGAGGATGGTGATCGGATGCTGCACGTCCTCCACGTAGCCGTTCGCCTGGTCCCCGCTGAACCAGTTCTGCGTGTTCGTCGGGAAGAACGTGAACCCGTGGGTGGAAGAGAAGTCGCCGCCGATCGTGAGGCGGTTGGTGAGCCACGGGAACGGATTGTAATGGATCTGCGCCGAGGGCGTGAAGCGCGTCGAGGTGATCTGGTGCAGGATCGATGCGAGCCCGACGACGGGTGTGGAGATGCCGCCCTGGCGCTGTCCATTCGGGCCCAGTGTCACCGCGAACGGACTCGACAGAAACTCACCCTGCGCCATGTAGCCGTAGGTGGCATCGTCGCTTTCAGGGATCTTGTAGTCGTTGTAGCTCACGCCCAGATTCGCGTCGACGCTCAATTTCGGGTTCACGATCCAGTTGGCGCCCGAGCGCGCCGTGCGGCGGTAGTAGCTGTTGTTGGGCGCCGTGCCGTGCTCGTTGCTCACGCTCGCGGACACGAAGTACCCGTAACTGTCACCGCCCCCTTCTCCGCTGTAGTTGAGGGACTGCAGGTCGCCGTTGTGGTACACGCCGCCGCGCTCCAATGGATTATCCGAGATGACGGTCCCCGGGTGCTGGCCCGCACACAGCGCGGGACCGCCGGGCACGGTGTCGCCCGCGGCGCAAGTGCCGTACACCGCGAGGGGTGTGAAGTTAGGCTGCACTTGGTTCCATTCCGTGGTGATCATCTGTCGGAACGGCCGCACGCCCGCGTGTCCCTTCTTCGTGATGATCTGGATCACGCCCGCCGAGGCGTCGGCGCCGTACAGGGTCGCGGCCGCGGGCCCCTTCACGATCTCGATGCTCTCGATGTCGTTGGGATCGAGGTCGTTCAGCGCGGTGAGGGTCTGACCACCCAGGCCTTCGAGATCGTGGTAGTTGCCGACATCCTTGCGCGCGCCGCTGGACACGCGCACGCCGTCGATGAAGACGAGTGGCTCGCTGGACAGCGAGATCGACGTGGCGCCGCGAATGTTGATGCGCGGCGCGGCGCCCACGGTGCCCGCCCCATTCTGCACGCTGACACCGGCCACCCGGCCCTGCAGCAGGTCAGTCACATTCGCCACCGGCGCCTTGGTGGTGATGTCGGCTACGTCAATGGTCGAGACCACCGCGCCCTGGGCGACGCGTGTCTGGTTGCCAGCCGTACCGGTCACGACCACGGCCTGTAGCTCCGTGGCGCTCGCATTCAGCGTCAAATCCAGTGTGGCGGTTTCGCCAGCCTGCACGGTCACCGTCGCGGTGCTGGGCGTGAAGCCGATGCGGCGTGCCGTGAGGACGCGGGGGCCGGGCGGGACGCGGGTGAGCCGATACGTGCCGTCCTCGCCAGTCAAAGCGCGGAGCTCGGTGCCCTGCACCTGCACGCTCACCACCGCGAGCGGCTCGCCGGTTCGCGCGTTAGTCACCTTTCCCCTGATGGTGGCGAGCTCCTGCGCGTGGAGGGACGCTCCGAGGAGCGTGCCGCCCGCCAACAGCGTCGCTGCGAGCCCTATGCGGAAGGCCATGGTTGTTCCTCGCGTGAGAAGTGGGCGCCCGGCGGGTCTTCCTCGATTGATACGGACAAATTACTATTGGTCCGGACAAATTGTAAGAAGAGAAGATATCGGCCCGGGCCCGTTCCGCCAGCACGTCCTCTCCGACTCTCCGCCGAGGCACGACGATCATGGATCAGGCTCTGCAGCGCGAAATCCGCCGTCTCCGGTGGCTCAACGCCGCCTTCATGTGCGGCCTGGCCATCGTTGCCGTCGCCGCCTTCAGTCGAGGTCCGAGGCACGCGAGCTTCGACGTCATCGATGTCGGGCGCGTCAACATCGTGGAGCCGACCGGCGTGGTCCGCCTCGCCATCTCCAACCAAACCCTCTTCCCGGATCCGGTCATCGATGGCAAGGCCTATCCGCTCCGTAGCGGCGCCAGACCGGCCGGCCTCATCTTCTTCAATGACCTCGGTGACGAAGACGGCGGCTTGATCTGGAGCGGCAGAACGGTGGGCAACGGCTACGACGCCGGCGCCTCCCTGACGATGGACCAATGGCGCCAGGACCAGACAGTCCAGCTCTCCTACGAAGGAGGCCCTACGAGCACCCAGTGGGCCGGCCTGCGCGTGATCGACCGCCCCGATAAGCCCTTCGGCTCATTGCTCGACGAGGCGATGAAGGCGCAGAAGCTACCTGAGGGGCCGCAACGGGACAGCGCGATGCGGGCGATACGCAAGTTCGCGGCGGACAGCGGACTGAACCCGGCGCCGCGTATTCTGATCGGCAAGGGAGCGGAGAAGGCGGCGACGGTGCGGTTGAACGACCCGATGGGCCGCACGCGTCTCCTGCTCCGCGTCGACTCGCTCGGCACACCCACGTTGCAATTTCTCGACGCCACGGGTAGAGTGGCGTACGAGCTTCCTGCCCACGCGCATTAGGACCGCGACGATGCGCCGCTCCCTCATGGTGATGGCTTCCACGCGTCTGGTCCTGTGCGCCCTCGCGCTCGCCGGCACTCCCGGGCTTGCCCAGACGCCCGCCCCCGCCCCCGCCCCCAGCGCCGTTCCGGACCGCGCGCTGCTCGGCGCACCGAGCCCGGACTCCTTGGCGAGACTCGTTATGGGACGCTTCGTGTCGGGGACCGCCGATGCCTTCGACAGCGTCTATGTGGATCCATTGGGGCGTGCCGTGCTCGAGGCGGCCGAGCGACGGAAGGAGACCCGGACGATCGGCCTCACACGCGTGCTGTGGGCGAATGCGGACCGGGCGGTCCTCCTACTCACCGGGACGCTCCACTCGGGCAAGGGCAAGGGGCTGAAGACCGGCTCCGACGAGACGAACGCCGTGCGCCGGTTCTCCGGGCTGTACCTGGCGACGCGCTCCCAAGGCTCGTGGCTGCTCGCACACCAGATCCCGTTGGACTCGCTCAACATCATTCACGCTCAGAACCTGCACGTCGCTCTCTCGCCCGGGCGGGGCAGCGATTTCGTCGATACGCTCAGGGTGAGTGTCGGGGGTCCCTACGGACTCGCCCTCCGCTTGAACAACGCCACGGCGCTCGCCTCGGTGCGGCTCGACGGCCGCCCGGCGCGCTACGCGTTCGGCGGCGGCGTCCTATGGGTCGACGCGCGGCAGCAGGGACCACCGCGCCGCTCGGAGCTCGAGCTCCGCTACTCGATCCCTGACGAGCGCGCGCCGGATTCGGCCGGGGTCTTCAAACCCAACGCGGCGGCCGACACCGCGCCGGCGTATGGCTCACTCGACAACTCAGACGTCTGGCATCCGTTTTTCGGCTACGACAGCCCCAACGATTTCGCCTCCCTATCGGTCACGGTCACGCTCCCCGCCGCGTATCGCCTGACCACCACGGTGCCGCAGACCGACACCGTCCAAGATGGGCAACGTATCGTGCACGGCGAAAGTCAATATCCGCAGTTCCTGCTCGCGCTGATCTACGATCGCGACTGGCACCCCATGACGAGCACCCTCCCGGGCGAAGCCGTCCGGTTCGAGACGTTCCTGACCCCTGAGTTCCACTTCTCCCACGACAGCCTGGCCACCGTCGCCGTGCGTGTCTACCACGTGTTGGTGCCGCGCTTCGGCGAGCCGCAGCTTCCGACGCACTACCTCGCGGTGGTCGAGGATCGCGTGCTCGGGCACTCGGGGTTTGCCGTTCGCATGAACAACGCGGTCATCGCCGGCGACCAGGCGACGATGCTCGACGAGCCCGTGGTCGGACCGTCGTACGGGTACGCGCACGAAGTGGCCCACGCCTGGACGATGAACTCCACAGGGTTCGCTGCCAATTTCCTTCAGGAGGGGTGGGCCACCTACTGCGAAGGGCTCGTCCTCGGCGATGTGTACGGAGCCGCCGCCGAGCACGCCCTCTGGGAGAAGCTCCGGACGGCGTATATCACGGGCCTCGACCGCGCCGGATTCCTCGGCGGATTCGAGGGTCGCCAGAGCCTCCTCGGCAACCCCGACAACGGGCGGATCCATTACGACAAGGGCTCGTGGATTCTCCACGAGCTCGAGTACGTGCTCGGCGACTCGGTGTTCAACCAGGCGATGCGCGCGTTCGTCGCGCGCGCCGGCAGTGGGCCTAATGGGTATCGGGAGCTCATCGCGGACATGTCGCGGGCGGCCGGACGCGACATGACGCCGTTCATCATGCCCTGGCTCACCGAGAAGTACATCCCCGACGTCGACGCCCGTGTCGAAGGCCGGCGCCTGATCGTCACGCAGGCACAGCCGAGCGCCGACTTCGACTTGCCACTCGAGGTCGAGCTCCGGACCGGGACCGGACCCGTGCGCCGGGCGGTGCACCTCACGTCACGGGCCGACACCGCAGACCTCGGTGAGCTCGGCCCCGTGTCGGCGGTGCGGGTCGACCCCGACCATCATTTCCTGCTCCGCCGCCACTGGGGCGAGCGCGTTCGATTTACGCTGCGCGCCCCGGACGCGAAGACCGTGGAGCTCGCGGGAAACGTCGCGTCCAAGCCCATCCCCGCCACGCGCGAGGGAGACGTTTGGGCCGTGACGCTGCCCTTAACCGAAGGGCGCTACCTCTGGCTCTGGCGAGTCGACGGCAACCCGCCCTCCGACGACCAGGTCCTCGCCGCCGCCAAGACGAGCGGGGATCCCGCGGCGCGCGCCGGCGTGCGCATCGTGCAGCCGATCGAACGATTGGCAGCCGCCGATGCCCGCTGACCCGCCGCCTTGGCGTCCCCGTCCCTCTTCACCCGACTCCATCGGACTGCCCATGACACCCGGATTGCCTTCTTCGCTTCGGCCCTGGCTCTCCTTCAGGACGTACGTCGCGGGATCGAGCACCGTCGCCTGCCTGCTCGCCCTTGCCGCGTTCACCACGGCCCGGGAGCGCCCGCACTTCCAGGAGATCGACGTCGAGCGGATCAACATCGTGGAGCCCGACGGCATGCTGCGCCTCACGATCTCCGACGCCGCGCGGTCGCCGGGTTGGGTGTTCCACGGGAAGCCCTATCCCGGCCGCCCCAAGGGCGCCGGCATGATCTTCTTCAACGATGAAGGCGAGGAGGACGGCGGCATCGGCTTCGGCGGCCGCACCGTCGACGGAAAGGTGAGCGCGTACGGCGGCATCGCCTTCGACCGCTACCAGCAGGACGAAGCGGTGACGATGAGCTACGAGGAGGGAGAGGGCCGCCGGCAGCACGGGCTCACAGTGACGGACCGGGCGGACATGCCGATCACCACGATGCTCGCGAAGCGCGATTCGCTCCGCGCCTTGCCCGAGGGCCCGGCCCGTGACTCGGCGATGCGCACGTTCATGGAAAACCACGGAGAGCCCATCGCCGCGCGTCGGTTGTTCGCGGGGCGGGATCGGAGTCGGAGCGCGGTGGTCCGGCTGAGCGATCCGATGGGCCGGCCGCGGCTCGTGCTGATGGTCGACTCGACCGGCGCGGCGAGCATTCAGTTCCTCGATACGGCGGGCCACGCGACCCGGAGCATTTCCGGGTTGGACACGCTCGCGGGGGCATCCCGATGAGCACGCGCTCCGCCCACATCCGAGCGGTGGCCCTCGGACTCGGGATGGGCCTCGCGCTGCCAGGCGCGCGAGCGGCGGCGCAGGGCCAGCGCTTCGAGGTCACGATCGCGCCCGAGGCGCACGCTGGACCGGTTACCGGCCGATTGATTGTGGCCGTCGCCAAGGAGGAGAAGCCCGAGCCCCGGCTCACCATCTCGCCCCGCGGGCCCGCGCTGTTTGCGATCGACCTCGATCAGCTCGCGCCGGACCGCGCCGCCGTGGTCGACAACCACGCCTTCGGCTATCCCGTCTCACTCGCCGCCCTTCCGGCTGGTGACTACTTCGTGCAGGCGGTGGTGAACGTGTACGAGCAGGTGCATCGCGCGGATGGACATACCCTCTGGGTGCACATGAACGACGGCACCGTTGAGTTCTTCAACTTCGCCGCGGGGAACCTCTATAGCGACGTTCGCCCGGTGCACATCGGAGGCGGGGGCGCCGGCACCGTGCGCCTCGCCGTCACGCACGTCATCCCGCCGCACCCTCCGCGCGCCGACACCGAGTGGCTCAAACACGTCCGGATACAGAGCCGCTTACTGACGCAGTTCTGGGGGCGGCCCGTCTACATCAACGCCACGGTTCTCCTGCCGATGGGCTACGACCAGCACCCGAACACCTACTACCCAAGCGTGTATCCGCTCGGCCACGGGCCCGTCCCGTTTCAGTTCACCCCGGACTCCGCCGCCGAGGCGGGTGGCGGCGAGCCACGTGCCACGGAGCTGCGCCGCGGCACCCGGATCAACCCAACGTCGGGCCTCGAGAACGGCTACGATTTCTATAAGTCGTGGACGGCGGCGGGCTTCCCACGCGTCGTCGCCATCACGCTCGAGCAGGAGACGCCATACTTCCCCGATTCGTACTCGGTGAACTCCGCGAACGACGGACCGTATGGCGATGCGATCGTCGAGGAGGTGGTTCCCTACTTGGAGGAACACTTCCGCATCATCCGCAAGCCGTACGCGCGGCAACTCGAGGGTGCGTCCACGAGCGGGTGGCAGACCCTTGCGATGGAGCTCCAGCACCCCGACGTCTTCGGCGGCGGCTGGGTCCTGCAGCCGGACCAGATCGACTTCCGTCACTATCAGCTCACGAACATTTACGCCGACACGAACGCGTTCACCATGACCTACGGCCAGTTCACGCCGATCGAGCGCTCGTTCCAGCGCACCGTCGAGGGGCAGGTGCTCCTGACGACGCGGCAGCTCAGCCGCTTCGAGGCCGTGCTCGGGACCCACGGACGGTCAGGCTACCAGCTGGAAGCGTGGGAGGCGGTGTTCGGTCCCGTGGGCCCCGATGGCTATCCGGTTCCGCTCTGGGACAAGGTCACCGGCACGATCGACCACACCGTGGCCGCGTATATGCGCGACCACGGCTACGACCTGCGCTACTACGCCCAGCAGAACTGGGCCACGCTCGGCCCGAAACTCGCCGGCAAGCTCCATTTCTTTGCCGGGGACATGGACAACTACTACCTGAACCTGGGTGTCTACGACTTCCAGAACTTCGTCGACAGCACGGCGAACCCGCACTCCGACGCGGATTTCACGTATGGGCGTCCCCTGAAAGGGCACGGCTGGCACTCGTTCACGTGGGCCGAGATGGTCGAGAAGATGGCGGCGGCCGTGGCACGCGACGCACCACCTGGAGAGCCGACCACCGCGTGGCATTACTGAGCCGGGCGCGGGGCCGCCCGAAGTGAGCTTCTTTGGCAGCCGCCCGTTCCCAACCTACGCTTGAGGGGGCGTCAGCTGATCCGCGCGACCCGCGCCGGCGGGTCGTCGGCATCGCCGACGCCGGGCACTGGCGACGCGGCTCGAATCGCCGCCGCTGGCGCAGCAGCACAACGGGGGCAGGATAATGGGGCCCGCCTGTCTGCTCTGGATACGGCTCGCCTGCGGCGCTCGTGACGAGCCTAGCGCGCCGGGGGCGAATCGAGTACCTCCCGCACCTTGCGCGCCAGCACGTCGGGCGCGAACGGCTTCTGCAGGAACGAGAGGCCCGGCTCGAGCACACCGTGGCGGACGACCTCAGTCTGGCGTAGTCTCAGTAACCGAAAGGGAAACCCTGTCGTCGCGGAGCGTCCTCGGCGCGGAGGTAGGTGATCGTGTACGGGCCGATGAACGTCACCGACAGCACGGTCCGCCCCTCGGCGATCGAGAAATGGTGCATCCCTGCCGGGGCGGTGGCCGAATCGCCCGCGGTGAGGGCTTGAGTGTGCTTGGGGTCGAGCCGGTCTCCCATTCCGACCAAGAGCGTTCCCTCCCTGACTTCGACGTGCTCAAAGCTCGGATGAGAGTGCGGGGGAATCCGGTAGCCGTCCGGCATCGAAAGCTGGAGGGTGGACTCCCCGGGCCCGGCGGGATCGCCATTGACGACGGCGATGAGCGCGCCCGGCGGCAGCACATCGGGCACAAACCAATGCAGCGGCGCCGGGTCGGAGGAGGCCTGCGCCATGGCACTCGGAGCCGCCAGGAGCCACGCCGAGGCAGCGACGACGAGGGCCAGCGAATCACATCTGCGCCAGACCGTGGCTGTACTCCTCCTCAGGCGTTGCAGGTTCTCTTGGGTCATGGTCGTTCCTATCGGGAGAACGTCTCGATGATCGCCTCGGCGATCGCCTCGGCATACTCGTCGAGCGCGAAGTGGCCGCCGTCGAAATAGCGCACCTCGGCCGTCGACACATCCTGCTTCACAGATTCCGCAGCCGCCGGCAGCAAGAAAGGGTCATTTCGCCCCCAGACGATGAGCGTCTTCGGCTGCCGGTCCTTGAGATAGGCGTTCCATTCCGGGTAGTGCGGGAAGTTTGCCTGCATATTCATCAATAACCTCGACATGAAGACCCGACTCGCCGCGATCGAGAACGCATAGGCGTCCATCGCCCAATTGCCCGGATCCAGGGCGTCGGGCCGGCGCGCGCCCGTCTGGTGAAGAAACATGTCGCGGCCCACGGTGGCCAATTGCTCGGCCTCGGCCAGCTTGTCTGGAGTTTCCGGGCCGCCGATCCGCTCGTAGAACGGCAGGCGCTCGGAGTTCCAGCCCTCCAGTGAAATGGTCGTGTTCTGAAAAACCAAGCCGGCGATCCGTTCCGGGTGGACCGTCGCGATGCGCATTCCGATCGGACCGCCGAAGTCATGCATGTACAAGATGACTGGCGCGGGCGCGCGCTGGGCGATGAACGCGTCGATGGCCATGGCCACGTCGTCGAAGGTCGGTCGCAGGACGGTCTGGGCCGGCGCAACGCTGAACCCCATGCCGGGGTAGTCGGGCGCGATGACATGAAACCGATCCGCCACACGCGGAATGAGGTCGTGGAACTCGTAAGACGACGAGGGGAAACCGTGCAGCAGGACGATGGTCGGCTTCGAAGGGTCCCCGGCCTCGCGGTAGAAGATCTTAAGGCCCGCAACGTCGGCGGTCTTGAAATACATAGAGTTCTCTCTTCCCACTGCCCCCGGGCTCATGGTCGGGCGTCCACCCTAGTGCGACGCCTGCGGAGCGGGGACAGTGAACTCCACCAGCTTGGAGGCGCCTGGGATCGGCCTGTGCGTCGGATCAGCCAACTCGAGCAACACCTTGTGCGGACCCGGTGGGAGTCCGACGAGGACCAGCGTTTCGTTGCTCGTATCGACGAATGGCCAGGATTGGTCATCGACTTTGACGTGCAGGTGTCCAATGCGCGGCGAGACGCTCAGCGCAGTCCGGTTGAACACCGATAGAATGCGCAGGTTTTCAGTCCGGTATTGAATGAACACGCGTCCCAAGGCCAGCTGTTCGGGAATTGGCGCATCGACGATCAGCTTCACTGGCGGCTCATTCTCGAGTGCGACCAGCTCTGTCGCCCCTTTGACGTCCTTCGCGGTCTGTGCCGAGGCAGCGGGCCCGTAGAGCGTGACGGCGAGGCCGATCACGGCGGCCTTCTTGAAAGCGCGCGGTGTAGGTAGCATGGAGAACCTCCTTAAAGGGTTTCGGAATCGAGAAAAAACGACGCCTGTCGCACGAAGGAGTCGTGGTACTGGAACAGCGATCCGTGTCCGGCGTCTGGATAAGTGAGCAGCATCGAACGCGGCAGATGCTCGGCGAGCGCGTAGGAATTCCTGACCGATATCATCCGATCGAGAACGCCGTTCACCACGAGGCAGGGCTGGCGGATCTGGTGGAGCTTCGAGAAGCGCTCTCCGCCGTCGCCGCGCTCCCACGCGCGAAACGCCGTGAGCTGCGCCGCCGCGACGTTGGGCCCCGGGGCCGGCTCGCGATCCTGTTGCCGCGCGGCTAGCCGCTGTGCGTACGCCTCGCCAGCCGCCTGGCTCGACTCACTGGGCGTAAAGAAGAGCTTCACGAGCCGCTCCAACCCCTGCACCTTCGGGTCATCAAGAATTTGCTTCAACTCCGGCTTCTCGAGGTGCATGATGTCGTCGCCGCCCTCGGGAGCGGTCCCCACGAGCAGCATCTTGCGCACAAGCGACGGGCGTTCGAGCGCGATCAGCTGAGCGAGTACTCCGCCGAGGGAGAAGCCAAGCAGGTCCACCCGGGTGAGACCCAAGGCATCGGCGAACGCGAGCGCGTGTGCCGCCATTGCCGCCATCGTGTCAGGGACCTGGCCGCTCGAGCGTCCCAGGCCAGCATTCTCGAACAGGATCACCTCTCGACCTCGAGCGATCGGATCGGTCACCGCGGGATCCCAGAAGTCGAGTGTGCCGGTGAAGTGTTGGAGACAGAGCAGCGACGGCGCTGACCCGAAGCCAAAGCGGCGATACGCGTACGTCTGGTCACGGGTCGCGACGAATTGCGTCGGCGCCGTGATGTTGCTCGCCTCACCCCGTGTCAGCGTCTCCATGGATGCTCTCCGTACATACGAAGCGAGCAACGGCGATCGAAACTCGATTCTTTGGACATAATCGTGCGCTGCTCTGTGCTAACGGGCGGCCAGCGTGATCAGCGGCTTCCCCTTGTCAACGACGTACGTGGCAAGCTCGGCCCCGTTGCCGCTGCCGACATTCTTCACCGAGTGGATCGCTCCAGCCGGAACGAACAAGACGTCGCCGGGCTTGACTCTCGCCGCCGGCTGTCCCTCGATCTGATACTCGAGCGTGCCTTCGAGGACATAGATGATCTCCTCGCCGAAATGCGTGTGCCGCGGCGAGACGTATCCCGAGTCGAAGTCAACCCGTACCTGGACGACCTCGCGTCCGGGAGCGCTGAGATCGTGGCGCTGCAGTTCGGTTCGTCTCGTTCCCGGCTGCTGCGCCGGTGTCCCGACCGCCGCCACACCACTGCCGACGATCAGCAGCGCCACCCCCATAATCAGCATCGCTTTCACGTGGACCTCCCCTTCTGACGGTGCCGCTATCGCAAAGACTTGAATGCCGCGCGCAGAACGCCGACAACTTCGGACGACATCGAGGGCTCCTCTCCAGTCTCGAATGGCGGCTGGAGCGGATCACCCGCCGTCGCCGAGTTATCCGCTCATTTCCTCACACTGTGCTCACTGTCCGCCGTGCGTCGCGGTTGTTTGTCTCCCTTGCGCCGCCTGCTCGATGAAGGTCGCGACCTCGCGCGGGTGAGACACCATGGACGCATGACTCCCCGCCAACGACAATGTGGTGGCCCCCATCCGTCGGGCAAACAGCTGCTGCGCTGGCGGCGGCACCATCTGATCATTGGTCGTGATCAGGTACCAGGTCGGGAGATATCGCCAGGCAGGCGGACCGAACGGTTGCTCATTGAAGAACGCCGCTGCAGCGATGGGCTTCTGCGTCGCCGCCATGACCCGTGCCTGGATCGGTGGGACGTCGGGGGCGAAGTACTGCACGTACCCCGCCGGATCGATCCAAAGGAATCCCTGCTTGTCAGGTCGGATTGCGGCAGCGCCCGCTGGTTGCGGTGGTTGGCTGAGCAGTCCCTTCAGCGTCTCTCCCGAATCGGGGGCGAACGCCGACTCGTACACCAGCCCCACGACGTTCGGTGCATCCCGCTCCAGGCGGGTGATGACCGCGCCGGCGAAGGAGTGCGCGACCAGTAGTGTCGGGCCGGTCTGCGCCGCGAGCACTTCGCGGGTTTTCGCCACGTCTTCATCCAGCGAGGACAGACCGAGCTGAACGGCGGTGACCGTGTAACCCGCTCGCTGCAGCAGTTCGATGACGCCGTTCCACGCGGATCCATCGGCCCAGGCACCGTGAACGAGAACGATATTCTTTGCCTTCGTCGGCACACTGCGCTGCTGTGCCCGCGCCACTCCACTCAGGACGGCAATCGCGACGATTACCATCTCCAGAATGCGCGGAACTGGGAACGTCATGTGTCGCGTGATACGCATGGCCGCCTCCTTAGAAACGGGTTACTCCTCGAGAAATCGCAAGACGTCTTCGGAAACCGATAGGCATATTGAAACAGGAATCCGTGGCCATCTGATACGGCAGCGCATTGGAACCGGTGGTGGTGGTTGCGGTCGATGAAGGTCACGTCGAAACCGCTCCGCCGAGCAGCGTTCCAGGAGCCGCACGGCATGCCAGACTCCAAGAGTTCGGGACGGCTCCACGATACCGTGTGCAGCCAGCCATCCCTATTCCACCTTAGTAGGACGCCGCACGCCGAGGCCCAGGCGCCTTCGCGCTGGCGCGGCCGGCGGAGCGATTCGTTGGCGATGGGATAGGCGGTAGGTTGACCACACGGGCGTGTCGGTTGCGCGAGTGCCGAGACCGGGCTACATAATTGGCGGTGCGTGCTACGGCCTGCCGCCAGCGTTCAGGAATCCGCAGCGCCTATGCCGTCACGGTGGTCGTGGACTGAGCCCCCGCCGCCAGGAACGCGCTTGATGCGATTCAGCATTGCCGTGGTCTCGGCCATCGGCTTGCACACCGGATTGTCGTTCGTACTCTTCTGCGCTACGGTACCCGTGCTGCAGGGTCAGTACGGCCCGCCGATCGGAGCGCTTGATCACGCCGCCTGGACAATTCGAGACGGAGCACCGACTGCGGTTAGCGCGCTGGCGCAGTCGGCGGACGGGGTTTTGTGGATCGGTGCACAAACAGGGCTCTACAGTTTCGACGGTGTACGATTCGAGCCGTTCGAGGCCCCGGGGGCGCCGCGGTTGCCATCGGTTTCGATCAATGCACTGCTCCCGACGCCGGACACGTCGCTCTGGATCGGCTATGTCGCGGGCGGGGTGAGCGTCGTGGCGCGCGGACGCGTCGCGAGCTACGGCCAGCGTGACGGCCTGCCCGATGGAACGATCACCGCCATCGTGCAGGATTCAATGGGGAGTATTTCGGTCGCTACGACGACCGGACTCGCGCGATTGGTAGCAGGCCGTTGGAAGCGCTACGGCCGCGACAGCGGATACCCGGGTGGCCTGACGTCCGACCTCCTCGTTGACCGTCGCGGCACGTTGTGGGCTGCCACGAACACAGGGGTCTTCACGCTGTTGCGGGGCGCGAGCCAGTTCGTGCGCGAAGCCCCTTCGCTCGATCCGCGGGGGATCGGCGTTGGCATGCCACGCCAAGCGCCAGATGGCTCGGTCTGGGGCGCGTCCATGACGCTTGGCCTCACCCGGCTCTCGGACTCCGCTGGGGGAGCGGTCCCGGCTCGCCCTGCTACCGCTCACCTACGGCAAACGACGGCGCTGCTTATCGATCACCGAGCCAACGCGTGGATGATCGATAGCTCTGGGTTCGTGCGCGTTCCGCTCATCGTGAATGGTGCCGGCCACCAGAGCAGCGCCTTATCAATAAGCGAGCGGGTTCCGTTGACGACGGGCACGAACGCGCAGGTCATAATCGAAGACCGTGAGCGTAATGTGTGGGTCGGAACCGCAGGTGGGATCGAGCGGTTTCGTGAAACGAAGTTTACGCCTGTCCTGCTCCCAAGCCCGCGCGCCACACCGGCCGTCGGGCCCGCCGCTGACGGGTCCGTCTGGGTTGGCCGATACGACTTGCCGCTGGCTACGGTCCGCGAGCGCGCGATGACCGTCGATCGTGGAGCTGTGGATATCACGTGTATTTACCGTGACCTTGCGGGGGGAGTGTGGTTCGGTGGGCCAAGTGGAATGTGGCACGCAGCGCCCAGCCCGACAGCGGGAGACGCCCGCTTTGCGCGCGTCCCCCTTCCCGATGTGGCCGAAGCAAGCCTGGTCCAGGCCATTGCCCAAACGCTGAGCGGCGACCTGTGGCTGTCGGTCCGCGGACGCATGAAGGGTGTATTGCGACGCCACACGACGACGTGGTCGCTTGCTCCGCTGCCGCCAGCCTTCGCAAATCAGCTCGCGTTCACGATCGTTACCGATAGCGCCGATCGAACTTGGCTCGGATTTACCGGGAATCGCCTCGTGCGCGTTGGGGGAGGGGATCCCCTTCGCATCTACTCCGAGGCCGATGGACTGCACGTCGGCGCCGTGACCGCGCTCTGGGCCCACGGCCCCAGGTTATGGATTGGTGGCGAATCTGGCTTGACCACGTTGATGGCTGACGACCATTTCCACTCCTTCACCGCGACCCAGCCACTCCGCGGAATCACGGGCATTATCGAGACGGCTGACGGCGCTCTGTGGCTCAACGGCATTCCCGGTGTTACTCACATCGAAGCTGCGGAAGTGCGCCGTGCGCTGAGCGACACGGCGTACCATGCAAGGGCAGAACAGTTCGACTATCACGACGGACTCGCGAGTCCGGCGCCGCAATTCCTTCCTCTTCCGACGGCGATTCAGGGCTCGGACGGTCGACTCTGGTTCACCACGGAGCGCGATGTCGCATGGATCGATCCGTCAAACATCAGGCGGAATGGTCTCGCGCCGCCGGTCCAAATTCACGGACTGGAGGTAGCTGGCAAGCCGTACGCCATCGGTACTCGCATCGCTCTTCCCGTCCGCACCAGCGACCTCGAGGTTTCGTATACAGCGTTGAGTCTCGCGATCCCGGATCGCGTGACATTCCGCTATCGGCTCATCGGCGTCGACACCGGGTGGATCGATGCCGGCAACCGGCGCGAGGCGTTCTACACCAATCTCCAGCCGGGGAAGTATCGGTTCCAGGTAATCGCCGCAAATGAGGATGGCGTCTGGAATGCGTCGGGCGCCGGCGTCGACATCGAGATACCGCCAACATTTACTCAGACCGGCCTGTTCCCTTACCTCGTCGGCACGGCGATGCTCGGCATCGTGTGGTTGCTTGCGCTCTGGCGACGGCGACAGATCGCGCGCGCCGACGAGGCGGTCGGCAAGCTTCGCGCCGAACTCGCTCGCGTCAACCGGGTCACGAGCTTCGCAGCGTTGACGGCAGCGATTGCACACGAGGTGAACCAGCCGTTGGCCGGCATCGTCGCAAACGCTGAGACGTGTCTGCAGATGCTCGGCACTGCTCCCCCGAACCTCGAAGAGGCCCGCGAGACGGTACGACGATTAATGCGCGACGGGAATCGCGCGTCGGAAATCGTCACGCGGCTGCGGAGTCTCTACAGCCGGAAGCTCGCGCGACCAGAGATCATGGACCTGAACGAGGCCGCCCGCGAAGTGATCGCGCTTTCCAGAGCCGATTTGCAACAACATCGCGTCGTGTTGCAGATGGAGTTCGCGCCGAACCTCCCGCTCATCGAGGGCGACCGCATCCAGCTGCAACAGGTGGTGTTGAACCTGGTGCGCAATGCGGCGGACGCGATGAAGGCGATCGATGACCGGACGAGGGAGTTGCTCGTGAAAACCGAGCCGGAGCCCGATGGCCGGGTGCGCCTGAGTGTGCGGGATGCGGGGGTCGGGTTCGAGCCCGACGCCGCGAAGAGGCTGTTCGACCCCTTCTATACGACGAAGGACGACGGGATGGGGATGGGGTTGTCCGTCTGTCGTTCAATCATCGAAAGTCACCGCGGCCGCCTGTCAGCGACCCGCAACGAGGGCCCGGGAGCTACCTTCGCCTTCTCGCTGCCCGCGCATCGGTGACTCCCGAGCACCTGCGGGTCTTCATTCCACCCCCCGGGGATCGCAGTGCAACCAAAGTAGGATAGATCACCCCTGCCGAGCGGCCCAGCTTGTAGGGGGACGGTGAGCGCTGAAGCCGCACCGCGTGATCACCGGCGGTGCATGCTCTGCGACGCACGTCCACCATGAGGGCCTCGTGACAAGAGATACGCTCATCGCCGTGGTTGATGACGACGAATCCGTCCGCGACGCACTCCCTGGCCTGCTGCGGGCGCTGGGCTTTGTCGCGCTGGACTACGGGTCGGCGAGCGCGTTTCTCGACTCCCCTGACTTGGACCGCGTGTCCTGCATCCTGCTGGACATCGCCATGCCGGACATGAGCGGGCCCGAGCTCCTCCGGGAATTGCGTCGGCGAGGGCATGACGTCCCGGTCGTATTCATCACGGCGCTGGAGGACGCTATGATCCGCGCCCGCATACTCGAGGAGGGAGCGGTCGAGTGCCTCTTCAAGCCGTTCAGCCAGGCCGCCCTCCTCACCGCGCTGAACCGGGCTCTGCAGCACGAATGACCCACTCGCCCCCGTATTGCGGACGGGAGGTCCGCATGGATAACGTGACTGTGCTGGAACCGCGCGCGAGGACGTCACCGATGGCTGCCCCCCCGAAGCCTGTCGTCTTCGTGGTCGACGACGACGTGTCCGTCCGGGAATCGCTAGAGCTGCTGATCCGTTCCGCCGGCTGGGAGCCGCGGCTGTTCGCGTCCGCCGGCGACTTCTTGGCGGGCCCCCGCTCGCCGATGGCCGGCTGCCTCATCCTCGACGTGTCCCTTCCCGACTTGAACGGTCTCGAGCTGCAGGAACAGATCGGTGCCGAGCGCCTACACCTGCCCATCATCTTCATCACCGGGCACGGCGACGTACCGATGACCGTCCGGGCCATGAAGGCTGGAGCGATCGAGTTCCTGACTAAGCCGTACAGTCGCGAGGTGCTGTTGAGTGCGATTCGGCAGGCCATCGGCCGGAGCCGGGCGGCGCTTGCCGAGGAAGCGGGGCTGCACGTGCTATACCAACGCTACGCGTTGCTCTCTCAGCGCGAGCAGCAGGTGATGGGACTGGTGGTGTCCGGGCTGCTGAACAAGCAGATCGGTGGCCAGCTCGGCATTAGCGAGGCCACCGTTAAGACGCATCGCGGTCGGGTGATGCGAAAAATGAAAGCGGGCTCGCTCGCCGAGCTCGTCAAGATGGCCGCTAAACTGCACCTCACAACTCCCGGCACCCGCAACTAGCCGAATGCCTAGAACGTAGGAGTCCTGATGCTGGAAAGTGCGCAGTCTTCGGCCGGGCTCATCACCAGGCCCAGTGGCAAGTCCGTCGCAGAGACCGTCGATCGACTGAGGCGCCTGATCGAGGATCGGGGCTTTACGCTGTTTAGGGTCATCGATCACAGCGGCACAGCCGAAAGAGTTGGTTTGCAGATGCCCGAGTCGAAACTCGTCATGTTTGGGAAACCGACTGTGGGCACGTCAGTGATGCTCGCGTCGCCGCCCGCTGGTTTGGATCTCCCGCTCAAGGTGCTGGTCTGGGAGGACAAGAACGGAGCGGTATCAGTAAGTTACAACTCACCAGTATTCCTGGCGGAGCGGTACCACATCGGGGGTGCACTGCGTGCGCCCTTCGACGCAGTTGAGTCGATCGTCGAAGCGGCACTTGCTCCATAACCTACGCGATCCGCGCGGCACGCATCGCCGACGCCGGGCACTGGGGACCCGGCTCGAATCGCCGCCGCTGGCGCAGCGGCACAACGGGGAGCAGGATAATGGGGTCCGCCTGTCTGCTCTGGATACGGCTCGCCTGCGGCGCTCTTGACGAGCCTAGCCCGCCGGGGGCGAATCGAGTACGTCCCGCACCTTGCGCGCCAGCACGTCGGGCGCGAACGGCTTCTGTAGGAACGCGAGGCCCGGCTCGAGCACGCCGTGGCGGACGATCGTTTCGTCGGCGTAGCCTGACAGATAGAGGACCTTCAGGTCGGGTCGCTGAGCGGTCAGGAGCAGTGCCGCCTCCCGCCCGCTCATCCCCGGCATGACCACGTCGGTGACGAGCAGGTCAATCGGGCCGGCGTGCTGCGCCGCCAGCCGCAGCGCCTCCGACCCCTCTGCTGCAACGAGGACCGTATAGCCCCGCGCCTCCAGCACTTTCTTCGTGAGCCGCCGCACGTCGGGGTGGTCTTCGACGACGAGCAGCGTTTCCCCCCCCCGGAGCGAGGCGGTAGGAGTCTGGGCCGGCGGCGCAGTCTCGACCTCCGCTTCGATCCGGGGAAGGTAGATCTTGAAGGTCGTGCCCTGCCCCGGCTCGCTGTAGACCCAGATGTAGCCCCCGCTCTGCTTGACGATGCCATACGCCGTCGAGAGCCCCAACCCCGTCCCCTTCCCGCGCTCCTTGGTCGTGAAGAACGGCTCGAAGATCCGGGCCTTCGTCTGCACATCCATACCGCTGCCGGTGTCACTGACCGCGAGCAGCACGTAGCGGCCCGGCGTGACTGGCGCGTGCTCCCGTGCATAGGCATGGTCGAGCTCGACGTTCGCGGTCTCGATGGTGAGCGTGCCCCCGTGCGGCATGGCATCGCGCGCATTCACCGCGAGGTTCAGGATCACCTGTTCGAGCTGGTTCGGGTCGGCACGCACCGCGCCGATCGCCGGCGCCAGGGCGGTCTGCAGTGTGATATCCTCCCCGATCAAGCGCCGCAGGATCCGCTCCACACCGGCGACCAGCGTGTTCACATCGAGTACCCGCGGGGTCAGCACTTGCTGCCGGCTGAACGCGAGGAGCTGGCGCGTGAGCTCCGCGGCGCGCAGCGCCGCTTCGCGCACGGCGTCGACGTCCTCGCGCCCCGGGTGGTCCGGTCCCAAGATCTCGAGCAGGAGATCGGCGGAGCCGAGCATGGCAGTCAGCAGATTGTTGAAATCGTGGGCGAGCCCGCCGGCCAGCCGCCCGATCGCCTCCATCTTGTGGGCTTGCAGCAGCTGCGTCTCCAGCGCCTTCCGTTGCGTGATTTCCGTCGCCACGCCGAGCACGTGGCGGCTCGTCCCGTCGGCCGCGATGAGCGGCACCTTTACGGTCTGGAACCAGCGGGTGACGCCCTGGCGGGCGTCGGTCACGGGCTCCTCGGGAATGAGTTTCGGGCGCTGGGACGCCATGACCTCCCGGTCATCGCGGAGGAAGTGCTCGACTTCCGCGCGGTTGGGGTTGAAATCGGCATCGCTCTTCCCAAGCAGGTCGTCGACGGTGCTGCCGTAGATGTCCGCGACCGCTTGGTTCACGAGCGTAAACCGGCCGTCCCAGTCTTTCACGAAGATCAGGCTCGGGTTGGCATCGATCACCTGACGGAGGACCCGTTGTTGGGCCTGCAAGCTCGTTTCGGCACGCTTGCGCTCCACGGCCATCGCGACCTGGGTGGACACGTACGCCAGCACCTGCGCCTCTGCCTCGCCGTACCGCACGCCCTGGGTGTAGGTCTGGACGGCGAGCACGCCGATGGTCGTGTCGCCGATCTTCAGGGGGACGCCGAGCCACTGGATGGAGGGGGCGCCGATCAACTCGGCCTCGCCCCGACGCTCCAACGCTCGATGGCCTTCTTCGTCCACCAACAGCGGCTGGCCCGTGCGCAGCACGTACTCGGTCAGTCCACGGCCGGCTCGTTTGGGCCGCTGCGGCGGATCGCGCTCGTCCACGAAGTAGGGAAAACTCACCGTGTCGCTAGTGTCGTCGTAGAGCGCGATGTAGAAGTTCGCGGCGGGCATCAGCTCGCCCACGATCCCATGAATCGCCTGGAACAAGGCCGGGAGGGTGGGCGCGGTGTGGGCCGCCTCGGAGATGCGGTAGGCGGCACGGAGGATCTGGTCGGCCCGAGCGCGGTCGGCGACCGCCCTCGACGCGGTGCGGCGCGACTGCCTCCGGCGGATCACCGTTGCTGGGCCGGCCGCTCGGGCTGGCCCGCTTGGAGCGGCTTCAGCCGTTCCAGCGTCTCGACGTCGGCTTGATCCGGCAGCCGAGCCGTCTGCTTCGAGCGGAGGAGCGTATCCAGGTCCGCGAACGGGATCTCGACCGCGTCGATCTCGACCTTCACCATGCGGGGCGCGGCGTCCGTCGCATCGTCAGGGCCCGCGATAAAGCGGTCCAAGGACATCGTCACGGACTAGACGACCTTGCCGGAGGCGCCACGGCGAGCCGGCCTGTTCCATCCCTCCCGGTCCCTTTCCGGAGGCTCATCGCTACCTGGGTGCTCGCCTGGTTCACGGTGGCGCTGTCACCGGAGTTCGACCAGGTGTAGGTGAAGGTCGCCGTGAGGTTGGTGACGCCCGTCGCGATGTACCCGTGGAACCCGCCCTAGACCTGGACCGCGTGATCAAACCGACGCCGCGCAAAGACGAAGAGGACGATAAAGAGCGCCTCGAACACCAGGGATGCCACGCCCGCCGGTTCGAGCCAGGCATCCGGCTCGGGCGCGAGACCCGGCAACCCGATGGTGCGACTCGCCACGTATCCGATGAATGCCCCGCCGGCCACGAGCAGCCCGAGCAACCAGCCCCCCCGCCGATTCCCGTACAGGCCGACGGCTGCCGTCAGTGCGCCAACGCCGTTTGCGACAAAGAGCAATCCCTTGTATGTGGCATCGTCAAATGCATCGCGTGCCTCGCCGAAATGGATGAGGCCGGTGGCGACGATCGCAGTGATCGCCAGCCACTTGAGGGTCGCGGGAAGCGTACTCATGTGGCGTGTCCGACCCCTTTCTAATCAACCGGCGGGACACCACAGTGAGGAGTTGGGCGCTGCCGCCAAATGGATCGCGCTTAAGCTGCGGGCGCCGTGCTGGCCGGCGCAAGGCGCCCTTGGCGCGTTCGGGACGTTCGAACGGTGCCTCGAGGCACTCAAGCGCCGGTCAAGCCGCCGGGCCACCTCTTCGGATGGACGCTCGGGCGCCGCGAGGTGCAGGAAGAAACGGCGTGGCCCGGGTGGAGGAGGAGGAAAAACGGGTGCGAGCTCGACCAGTGCTCGTGGGGAACATCCTCGCGGTGCCGTGTATGGGGCCGTGTGTCTGGTAACGCTTCCGGGTGCCGCCGGAGGGCGGGGCCCCCCGCGATGGTCCTCCTGGTGCTGCTCGGCGGAGCGGGCGCCGCCCCGCGACTCGCGGCGCAGCAAGACACCATCCGGTGGTGGGACGGCGCCGCCGCGCTGGGCGGGGCCGCGCTGGCCAGCGCGTTCGACGAGGCAGTGCAACACGCCACGCAGGAGCACCGCACGCGATTCGGCGACGAGGCCGCGGCGGTCGCGCGACGCATGGGGCAGCCGGAAGTGTTCGTGACGGTGCCCGGTGCCGTGTTCCTTGCAGGCATCGTGGCCGGCCGGCCCGCCCTCCGTCGCTCGGGGGAGCGGATCGCCGGCTCGCTCGCGCTCGCGGGCGTGCTCGTGACCGGTGCGAAGCTCGTGATCGGACGCCTGCGCCCGTTTCAATCGGAGGAGCCCTACGACCTGAAACCATTCTCCGGCGCCGACGCCTTCCCCTCGGGGCACGCGACCATGGCGTTCGGGCTCGCCGCTGCCCTCGCGGACGAGATCCGACGTCCCTGGGCGAGCGTCGTGCTGTTCGCGGCGGCCGCTGGGACGGGCTGGTCGCGTTTAAACGACAACAAGCATTGGCTGAGCGACGTGGTGGCGGGAGCCGCGCTGGGGACGTCGTCCGCGCAGCTGATCGAGGGCCGCTGGACCGTGCTCCACTTTCGGCCGCCCGCCTTCCTGGTGGCCGGTGGTCGGCCAGGGATCGGCTGGCGTGTGCCGTTCCGCTTGCGCTGGCCGGCGCGCGATCTCACAGGTGGCGGATGACGACGATGAGCCCCGCGGCCCGAGGACGCGCAGCGGTGGTATATTTGCGGACCATGTCCTCGTCACCTGACCGGTCACAACTCGAGCGTTGGATAGCCACCTGGCGCGATGCGGCGCCCGCGCTCGCGGCGCAGAAGCGGGCGGAGCTTGAACACTTGGTGACACCGCGTGCGCTCGCCGAGCTCGCTGCCGCCTTCGAACACGCCCACCTCCATGCGCCGCTCTCCGAGACGTCGGGCTTGGTCGAACAACAGCGCCGCTTCCAACAGCTCGGTCGGTGATCGAGCTGTTCCGCGAAGCCCAGGCGCTCCAACGGTTCCTGACGGAGCGCGGCTGGTCGTTCTGCTTCATCGGCGGCGTGGTGTGGTCGAGCGCGTCGCGCAGCCCGGCGCTCGCCGTGCCGGCCCCGTCGAGGTACCCCACCGTGTTTCGGCCCACGCTCACCGCTCGGAAGTTCATGCCGACGATCGTGGGGACGCCGGTGCTCGCCGTGCCCGCATGATCCTTCCCGTCGACCTCGTTGAGGATGGCCTGCACCTTGAAAAAGTCTCGGTGCAACCCATGAAAACACAACGCTCCCACGCGTTGCTACAATAGTCGCCGACACTTGAGCGAGCAGCGCCCCCGCCCCCCGGCCCCCCAGGCCGCCGTCGCCCTCAACCTCATCGCCGCGATCCTTTCGGTCGCCGCGCTGTACTTGGGCCGCGAGTTCTTCATCCCGGTCGCGCTGGCGTTCTCTTTCTACGCGCTGCTCCGCCCGGTGGTCCGCAAGCTCGAACACCTGCGCATCCCCACTGCGCTCGCCGCCGCGATCGTCGTGCTCGGCGGCCTGGGTGTCGGAGGCGTGGGCGGATCGGCCCTGTCCGGACCGGTCAGCGCATGGGTAGACAAGGCCCCCGCGAGCCTCAGGACCGCGCTCGCAAGGCTCAGCACCATTGGACGCCCACTCGACCGCTTGACCGACGCGGCGTTGGGCCAGCCCCTCGCACCCGCTCCCGCCCCCCACGCGACGCCGGCGACAGGCTCGCTCTACGCACAGCTCCTCGGGAAGGCGACCTCACTCCTTGGCGGCCTGGTGGAGGTGATCCTACTCCTCTACCTCATGCTGGCGGCAGGAAATCTGTTCCTTCGAAAAATGGTCAAGGTGCTGCCCGCGTCCGGTGACAAGCGCACGGCCACCGACGTCCTGGACAATACTGAATCGATCGTGGCGCACTACCTCCTGCTCAACGCGATCATCAACCTGGCACAGGCCATCACCGTAGGGTTCGCCATGTGGGCGATCGGCATACCGGACCCGCTGATCTGGGGCCTACTGACGTTCGCCCTGGAGTTCATTCCCTACCTAGGCGGCGTGACCATGGTGGGCCTGCTCTTGCTCGCCGGGTTCACGACCTTCGCGCATGTGGGCCACGCGCTCCTCGCGCCGGGCGTCTACTTCGTCATCACCACGCTCCAGAACAGCGTGCTGTCGCCGTACGTCTACGGCGGCCGACTCAAGCTCAGCCCGCTTGCAGTCCTGGTCTGTGTGCTCTTCTGGTGGTGGGTCTGGGGCATCGCAGGCGTCTTCCTTGCCATCCCGATCGCCGCCACACTCAAGGCGCTCGGCGACCAGATCCCGCGGCTCGCGCCGCTCGGGGAGTTTCTCGGAGAGTAGAGCTCTTCTCCTACTCGGCCAACACTCCTCTCACCGGCCGCCTCAAGCTCTCCGGCTCCACTACCTCCGCCTCCGCCCCATACTGCAAGACCTCCCGCGCGAACAACGATGACGGCCAAGACACGGTTCGGCGTGAGTGCGCTGACGGCGGCGACGTTCGGAGCGCCGCCCGTCTGCGGGCAGACGCTGGTCAGCGATCGTGCCGCGCCCCGCTCACGATCACGTTCTCGTACACCGGCGAGCTCGTGCAAAATGTCGGCGGCGGTGCACGGCGCAGCGCGACCTTCCCCGGCGTGGCGGGGGCGCAGCTCACGCTTCCGCTCGGCCGGCTCGTCGGATGGCATGGCGCACGCATCTTCGTGTTCGTACTCGCCACGCACGGCGGCGCGCCGAGCGCGTTCGTGGGCGACGTGCAGGGTGTGAGCAACCTCGAGGCGTCACCGTGTCGACGTCCCAGGTCGCGCCCGAGGGGTAGGGAGTGTGGAGCTGCACAAACGTCAACGCCGTCGCGACGCCTCGATGCGCGGGCCGCCGCCGGATTTCCTCGATGATCCAGTCCTGCAACTCGCCTCGCGTAACCTGCGCGTGCAGCACCGACGCCTCCAGGGTCCCCACCTCAGGCTGAAGATACGTCGCCCGCAGCGCGGAAGTGTGAGGGCCGCCGGACAATGGCCCGGCCAGACAACTGTCCAAGTCCAAGTGGTGGACGACGGTCACCACCTGGTCACACCCGGACTCAATACGATCAGCGAGGATAAGGCGAGCATTGTTGTCAGTTGCTTTCGTAGGAGCCGGATAGTTGGCCCCGATCTCGCGGGTCGCGCGGCGGTTTTTCTAGCGACATCCCGGCGCGGCGCTCGGCGCCACCCAGAAGCTGTACACCGCACAGTCATCCGGTGCGGGCGCTCGTGGCGCGGGGACGGCGTGGTGCACCGGGGGAAGCGCACGCAGGTAGGCGATCACCGCGCGGATGTCCTCTTCGTCCCAGTTCGAGGCGTGGTCCCAGATCATCCCTTGCCAGTGCAGCGCCCGGCCGTCGCGGCTCACGCCCGCGCGGATCGCGCGCCCGATCTCCGCGTCGCTCCAGGTGCCGATCCCGGTCGCCGAGTCGGGTGAGATGTTCCGCACCCACAACGTGCCGAAGGGCGCCCAGCTGATCTTCAGGCCGCCACTGCCATCCGCGCCGTGGCATATGGCGCAGGAGGCCACGGTGAACACGTAGCGACCTCGCGCAGCGAGGGCCGCCCGCTCAGGACTCCCCAAGGCAGCCGGCGACGGTTGCGGAACCGCCTGAGCGATCGGGCCCGCGATCTGCTCTGGGGGTATGACGCGCAATGTCGGGGTAGCGTAGAGCACGCCGCCGATCACGCCCAGGAGCACGATCCCAGCCGACGCAGCGCCGAGCGTGAGCCAGCCACGCGCTCCGCGCGGCAGCCGACGCTCTGGCGGTCCTGCGAAGTAGAACAGGACCGCGCCGAGCAGCAGCACCAGCCATTGCGCGGCGACGAGGATGCGCTGTCCCAGGTCGCGCGCCAGGCCCGCGGTCGTCTGGCCGAAGTTGCCGTCAGCGTACGACAGCAGCGTGGGACCTGCGGCGGGCAGCCCCGCCACGACCTTCGCGACGACGGTCTCGACGACGCCGTAGTGCAGCGGCCCCGGCACCTCGTTGCGCACGGCGGGCAGCGTCTTGAGGTAGCTCGCGATCGCGAGCGCGTCGTCCTGGGTGAGGGCGTGCAGGAAGATCCACGGCATGGCGTGCGGGCTGAGCAGGCGCTTCGGCGACCGCCCGTTCCGGATGGCATTGGCGATCTGCGCCTCGGTCCACGTGCCGACACCGCTCGCTCGGTCGGACGTGAGGTTACGGCTGACATACATCCCGTGCGGGTAGATCCCCACCCGCATCCCACCGGCGAGATAGAAATCGTCCGCGCGGTAAATGCCCGTGCGGTTGATCGTCGTGTGACACAAGCCGCACATCTCCGCGCGGACCAAGTATGCGCCGCGCTGCACGTGGTCGGCCTCCTGGCCCGGACCGTCCAACTTGCCGCCCGGCGCCCACGGCGCGATGCGGGCGAGCGAGACGACGTAGTTGACCAGGTCCCATCGGTCGGCCGCCGTCGTGATCGCCGCGTACGAGGGCATCGGCCCAGGGGCGAGGCCCGTCGTGAGACGCAACCAGATCTGCTCAGGCTCGCTGCCGCCGCGGAACGTCCACGGCGCCGTCACGTCGCGGGATACGACGGGGTACCCCTTCGCGTCCTTGAGGACGAGGCGCGCCCGCCCATCGGGTCCGTGACAGGCGACGCATCCCTTGGCGGTGAACAGCGCCCGGCCCCGCGCGATGCTAGTGGGGGTCGGAGCCACACGCGGCGGAACGGCGAGCGGCGCGGACGCGCGCCCGCCGAACACGGGGGACATGCTCTTCACATACGCAACCACCGCGTGCAGGGCAGCCGTGTCGAGGATGTCGCGCCAGTAGGGCATGGCGCTCGCCGGCAAGCCGTTCGCCACGACGTGCACCAGGTCCGCGTCCGTGGGGGGCCGGCCCGCCGCCGTGGACTTGTACTTGAACTGGCCCGCGGTGAAGTCCCGCGGGCGTGGGATAAGCGAAGGAGCCGCCGGTCCGTTGCCACGCCCATCCGGCCCGTGGCACACGGCGCAGCGCTGCGCGTACACGCGGCGGCCGAGCGACACGTCGTGCCCCAAGTCGGCGCCCGGCGGCCAGGTGAGATCGGCGTAGACCGCGGGATCCGGTTGCCACGTGGACGTGGGATGCGCGTAACCCAAACGAGCGAAGATCGAACGCCCGACGTCGAGCGCTAGCAGGAGGCCCAGCGCGGAGACACACACGCGGCGACGCGAGCCAAAAAGCCAACTCATCGGGAACTCCTTACGCCGTAGCGGCCATCTTGGCGACCTGGTGCTGCCAGTAAATAAAGAGCGGCGCGCCAGCGATTTCTAGCAGCGTGAGAAGACGAACGGAGCCGGCGGGGGCGACAGCCGATCGTTAGACGGAACGCTTCCCAACGCACCATCAGGTGCGTTCACGCCCCGCGCACGAATACCCGGGCCGCAAGCTCGGGCCCTACCCGCTGTGTCCGAGACCCTACGCGAATCGACAACGGAGCGCCGAACGGCTCCCGCCCGAGGAGCCGAACGGTCGCGCCCGGAAGCAGGTGTAGCGACGTGACGTAGCGGAGCAGGCCCGCGTCTTCATCCTCGACGCAGGCAACACGGGCCTCCTCCCCGATGGCCAAGTCGCCGAGCGAGCGGTAGACGGGTGTTGCCACCTTCCCGCGCGCCGTGGGGATCGGGGCGCCATGCGGATCGACCGAGGGTTCCCCGAGAACGGTTGCCATTCGGTTGATCAGCTCATTGGACGCGGTGTGTTCGAGAGGCTCGGCCTCGTCGTGAACCTTATCCCACGTGTACCCTAGGGCTGTGACCAGGTACGCCCTCGGCGCGCCGCACACTCGGATCGCCGGTTTGGCCATTTCATGTCGAGGCTGAATCCCGCGTAGTGCCGCATGGCAATGCCGAGGATGTTTCCCGGGTCAAGAATCATCGTGGAGGTGCGCTCCGTACGGACTCGTGGGCCCGCCTCTCCTGTAACCTGCTGCCGTTGGACGTCTTGACGTTATAACGTCACAACGCTATTTTGCCCGTATGTCCAAGGTCAAGCGCGCCACGATCTACCTCGACCCCACGTTGCATCGGGCGCTGCGGGTTAAGGCGGCCGAAACCGAGACGAGTGTCTCGGACCT
>DASZCN010000147.1:0-10629 GCA_035943095.1 Gemmatimonadales bacterium | reverse complement strand
TTCCCGGGCACGAAGGGGCCGGCGACGGCATGGCGGCCGCTGCCGGGGCTCACCCGGGCCTACGTGGGGCAGTGGTGGAAGGTGAGCAATCCGTGGCAGGGGAATGCGAGCAACGTGAACAAGATCGGTTATCTGGTGGTGAGTGCGGGGAGCATTTTCCTGACGATGTACGGCCCGCCGGGCGGGCCCTACGAGCTGCGGGTGTTCCCGCAGTTCACAGGGGTGTCGCAGGACGTGTGGTTGACGGCGAACGTGGCGAACGTGCCGGTGACGCTGGGGACGTGGCACAAGCTCGAATGGTTGGTGGATTTCAACGGGGGGGTGGTGAAGTGGTGGATGGACGGGCAGCTGATCGGGAGCTACAGCGGGGTGCCAATGCCGACGAGTGGATTCGCCGAGTATCACCTCGATCCAGTGTGGGGCGGCTGTTGCTCCACGAAGACGGAAAACGACTACTACTGGTTCGACCACATTCACATCAGCGGGAACTGAACACCCTCGAGACGCGCCGGCCTCAGATGCTTTCGGGGCCGGCGCGCCGTCTGAGGCATTAGGTGCTTTGGGGCGGATGTCGTTGCGTGCGCACCCACGGTTTGTCGCCGACCAGGCGAAGCGCGCGCATCGCGGTGCCGAGACGCCACGCTGCGTACACGGGAAGGAAGGTGAACGAAGCGACGGCGGACCAGGGTTCCGGCTGAACCGCTAGCCCCGCTGCGCCATAGGTGATTGGCCGCAGCAGCGATGCGCCTAGCGCCAGTGTCAACAATCTCGCGTGTGACAAACCGCCCGCCAGCGCCAATCCGGCGACCAGGAGCACGAGCGCGAAATGGAGGACGGGACCGAGCGCTGCGAGCTCACCGAGAGCGTCGAGTTTTTGGTGAATGCCAATGCGTCCGCTGGTCAGGATACGGGGTCCCAGGCGCATCAACACTGTGACCTTGCCCGCCGTCCAGCGTTGCCGCTGGCTCGAGCTTTGCCGCAGCGAACGCGCCTCCTGGCCGTAGACAATGGCGGCCGGGACACCCTCGATCGGCACACCCTCTTCTGTGAGTTGAGCGTACATCTCCCAATCTTCGCAGATCGAAAACGCTCGCCAACCGAACCGCGTCAACACGTGCGTACCGATGGCCATTCCATTCCCACCCAGCGGGACGTTGAGCCCGGCGCGTTGCTTGAGGGGATAGGCGAACCGATGGGTAGCGGCGGCGAGCACGGCGCCCATGCGGGTCAGAGACGTCTCAGCCGGATTCCTTACGCCATGAAATGCCTGCACGGCCTTGTCCTCGAGTGGTCCCGCCAGCGCAAGATGCATGGCGAAGTCAGGGTCCACGGTAGTGTCGGCATCAACGATGACTACCGCCGCATAATCGATCAGCGGCAATTGAGCGAGGGCCCAGGCAATCGCTCTCGGTTTGCCCGGTTGGGCGCGATCATTCCGTCGCAGGCACTGGACTCCCGTCTGCTCAACCAACTCCACTGTCCGGTCACTGCAATTGTCGGCGATGACCACGATGCTGAAACAGTCGGCCGGATACCGGAGGTGCTTGAACGAGCGCAGGCAGGTTCCGATGAGCAACTCCTCGTTGTGCGCTGGCACGATAAAGAGGAGCCGGGGCGGCGGGTGGGCGCGGCGCGCCAGCGGTCGAGGGCCGGCGCTGAGCGCGATACGCACCACGCTGAGCAGATCGGAGACGGTAGGGACCAGCAGGACGACGGCGACGCATGCGACGAGGAGGCTCAAGCCGATCATCTGAGAACGTGTCCTCGTGGCCCGATGATCGAGGCGGGACGGACGCGAAGGTCAGTGGCGACCTTCTGTAACGCCACGCACAGAGCGATCAAGGTGTAAAGGAGCTCGTGGTATGCGAGTGCGAGGAAGAATCCGCCGACGATGTAACCGACGAGTGCCGCGGCGAGGGCTTGCGCGAGGGCCCTAGCGGGGGGGCTGCGCCCCCGCGGGACACCGACTGCCGATGTCCGCTGCACCGCCCGTAACGCGCCGAACGCGCTCACGAGCATGCCGAGGAAGAAGATCAACCCGGGCAGGCCGAGCTCTGCGCCGATTTGCAGAAAACTGTTGTGCGCCACCGACCACTTCACCGGGCGTCCGACGTCCGCATTGGCGGCGAGCGGCGACAACGTGCCTTCCGCCGTCGGGAAGTTGCCCGCGCCCACGCCGAAGACCGGGTGCTGCATCATGTATCCGAGCCCGCGCTTCCACACCTGCACCCGACCGGCGTCGTCCGTCAGGTTGTAGTCGTCCTTGGGTTGCAGCATCGTTCTCATCGATTCCCAATACTTGTCACTCGCGGTCGCGGCGAACAGCAGCGCCAACACCGACGTGATCAGAATCCGCCAGCGCGCACGGATTGCCGTATAGCGCAACAGGAGGAACGCCCCCACCCCGAGCAGCGCCAGGAAGCCGCCTCGCGACCCCGTCCAGATGAACCCGACTAAGAGAGCGACCAGGGCACCGGCACTGACCAGACGTCGCCACAGCGGGCCTGGGCGCACCAAGAAGTAGACAGCCAGCGGCAAGCACATGACCGCAAGCGTGCCGAATTCATTCGCGTCATAGTAGTAGAGGCCCGCGAGGCGCCAACGGTCGCCGCCGACGTTGAACCGGGCGAGCACAACCGCCGAGTACACGGCGACTGAGACGAGGTAAGTGAACGCGAGTCTCTCGACGTCTCGAAACCCGCGCACCGCGCCGACGATGACGAGATATATCAAGACCATCTTGAGAAACTCGTCGGTGAATAAGTGAAACGCCCCCCCCGGCCACAGCGCGCCCACGATCGAGAGGGCCATCCAGACCGTCAAAGCGAGAAGAAACCGGGTCGTGCGGAGCCGCAAGATGGGGGCGAAACGTCGCACGCTGCCTCCGCTCGTGGCGTACGCCAACGTCGCCCCGCCGGTCGCAATGAGCGTGAGACGTAACGGGTTGAGAACGTCAAACAGTTGGTGCAGGCGCCCGATTGCCGTCAGGATGTACACGGCGAGACATACCAGCAGCAGGTCCCAAGGCTGGCGTGGCTCTCGGGATGCGGCGATCCCCGGTGCCTGTGCGAACCAGGCAACCGGGCCCGGCCCGGGTGCTGGCCAAGGTGCTGAAGTGCTCACGCCTTGGTGCGCTTGCAAGAGCGGCGCCAACGATCGGAGAAGTCCGTTGCGCCGGCCTGTCGCGGCCGCGCAACACCGGAGAGGACGCCCGGCACGCATCGCTGGCACGGTTCTCTCAGCACCTCTGTACAACCCGCATGCGCGTCCTCATCACAGATGGAAACGAGCGCGCCGCGCTCGCCACCGCACGCTCGCTCGTCGCAGCCCGTTACGAGGTGTACGTCGCGGCTCCCGGCGCACTGTCGCTCGCCGGGGTGTCGCGGGGCGTCACTGCGTGCCCCGTCCCGATCGACCCCCTCGACGAGCCTCAGGCATATGTAGCCGCTCTGGCTCAGCTCGTTGAAAAACGGGTCATCGACATCCTGCTTCCCATCACCGACCCGTCGGTCGAGGCCGTGCTCGAGTATCGAGCCGTGTTCGACGATCGGGTGTTCCTGCCGCTCCCGGACCTCGAGGCGTACCGCCGTGCGTCCGATAAGGCCCTCTCACTCGACCTGGCGCGACGGGCCGGGCTGGCTGTTCCAGACACCGTGGTCCTCGAGACCGCCGATTGGCGCGACCTGCCCGATCCGGACTTTTTCCCGGCGGTGATCAAGCCCCACCGCTCGGTCGTCCCCTCAGGGGGCGCGAACGGAGGCAAGAGAAAAACCGGCGTCCGCCACGTGCAGAACCTCGACGCGTGTCGCGCCGCCCTGGGCGCGCTCCCCGGCGCAGCGTTTCCCGTCCTGGTCCAGCGGCATGTGCACGGCCCCGGTGAGGGCCTGTTCCTGCTGCGCTGGAACGGTCACCCGATCGCCGCGTTCGCGCACCGTCGGTTGCGGGAAAAGCCGCCCGAGGGGGGCGTGAGCGTGTACCGGGAAAGCATCGCCCCCCCGGCCGCGCTGCTCGCCGCCGGCACCAGGCTTCTCGAGCTGTTGAACTGGCAAGGCGTGGCGATGATCGAATGCAAACACGACCTCGCAACCGGGCGCTACGTCTTCATGGAAGTGAACGGTCGGCTGTGGGGCTCGCTGCAGCTCGCCATCGATGCCGGCGTGGACTTTCCCGCGCTCCTCATGGCGTGCGCGCTCGGCGCCACCCTGCCGCCCACCAATGGCTATCGCCTCGGCGTCCGCAGCCGCTGGTTCTGGGGAGATGTCGACCACCTGTACCTCCGCCTGCGGAACGGTGGCGGTGCTCGCGGGAAGCTGGCGGCGCTGCGCGACTTCCTTCGCTTTGGCCGAGGGCGCGACCGCGAGGAGATCTGGCGCTGGCGTGACCCGGCCCCGTTCCTGCTCGAATCCGTGCGCTGGCTTGGTCATCGGTGACGCAGTAGGGAAGCTCTGCACGAGTTCCTGCGGCGCTGTGGGTGGGGGCGCGGGCGCCTACGCGCGAGGGCGCACCGAAACACGCCACGTATCACGATGCAGGCCTGGCCAGCCTCCGTTTTCGGACTTCCGCATTGCGAGTGCCCTCGCGTGTAAAGCGCCTGACGCCCCCACCCGCAGCGCCATGACTAGTGCGCTGGTCAATTCCGCAGCGACCGCACCAATCCAAGGAACTCCCGGATCCGTCCGCGGTGCGCCACGTACAGCACCGCACCGTACGTGGCCGCGCCCGCGAGCGCCTGCGACGCGAGCCGGCTGCCGGCAGGCCACGCGTCAGGCGTCAGCGCTCTGACGGCGATCACCGCGGCGGACATGACGCAAGTCGCTCCCGCGGCCGGCGAGAGCACCCGCACATATCCTCCGAGCGTCATGCCGGTGATGCGCAGCACCTTCCCGAGGAACATGGGGAGGACGAACAAGGGATAGCCGAGCACCCAGGCAAGAGCCACGCCTTCAGTACCCCATCGCGTGCTCAGGTAAAACAAGAGCGGCATCACGACCGTGGCGACCATCGTGAACTGCATGTTTCGTTTGGAGTATCCGGTTGACACGATGATCTGCGGCAACAGGGGCGTCACCGAGCGGATCGCCGCGGAGAGCGCGAGGAACCGCAACGGCACGATCGCGGGCCGCCAGTGCTCCCCGAGCAGCGTCAGCACGAACTCGTCCGCCACGAGCGCGAGGCCGACCGCCACCGGGAAGGTGATAAACGCGAGACCTTCGGACAGGTTGCGCAGATATCGCTGCAACGCGGCCTTATCGGTCTGCACCGCGGAGAACACCGGGCCGGTCACCCCCATCACGAGGGCGGTGACGCGCTCGATCGGGATACTCGAGATCTGCCAACCGAACGTGTACGCGCCGAGCGGCGCCTTGCCGAGTACGCGGCCCACGACGGCGAAGTCGGCGTTGCTGTACAGGTACCAGGCGATGCGCGCGGCGACCACGTGCCAGCCGAACGCGACGGCGCCGGCGATGCTGCCGAAATCGCGCGGCCAGGCCACCCGATGCGGGCGCCACACGTTGACCACGATCGTGCCGCTGGTGCGTCCCACAATCGGACCCAGCACGAGCGCCCAGTAACCCAGTCCCAGCAGGGCGAGCGTCAACGTCGCGCAGGTGGTGAGCAGCGCTTCCGTGCCGTCGGCCCAGGCGAGCCTCCGAAAGTCGAGGTCCTTGGCGAGCAGGGCCCGCGGCACGACCTGCAGCGCGCCCGTCACGAAGGTCACGCTCGAGACCAGTATGAGCCAGCGCACGGTCGGCTCGCCGAAGAATCCCGCGACCGGCCCCGCCAGCAGGGCGGAAAGGCCGAGAAACCCGGTGCCGAGCAACAAGGAGAGTCCACCCAGGCGGGCGACCTGACTCTCCGTCAGGTCGCGACGCATGACGATGACCGTCCCGAGCCCGAACTCGTTGATGAGCTGTGCCAAGCCCAGGTACACGAGCGCCATCGCCACGAGGCCGTAATCGGTGGGCGAGAGCAGGTGGGCGACGACGAGCGTGGACGCCCAGCTGAGCGCCTGCGCGCCCCAGCGCATCGCGCCGGTCCACGCAATCCCCTTCATTAGTGAGCGGTCGAGCTCTCGAGCGCGCGTCGTCGCCTCGCTCGCTGCGGGAGGTGCCGCCGGCTCCGGCGAGGCGAGGGTCGCGGGGGCGGAGTCGGTCAGGGCAGGGCTCCGGCGTGCACCGGCGACGGATGAGCCGGCTGGTAGGGCGGCGCCCCTGACGGCTCGACGTAGACGCGGTGCCACGTGGAGAAGCAGAGCAGCGCCCAGAGAATGCCTTCGCGGTTGTGCCGTCGGGAGAAATGCTCGGTGGCGAGCCGCGCCAATGCCCGAGAGTCGAAGTAACCGAGGCGCGCCGTGCGGCCCGCCGAAAGCTCGTCCTCGAGGAGGGGGCGGAGCTCGTGCCGCAACCACGCGGCCGTGGGCCCGACGAACCCGCGCTTGGGCGCCCGGAAATGACCGCTCGGTAGGCGCCCCGCGAGGGCGCGCCGCAGCAGTCGCTTGTGCTCCCACCCGCCGACTTTCACGCTGGCGGGCAACGGGAACACCTTCTCTACCAACTCATGATCGACGAACGGCACCCGAATCTCGAGCGAATGTGCCATCGCGAGCCGGTCGGACAGCGCCAGGATGTCGTCCGCGAGATAGGTCCGATAGTCGAGGTACAAGGCGCTCGCGAGCGGGTCACGGCCTGCCCCGCGCGGCCTGTCGCGCTCGAGACGACGGAAATGATCGCGTGCCGCGTCTCCGGTAATCGTGTCCCGCAATCCGGGCGCGTACAACGGCCGCCGCAGGGCATCGTCGGCACGGCTCAGGATCTCGAGATACCGCTCGGCGGTGCCCTGATCGCCGACACGGAGGAACCGCTTGAGCCGATCGATCGTCAGCCCCTTCGCCGCCGAGTCGGGGAGCAGCTGCGCGGTCCGCGCCGCGAGCCGGCGCACCGGGCCCGGCAGCCGGGCGTAGCGCTCCGCGGCCACGAGGCCGAGGTGTCGCCGGTACCCCGCGAACAGCTCGTCCCCACCGATCCCCGTGAGCGCGACCTTGTGGGATCGGCCCACGGCCTGTGAGAGCGACCAGGTCGGGATCGCGGAGTCGTCGGCGTGGGGCTCGTCCAGCGCGCGGATGATCGGCTCGAACGTGTCCCGCACATCCGGCGCGATCTCGATCACGTTGAGCGGGACGCCGTAGCGCGCCGCGAGCTCTTGCGCGAGGCTCGTCTCGTCCGCCGCGGCCGCTCCCGATCCCAGATAGCGAGCGGTGAACGCTTGCGGGACGCCATTCCCGTTCGCGGCGGCGAGCGCCATGCTCGCCACCACCGCCGACGAGTCGAGACCGCCCGAGAGGAACGCCGCGATCGGAACATCGCTCACGAGGTGCGCGGCGACGGACTCGTCGAGCCATTCGAGCACGCGGGCCTCGACGTCGCGCGGCACGGCGTCCGATTGGCGCGGCAGGTCCCAGTACTGGTGGACCACGAGCTCTCCAGTGTCGCGCCACTGCAGCCAGTGCCCCGGCGGGAGCTTGCGCACGTCCGAGAACGGGCTGGCGGGAGCGGGGATGTAGCCGAGCTGGAAGTAGGTGTCGAGAGCGTCCCAGTCGAGCTCGCGCGACGTCAGGCCTGCCGCCACGAGCGCCTTGAGCTCGGACGCGAAGGCGAGGCCCCACGGCGCCACGACGTAGTAGAGCGGCTTGATGCCGAACCGATCCCGCGCGAGCAGGAGGGAGTGTGCCCGGTCGTCCCAGATCGCGAACGCGAACATGCCCCGTAACGACTCCACCGCCGCCGGGCCCCGGTCCTCGTGCAGATGCACGATCGTCTCCGTGTCGGACGAGGTCCGGAGGCGATGCCCGCGCTCGGTCAGATCTCGCTGCAGCGTCCGGTAATTGTAGATCTCCCCATTGAACACGATCACCTGCGACCCGTCCTCGTTGGTGATCGGTTGCCGGCCTCCCGCCAGATCGATGATGCTCAGGCGGCGCATGCCGAGGCCCACGGGGCCCGACACGTGCACGCCTTCATCGTCGGGGCCCCGGTGCCGGATCGCCGCGCACATCGTCCGGATCACTGCCGGATCCACGGGCCGCTCGGCATCGCGGTGGACGATGCCTACGATGCCACACATAGTACTGAGGCCTCCTTCTGCTCGGGTCGGGGTGGCGTCCCCGTAATGGCCTCGATCGCGGAGAACAGACGGTCTGCCTGCGCGCGGCGGCCGTAGTGTTCGTTCACCGAGAGACGGACCGGCCGCTCGCCGCGCAGATGCTGGATGTAGCGCAGCTGGAGCACGGCGGAGAGCGTGTCCAGCGCATCGGGAGCCACGATGTCGGCCCCGCTCGGGCGGAGCAGCTGCTCGACGGCGCTGCCAGGATCCGCGAGGGCCAGCATCCACGCGTCGTAGCGCATGTAGTCGAACACCTTGGCCGGGATCGCCATGTCCGAGTCCTGCGGCAGGACCAGGAGCATCGAGGCCCGCGACAGGAATTCGAGTGCCTCGCGCCGCGGGCGGGGCGGAACCGCTCTCACATAGTCCGCGATGCCCTCGTCCCGCGCGATGTGCTCGATCCCCACGCCGTCCAGGCTCTGGACGTGTCCCATCAGCTCGATCCCGAAGTCCCGCGGCGTCAGATGCCGATCGGTGATCAGCCGCGCCGCGGCGCGAAACAGCACCCGCGGGTCCCGGTCCAGGTAGATCGTCCCCGCATACGCGATCGTGAAGCGGCGTCCCGGCCGGCTGAGAGCGGGGGGCAGCGGCTCGTCGTCGAACCCGTTCGGCACGGCGATGATCCGGGAGGCAGCGGATCGGTATACGCCGCGCATCACGTTGCGGAGCGGCTCGGTATTGGCGACGATCAGCGCCGCCTGGGACACCGCGCGCCGCTCGTGTCGTTGCGCGAGCCAGAACCACGCCGGACTCGCCACTGCTTCCGGCAAGCGCTGCATCAGACTCCACGGGTCGCGCAGGTCCATGATGAAGGGCAAGCCGGTCGCTCGAGCGAGACGCCGCGCGCCTTCATGCGCCATGTGCGGTGGCCCGCAACTGATCACCGCGCGGTGCACGCCAGGCTCGAACAGCGTCAGGGCGCACCGCGCGCCTTCCTCCGCCCAGCGCCCGGCGACAGCGTGGTCGAGCCAGGCGTAATACGCGCGCGTCACGTCACGCAATCGGAACGGGCGCCACCGGACCTCGGCCCGAGACCGGGACTCGGGCGTGCGCTCCACGCGAGCAGGACCGCCCCGAGCGATCCGCTGGCGCAGGCGGCGCACAGCATCATACACGTGCCACACCAGCACGCCGACCTGCTCGGCACGGACGCGCGGGCGGGGAATACCGTAGATCCGCACGCCCTTCGGCAGGTCGGCGAGGCGGGCGGGATCCGAAGCCTCGAGCTCGGCGGGGTGGAGCGTGAGGACGTCCAGCCCCCAGCCGCGCTCGGCGGCGTAGCGGGCGAGCTTCTGCCAGCGCAGGGCCCCGACCGCGGGATCGGGCGGAAAGTGATACGAGATGAGGAACAGTCGCGCACGTGATTCGGACGGTGCGGTCGCGTAGCTCGGTGTCGGTCGTCTGCGCCCGTTGGCGATATCGAGTACGCGCGCGGCGACCTCCTTCATGCGCGTCCGGTGCGCCAGGAACAGCACCGCCGCGTAGGCGACGGCGCCGGCGAGCACTCGAATGCCGAGCTGCAACCACGGAGACCATGCGTCGGGCACGATGGGGCGCACCAGCAGCACTGCCGCCGCGATGCCCGCGGCGGCGCTCGCGGCGGGCCACAACGTGCGCAGGTAGTCCGCAGCGGGGATGCCGAGGAGGCGCAGCGTCCGGCGGAAGAACAGGGGGATGATCACCACGGGGCACCCGACGATCCACGCGACCGCGACACCCGTGATGCCCCAGCGGCTCCCGAGATAGAGCATCGACGGGATGGCCACCGCGGCCACGAGGTTGAAGCGCATGTTCAACTTCGCGTTGCCCGTGGCGATCAACATCTGCGGCAACGGGTTGAAGATCGAACGGAAGCCGCCATACAGCCCGAGCAGTCGCAGCGGCACGATGGCCGAGCGCCATTGCTCGCCGAGCACCGTGATGACGAAGAGGTCTGCCACTAGAGCCAGTCCCACGGACATCGGGAACGTGAGCAGGGCGAGGCCCTCGGTCACGGCAAGCAGGTAGCGACGCAGCGCGGCCTTGTCGTTTTGCGCCGCTGAAAACACCGCCGGCGTCACCTGACCGACCAGCGTGCTGATGCGGTCCGCCGGGATGCTCGCGACGTCCGAGCCCTTGGTGTACGCCCCGAGCGGCGCGGTGCCCAAGACCCGGCCCACGATGGTCAGGTCGGCATGACTGTAGACGTACCAGCAGAGCTGCGAGACCACGACATACCAGCCCAGGTGCATCGCGTGCGCGATGGAGCGGAGATCGCGCGGCCACGACAGCTGATGAGGGCGCTGTATGCAGAGCACGACCATCGCCACGGCGCCGCTGACGACGGCGCCCAGCACCAACGCCCAGTAGCCCAGGCCGAGCCCCGCCCCGACGAGCGTGGTCGTGCTCCACACCAGTGCCTCGCCGGCGTCGATCCACGCGAGACGCGAGAATTCGAGGTCGCGCGCGAGCAGCGCGCGCGGCCCCCCC
>DASZCN010000146.1:0-15713 GCA_035943095.1 Gemmatimonadales bacterium | reverse complement strand
GGCGGGGGTGGAGATGGTGATGCCGGGGGACAACACGAAGATGACGATCGAGCTGATCACGCCGATCGCGATGGAGGAGCAGCTGCGGTTCGCGATCCGCGAAGGCGGCCGCACGGTGGGCGCCGGCGTGGTCACGAAGATCTTGAAGTAGTCATCAGTGATCAGTCATCGGTTATCAGTAACTGACGACTGACACCTGACGACTGAGGACTAATAGATGCCGCGCGAGAACATCATCATGGAGTGCACCGCCTGTAAGAGTCGGAACTATTTCACGACCAAGAACCGGCGGAAGCACCCGGAGCGGGTAGAGTGGAAGAAGTACTGCCCGCGGTGCAACAAGCATCAGCAGCACAAGGAATCGAAGTAGTGGCGACGGAGGCACTGGAGCGCACCGACCAGAGCTGGCTGCGGCGCGCCTGGCAGTTTGTGTGGGTCGACGTGCCGGCCGAAGTCCGCAAGGTCACGTGGCCGACGTGGGAGGAGCTCAAGAAGGCTACCGGGGTCATCATCGTGTTCGTGTTGGCCCTCGGCGTGCTGATCGGGGTGATGGATTGGCTTCTACAACTGATCTTCGTGACCGTCGTGTCGAAGCTGTTTTGATGTCGGAGCACCGCTGGTACGCCATTCAGACGACAGCGGGGCACGAGAACAAGGTGCGGTCGCTGATCGAGCGGCGCATCAAGGATGACCCGCGTGCGGGCGAGGAAAAGCCGATCCGGCAGGCCCTCGTCCCTACCCAGGAAGTGGTGGAGATCAAGAACGGCAAGAAGGTGACGGCGGAGCGCAAGATCTACCCGGGCTATGTGCTCGTGGACATGGTCTTGAACCAGGAGACGATCCACGTCATCAACGGCATCCAGGGTGTGATCAAGTTCGTGGGGACCGGGCGGCTGCCGATGCCGCTGCGTCCCGAAGAGGTGAACCGCCTCCTCGGCATCGAGGAAGCGGCAAAGGAAGAAGAGCCGCAGGAGACGATCCCGTTCCTGGTGGGTCAGGTGGTGGAGATCACCGAGGGACCGTTCTCCGACTTCTCGGGCACGGTGGAAGAGGTGATTTCCGAGAAGGGCAAGGTGCGGGTCGCGGTCTCGCTCTTCGGCCGGCCGACGTCGGTCGAGCTGGATTACTTACAGTTGAAGGCGCACTAAATGGCCAAGCCGATTTCCGCAATCGTGAAGCTCCAGGTACCGGCCGGGCAGGCGACGCCCGCCCCGCCGGTCGGGACAGCGCTCGGGCCCCATGGCGTGAACATCATGGAGTTCGTGAAGCAGTTCAACGCGCGCACGGGGAGCGCGGCCGGGATGATCACGCCGGTCGAGGTGACGATCTTCAAGGATCGCACCTTCACCTTCATTACCAAGACGCCGCCGGCGGCCGTCCTCCTGAAAAAGGAGGCTGGCATCGAGAAGGGCTCCCCCACCTCCAACCGGCAGAAGGTGGGCAAGGTGACCCGCGCCCAGCTCCAGAAGATCGCCGAGATCAAGATGCCCGATCTCAACGCGAACGACATCGACGCGGCGATAAAAATGGTGGCGGGCACGGCTCGCTCCATGGGCCTCGAGGTAACGGACTGATGCGCACGCACGGGAAACACTACCGGACCGCCGCCGCGACGCTCGAGCCGCGCAGGCTGTACACGCTGCGGGAAGCCGTGGACAAGATGAAAGCGGTCGCCTTCGCCAAGTTCGACGAATCGGTCGACGTTGCCGTCCGCCTCGGTGTGGACCCCAAGCACGCCGATCAGATCGTGCGGGGCACCGTCAGCCTGCCGAACGGCACCGGGAAGAAGATCCGAGTGCTCGTGATCGCCCAGGGCGACAAGGCCAAGGAGGCCGAGGCCGCCGGGGCGGACTACGTCGGCATCGAGTACGTGCAGAAGATCAAGGACGGCTGGCTCGATACCGACGTGATCGTCGCCACCCCGGACGTGATGGCGCAGCTCGGGCCACTCGGGAAGGTGCTCGGCCCGAGGGGCCTCATGCCCAACCCCAAGGCCGGCACCGTGACCATGGACGTGACGCGAACGGTCAAGGAATTGAAGGCGGGGAAGATCGAGTTCCGGGTGGACAAAAGCGGCATCGTGCACGCCGCCGTGGGGAAGAAGTCGTTCAGCGTCGAGGCGCTCGAGCAGAACCTGCAGGCCTTCATGGAGGCGATCGTGCGGGCGAAGCCCTCGGCCGCCAAGGGCCACTACATCCGGTCCGTGACGGTGTCGAGCTCCATGGGGCCCGGCGTGCCTCTCGATCCGGCGGTGTTCGCATGATTCGGACCAAGGCGCAGAAGCAGGAAACGGTGACGGCGCTGGCCGCGCGGCTCAAGCGCTCGACCACGCTGTACGTCACCGATTTCACGGGGCTCAACGTCGCGAAGATGACGCAGCTCCGGCGCCGCCTGCGGCAGGCGGGCACGGACTTCCTCGTCGTGAAGAACACGCTGGCGCGTCGCGCTCTGGGGGACGCACAGGTCCCGGGGCTCGAACAGCACCTGGCGGGGCCGACGGGCTTGGTACTTGCCGGCGCGGATCCGGTGGCGGCGGCCAAGGTGCTGGCCGATTTCGCCAGGGAATTCGAGAAACCCGCCATCAAGGTGGGGTTGGTGGACGGCAAGGCGGTGACGGCCGCGCAGGTGAAGCGGCTCGCCAGCCTGCCATCGCGCCTGGAGCTCTTGGGCCAGCTGGGCGGCGCGCTGCAGGCGCCCATGGCCGGCTTCGTGGGTGCATTGAACGGCTTGCTGATGAACATGGTGGGCGCCCTCGAGGCGCTTCGGGCGAAGCGCGCCGAGGGCGCAGCTTCCTAATCCAGGTGGGGGACTAGGGCTATGGCGACGCAGACAAGTTTGAGCAAGGACGACATTCTCGGGGCCATCGGGAACATGTCGGTGTTTGAATTAGCGGAGCTGATCGAGGCGTTCAAGGAGAAGTTCAACGTCACGATCGCAGCTCCAGCGGCAGCTCCGGCGGCGGGCGGCGCTGGCGCGGCCGGGGGTGGCGCCGCGGCTCCGGCGGTCGAGGAGAAGACCGAGTTCACGGTCATCCTCAAGGGCGGCGGTGAGAAGAAGATCCAGGTGATCAAAGAGATCCGGGCGATCACCAGCCTGGGCCTGAAGGAGGCCAAGGACCTGGTGGAGGGCGCGCCCGGCACCGTGAAGGAAGGCGTGTCCAAGCAGGAAGCCGAAGAGATCAAGAAGAAGCTCGAAGCGCAGGGCGCCGTCGTTGAGCTGAAGTAGACTCGAGGGGTTGACGTGGCCGGCCACAGGGGCCCGCTCACGACACTCGGGTCTTCTTTGGTCGACGACATGCGCGGATTTGCCACACTCCTGCTCGCTTCCACGAGCCCCTCGGTCGACCCCGGGCCGGTATCCGGTCCGGGGCTGGGGGCTTTTCGCATATGCCTGAGGTTTTGACATGACGAAGACGCTGCCGGTGTTGTCGTTTGCCAAGCTCGACCAGGGGATGCCGATGCCGCATCTCCTGGACATCCAGACACGTGCGTTTGCCTCGCTGTTGCAGCCGGACGGCAAGGGCGCCGAGCGCACCGACGTCGGCCTCGAGCGGGTGTTCAAGGACGTGTTCCCGATCCAGGACGTGAACGGGAACTACTCACTCGAGTTCGTGAAGTACGGGCTCGGGGAGCCGAAGTACTCCGTGGAGGAGTGCATCGAGCGGGACATGACCTACTCCGTCCCCTTGAAGGCCACGCTGCAGCTGGTAGTGATGGAAGAGGTGGGAGAGACCACCAAGACCAAACGGCCCAAGAACATCATCGAGAAGGAAGTCTACCTCGGCGAGCTCCCGATCCTCACGCCGCTCGGCACGTTCGTGATCAACGGCGCGGAGCGGGTGATCGTGTCGCAGCTGCACCGCTCGCCGGGCGTGGTGTTCGAGGAGAGCATCCACCCCAACGGCCAGCGGCTGTTCTCGGCGCGCATCATCCCGTTCCGGGGCTCGTGGGTCGAGTTCACCATCGACATCCACGACGTGATCTACGTCCACATCGATAAGAAGAAGAAGTTCCCGGCTACGGCGCTCCTGCGGGCCTTCGGGTACGGCACCAACGCCGACATCCTGAAGTTGTTTTACGCGACGAAGGAGATCGACATCACCGGCAAGCTCGAGGGCCGCGCACAGAAGCGCGAGGTGCTCGGGACCCTGCTCGCGGCCGACGTGCCCGACCCCGAGAACAAAAAGGGCGAGCCGCTCGGCAAGGTGGGCGACGAGCTGACGCTCGAGAAGTTCAACACGTTCCGGCGCGCGGGCATTAGCAAGGTGAAGGTGTTCGCCGGCTACACGTCGCTCGACCTGCGCGACGAGGCGCTGCCGACCACGACGCGGGAGCGCCAAGGCGCGCACATCCTGGCCTTCGACGTCGCCGACCCCGAGACGGGCGAAGTGCTGACCGAGGCCGGGCGCGAGCTGTCCGACACGCTCAAGAAGAAGCTGCTGAAGGCGGGCGTCACCAAGGTGGACGTGCTGCTGCCCGCGGGCCGGAGCGAGTCGCCGCTCATCAAGAACACCCTGCTCAAGGACCCGACCCACACGGAGGCCGAGGCCCTCGAGCAGATCTATGCCCTGTTGCGGCCGGGCGAGGCGCCGAATCTCGAGACGGCGCGGCAGGCGCTCGAGCGGCTGTTCTTCCACCCCAAGCGCTACGACCTGGGGCGGGTGGGCCGCTACAAGATCAACCAGCGCCTCAAGGTGAACGTCTCGAAGGACCACACGGTCCTTACCGAGGATGACTTCATCGCGATCATCCGGTACCTGATCGAGCTGCGCGAGGGGCGCGGCTACACCGACGACATCGACCACCTCGGCAACCGCCGGGTGCGTTCCGTGGGCGAGCTGATCGCCAATCAGTTCTCGGTGGGCCTGTCGCGCATGGCGCGGCTCATCAAGGAGCGGATGAGCATCAACAACGACCCGGAGCGCATCACCCTGGACGACCTGGTGAACGCCCGGACGGTGAGCGCGGTGATCCAGGCGTTCTTCGGCAGCTCGCAACTGTCGCAGTTCATGGATCAGACCAATCCGCTCGCCGAGCTCACGCACAAGCGGCGCCTCTCGGCGCTCGGGCCGGGCGGCCTGACGCGCGAGCGCGCCGGCTTCGAGGTGCGCGACGTGCACTACAGCCAGTACGGCCGCATGTGCCCGATCGAGACGCCGGAAGGTCCGAACATCGGGCTCATCACGAGCCTGTCGTGCTATGCCCGCGTGAACGATCTCGGCTTCATCGAGACGCCGTACCGCGTGGTGAAGAACGGCAAGGTGACCGACGAGATCCGCTGGCTGTCGGCGTCCGAAGAAGAGGAGTACGCGGTGGCCCAGGCGAACGCCCGGCTCACCGAGGACGGCCATTTCGCCGACGACCTGGTGCTGTGCCGCAAGCGGGACGACTACCCGCTCCTGGCGCCCTCCCGGATCGACTTCATGGACGTGGCGCCCGAGCAGCTGGTCTCGATCGCCGCGGCCCTGATTCCGTTCCTCGAGCACGACGATGCCAACCGCGCGCTCATGGGCTCGAACATGCAGCGGCAGTCTGTGCCGCTCCTCTTCCCGCAGTCGCCGCTCGTGGGCACCGGGCTCGAGGAGACCGTGGCCCGCGACTCGGGCGCCGTGGTGATCGCCCGGCGCGCTGGCGTGGTCACGCGCGTCACCGCCGACGAGATCATCATCGACGCCGGCGAGGAGGAAGCGAAGGCCGGGGATCATCCGCTCGCGCGGCTCAAGCAGCACGACCGCTATCGCCTGAAGAAGTTCTGGCGGACCAATCAGGACACGGCCATCAACCAGCGGCCGCTCGTGCACATCGGCCAGAAGGTGAAGGCCGGCCAGATCGTGGCAGACGGCGCCGGCACCGAGCGGGGCGAGTTGGCGCTCGGCGCGAACGTGCTCGTGGCGTTCATGCCGTGGTACGGGCACAACTTCGAGGACGCCATCGTGCTCTCGGAGCGCCTGGTGAAGGACGACGTGTACTCGTCGATCCATATCCAGGAGCTCGAGCTGCACGTGCGCGACACGAAGCGGGGCCGCGAGGAGATCACGCGCGAGATTCCGAACGTGGCCGAGGAGTCGCTCGTCGACCTGGACGAGCGGGGCATCGTCCGCATCGGGGCGCACGTGAAGGCGGGGGACATCCTGGTCGGCAAGATCACGCCCAAGGGGGAGACCGAGCTCAGCCCCGAAGAGAAGCTTCTGACGGCCATCTTCGGCGAGAAGGCCAAGGACGTGAAGGACTCGTCGCTCAAGGTGCCGCCCGGCATGGAAGGCGTGGTCATCGACGTGAAGATCTTCTCGCGCATCGAGGACCAGGTCGTCGAGAAGGATCGCGGCGAGCGCATCGGCGAGGTGCGCCGGCTCGAGGCGGACGAAAAGGCCCGCATCTCGGAGGCCATGTTCGTCGAGCTCGGCGAGATGCTCGTCGGCCAGGAAGTGGGCTTGATGCTCAAGTCGGGCACCGTGGAGGAGTTTCTGCCCCAGGGCACGAAGCTCACGAAGCAGCAGCTCGAGGCGATCAACTTCGCGGACGTCGATCTCAAGACGCTGCGCGTGACGAACAAGGCTGTGAACGAGCGGATCCGCGCGGTGCTCGACGCCGCGACGGCCGAGCGCGCCAAGATCGAGGAGAAGTCCGAGGATCAGATCGACAAGATCCTGCAGCCGGACGAGCTCCCGCCGGGCGTGATCCAGCTCGTGAAGGTGTACGTCGCCGAGAAGCGGAAGATCTCGGTGGGCGACAAGATGGCGGGCCGCCACGGCAACAAGGGCATCATCGCGCGGATCGTGCCGGAAGAGGACATGCCGTTCCTCCCCGACGGCTCGCCCGTGGACATCGTGCTCAACCCGCTGGGCGTACCGTCCCGGATGAACGTGGGTCAGATCTTGGAGACCCACCTCGGCTGGGCGGCGACGATCCTGGGCTTCGAGGCCAAGACGCCGGTGTTCCAGGGCGCGGACGAGACGGAGATCGGCGTGTTGCTGCGCCTCGCCGGACTCTCCTGGGCCGCCGACGGGTTGCGCCTCACGGCGCGTCCCCCGGAGCTCAACCCGGAGACCGTGCGACGCGTCGCCGACGAGCTGCGCAAGCTCCCGGCCACCAACGGCGGCCGGCCCGACCTCTCCAAGGCGGGCATCGGGTTGCTCGCGAGCCGCGCGCTCTCGCAGGAGACCCGGGACTTGCACCACCAGTTCGTGGACTTCTTGAAGGCGGCCGCCAAGGAGCTGGCCGGGCGCGAGCGGGACCTGCGCCAGAGCGAGAAGGAGTTCCACGAGGTTCGACTCGAGGCCGTGGACCTGGGCAAGCCGGAGCAGGCCGCCCTCAAGGCCGGGCTCAAGGAGAGCGACAAGTTCCTGGAGCGCGACAAACCGGCCGACGTACTCGAAGCGGTGGGACTGCCGGCGCTCGCCGCGCTCCTCGGGCCCAAGTCCGAGGCGGACCTGGACCAGGCGGCGAACGAGCTGCTCAAGGTGGCGGGCCTCACGCCCACGGGCAAGGCACGCCTGCGCGACGGTCGCTCGGGCGAGTATTTCGCCTCGGACGTGACCGTCGGGTCGATCTACATGATGAAGCTGTCGCACTTGGTGGACGACAAGATTCACGCCCGCTCCATCGGCCCGTACTCGCTGGTGACGCAGCAGCCGCTCGCCGGCAAGGCGCAGTTCGGCGGCCAGCGGTTCGGCGAAATGGAGGTGTGGGCGTTGGAAGCGTACGGGGCGGCGCACACGCTGCAGGAGATCCTCACGGTGAAGTCGGACGACGTGAACGGTCGCAGCCGCGTGTACGAGGCCATCGTCAAGGGGCAGAACCTGCCGAAACCCGGCATCCCCGAGTCCTTCAACGTGTTGGTGAAGGAACTCCAGGCCCTGGGGTTGAAGGTGACCCTGGGCACCACCGAGGACGTTGAGGAATAAGGGGAGGGAGACTCGATGATCGATTTCCGTAGCGGGCGCGAGCCGAAGAGCTCGAGCTTCGATTACATCCAGATCCGGATCGCCTCCCCCGAGGAGATCCGCGGGCCTCGCGACTCGAAGGAGCGCGAGCGCCTCGAGCTGCAGGGCCAGCGCACCTGGTGGTCGTGGGGCGAAGTCACCAAGCCCGAGACCATCAACTATCGGTCGTTCAAGCCGGAACGCGACGGCCTGTTCTGCGAGCGCATCTTCGGCCCCGTGAAGGACTGGGAGTGCCACTGCGGCAAGTACAAGCGCATCCGCTACCGCGGCGTCATCTGCGACCGCTGCGGCGTGGAAGTCACGCTCTCCAAGGTGCGCCGCGAGCGTATGGGACACATCGAGCTCGCGGTGCCGGTAGCGCACATCTGGTTCTTCAAGACGTTGCCGTCGCCGATGGGCAACCTGCTCGACATGACCCTGCGCGATCTCGAGCGGGTGATCTACTACACGAACTATGTGGTGATCGAGCCCGGCGAGCAGGAAGTCCAGGACAAGGAGCTGCTCGACGAGGACCGATTCCTCGAGCTCCGCGCCAAGGCGAAGGCCGAGGGGGACGCGGCGTTCAAGGCCGACATCGGCGCACCCGCCGTGCGGGCGCTGCTCGAGCGGCTGAACGTCGACAAGCTGGCGGACGAGCTGCGCGAGGCAGTCGCGGGCGAGACGAGCCAGCACCGCAAGAAGCAGCAGCTCAAGCGGCTCAAGATCGTCGACGCATTCCGGAACTCGGGGCTCGCCGGTGAGGGCCGCAACGACCCGCGCTGGATGATCCTGGACGTGGTACCGGTGATCCCGCCCGATCTGCGGCCGCTGGTGCCGCTCGACGGCGGGCGGTTCGCCACGTCGGACTTAAACGATCTGTATCGGCGGGTGATCAACCGGAACAACCGGCTGCAGAAGCTCATCCTGCACCGAGCGCCGGAGGTCATCCTGCGGAACGAGAAGCGCATGTTGCAGGAGGCGGTGGACGCATTGTTCGACAACGGTCGCCGCTCCAAGGCGATCCGCGGGCGCGGCAAGCGGCCACTGAAGTCGCTCTCCGACATGCTCAAGGGCAAGCAGGGCCGGTTCCGCCAGAACCTGCTCGGCAAGCGCGTGGACTATTCCGGCCGGTCGGTGATCGTGGTGGGTCCCGAGCTGCGGCTGCACCAGTGCGGGCTGCCCAAGGCGATGGCGGTCGAGCTGTTCAAGCCGTTCATCATCCACAAGCTGGTGGAGAAGGGCATCGCGGAGACGGTCAAGCGGGCGAAGAAGATCGTGGAGAAGGAATCGCCTGAGGTGTACGAGATCCTCGAGGAGATCATCGAGGACCATCCGGTGCTGTTGAACCGTGCGCCCACGTTGCACCGCCTCGGTATCCAGGCGTTCGAGCCGGTGCTGGTCGAGGGCAAGGCGATCCGGATCCACCCGCTGGTGTGCGCCGCGTTCAATGCGGACTTCGACGGCGATCAGATGGCCGTACACGTGCCGCTCTCGTTCGAGAGCCAGCTCGAGGCGCGGCTGCTCATGATCTCGTCCAATAATGTGCTCAAGCCCTCGGACGGGCGGCCGGTGGCCGAGCCGTCCCAGGACATGGTGCTCGGCTGCTACTTCCTCACGAAGGAGCCGGCCGACTTCGAGCAGGCCGAGGTGAAGGCGAAGGCGCCGCGCGTGGGCTCACTCGCGGAGCTCGACATGGGGCTCGCGACCAAGCGGGTCGGGTACCACTCGCCCGTCTCTTACTTGGACGCCGCGGGGTGGGTCTACACCACCGCGGGGCGGGTCATCTTCAACAGCATCCTCCCCGAGGGCATCCGGCGGGAGGGGGGGTTCCGCAATCAGGTGATGCGCAAGCGCGACCTGTCGGAGCTCGTGTTCGATAGCTACCGGCGGGCCGGGCTGCCGAGCACGGTGCAGTTCCTCGACAACCTCAAGGAGTTCGGCTTCCGCTACGCCACCATGGGCGGCGTGTCGATTGGGGTCGAGGACCTGGAGATTCCGGGCGAGAAGTCGAGCCTGTTGCATGACGCCGAGGGCCGCGTCGAGCGGTTCCAGCGCGCGTACTCGACCGGACAGATCACGTTCGGCGAGCGCTACAACAAGGTGATCGACGCCTGGACGCACGCGAACAACGACATCGCGGACGCTATGGTGAAGACCATGCAGCGCTCCAAGGGCGGCTTCAACCCGGTCTTCATGATGTTCGACTCCGGGAGCCGCGGCTCGCGCGACCAGATCCGCCAGCTCGCGGGAATGCGCGGCCTGATGGCGAAGCCACAGAAGAAGCTCACCGGCGGCATCGGTGAGATCATCGAGAGCCCCATCAAGTCGAATTTCCGCGAGGGGCTGTCGGTGCTCGAGTACTTCATCTCGACGCACGGCGCGCGCAAAGGTCTCGCGGACACGGCATTGAAGACCGCGGACGCGGGCTACCTGACGCGCCGCCTGGTGGACGTGGCGCAGGACGTCACGATCACCGAGGAAGACTGCGGTACGATCCTGGGTCTCGAGATGTCGGCGCTGAAGGAGGGCGAGGACATCATCGAGCCGCTGCGCGAGCGCCTGGTGGGTTGCGTCGCGCTCGACGAGGTCACGGATCCGCATGAGCTCGACGAGGACGAGCGGCCCAAGGTGCTGGTCGAAGCGGGAAAGCTGATCGACGAGGAGACCTCGCAGGCGATTGAGGACGCGGGGATCGAGTCGGTGCGCATCCGCTCGGTGCTCACCTGCGAGTCGAAGCGCGGCGTGTGCCGCATGTGCTACGGCCGGAACCTCGCCACCATGGACATGGTGGACCTGGGGGAGGCGGTCGGCATTCTCGCCGCCCAGTCGATCGGCGAGCCGGGCACGCAGCTCACCTTGCGGACCTTCCACATCGGCGGCACGGCGGCGCGGATCGCCGAGCAGACGGTGCGGAAGACCAAGGTGGAGGGCGTGATCGAGTACGGTGACCGGCTGGTGTTCGTCGAGACGCCGGAGAAGCAGAAGGTGGTGACGAGCTACGAGGGCGAGCTGATCCTCAAGGCCGCGTCGCACGGCGAGACCGCGAGTGGGAAGCTCTCCGTGCACTCCCGCTTCCATGTGCCGCTCGGCGCCACGCTGATGGTGGCGGACGGCGCGAAGGTGGCGCGCGACTCGGTGCTGTTCACGTGGGATCCGTACACCAACCCGATCATGACGGACGTGTCGGGCGTGGTGCGGTTCGTGGACATCGTCGAGGAGGAGACGGTACGCGAGGAGCTGGACGAGCTCACCGGACGTCGCCAGCGGGTGATCATCGAGGACCGGGACAAGAAGCTGCACCCGCATATCGAGATCATCCAGAAGAAGGGCGAGAAGGAAAAGCGCCTGCGCGACTTCGTCATTCCCGAAGGGGCGCAGCTGACCGTCGAAGACGGGCAGGAGGTATACGCCGGGCTCGTGCTCGCCAAGGTGTCACGCGAGGCGTACAAGACGCGGGACATCACGGGAGGCCTGCCGCGCGTGGCCGAGCTGTTCGAGGCCCGGCGGCCCAAGGATCCTGCGACGATCTCCGAGATCGACGGCACCGTGCGGTTCGGCGAGATCAAGCGCGGCAAGCGCGAGATCTACGTCCACCCCGAAGAGGGGGAGCCGCAGCTGTACGAGGTGCCGGCGGGCAAGCACTTGCGCGTGCACGAGGGCGACCGTGTGCGCGCCGGCGACCGCCTCACCGAGGGTCCGGTGAATCCGCACGACATCCTGCGGATCAAGGGTCCGCGGGCGGTGCAGGAGTACCTCCTGAACGAAGTGCAGGAGGTGTACCGGCTGCAGGGCGTGAAGATCAACGACAAGCACATCGGCGTGATCGTCCGCCAGATGCTCCAGAAGGTGAAAGTGGTGGAGCCCGGGGACACGGCGTTCCTGGAGGGCGAGAACATCGACAAGCAGACGTTCAGCGACATCAACGAGCGCGCCGTCAAGAAGGGTGGTAAGCCGGCCACTCGGGAGCCGCTGCTCCTGGGCATCACCAAGGCGAGCCTGACGACGCAGTCCTTCATTTCGGCGGCGTCGTTCCAGGAGACCACGCGGGTGTTGACCGACGCGGCTATTCGCGGCGCGCGGGACGACTTGCTGGGGTTGAAGGAGAACATCATCATCGGGCACCTGATCCCGGCGGGGACCGGCATCTACCGGTACCACGACATCGAGATCGAGCCGCCGGAGGGCTTCCAGCCGCCGCCGCCGCCCCTCGAGCCTGCACCGGGCGCGGTGCCGAGTCCGTTCCCGGAGGAAGTGGAAGCTGATTAGACGGTTAGGTGGATAAACGGTTAGACGGTTAGCAAAAACGGCGGCGCCCGGGGGAGAGTCCCGGGCGCTCGTCGTTTTCGGAGTCGACTAACCGCCTATCCGTCTAACCGTCGGTCGTTGAGGGGTTGCCCTAACCCCAATCCCCCGTCTATCTTGGACGTCTATTTCGCAACTTTTGCCTTGGGGTTATGCCGACTATCAACCAGCTCGTCCGCCACGGCCGGCGGGACGTCGAAGGAAAAGAAAAGGCGCCCGCGCTGCGCGGTAACCCGCAGAAGCGCGGCGTCTGCACCCGCGTCTACACCACGACGCCCAAGAAGCCGAACTCGGCGCTCCGCAAGGTCGCGCGCGTCCGGCTGACCAATGGCTTCGAGGTGACGGCCTATATCCCGGGCGAGGGGCATAACCTGCAGGAGCATTCGATCGTGATGATCCGCGGCGGCCGCGTGAAGGACCTGCCGGGCGTGCGCTACCACATCATCCGCGGCACGCTCGACGCCGCGGGCGTGAACGAGCGGAAGCAGTCACGCTCCAAGTACGGCGCCAAGCGGCCCAAGGCGGCCACGACATGAGCCGGAGGAAGAAGGCGGTCCGCCGGCCGGTACCACCAGATCCGCGCTACGACAGCCAAACCGTCTCCAAGTTCCTGAACAACCTGATGGAGCGGGGCAAGAAGTCGCTCGCGGAGCGCGTGTTTTACGCGGCGATGGACCTGATCGAGCAGCGCACCGGGCAGCCCGGGGTGAACGTGTTCAAGCAGGCCCTTTCAAATGTGAAGCCTGCGTTGGAAGTGAAGTCCCGGCGAGTGGGCGGCGCGACCTACCAGGTGCCGGTGGAAGTGCGGCCGGAGCGGCGCACCGCGCTCGGCATGCGCTGGCTGATCTCCTTCAGCCGCGCCCGCCGCGAAAAGGACATGGCGGAGCGGCTCGCCGCCGAGCTGATCCTCGCCTCGAAGGGCGAGGGCGAGACTATAAAGAAGAAAGAAGACACGCACCGGATGGCGGAAGCCAACCGTGCGTTTGCGCACTATCGCTGGTAACTGACTAAGCCCGGCGCAGGTCCGGGGCTCAAAAAAACACGCACGTCGCAGGGGGGTCGCACCCCCGGACGAGAGCGGAGCGAGACCGGCCCCAGTGATGGGCGTCACGGTCGCCCCGCGTTTTTGCTGACTTGAGGGATGTATGGGCAAGGCATGCCTTGCCCCAACGTAAAACAGGACGAGATGGCCAGAACTACACCACTCGAGCGTATTCGCAACATCGGCATCATGGCCCACATCGATGCCGGTAAAACGACTACGACCGAGCGTATCCTCTACTACACGGGCCGCACCTACAAGCTGGGTGAGGTGCACGACGGCACGGCGACCATGGACTGGATGGAGCAGGAGCAGGAGCGCGGCATCACCATCACGTCCGCCGCCACGACCGCCTTCTGGCTACGCCGGAACGAGCAGTTCCGCATCAACATCATCGACACCCCGGGCCATGTGGACTTCACGGTCGAGGTGGAGCGCTCGTTGCGCGTGCTGGACGGGGCCATCACCGTGCTCGACGCGGTGGGCGGCGTGGAGCCCCAGACCGAGACGGTGTGGCGCCAGGCGGACCGCTACCACGTACCGCGCATCATCTTCGTCAACAAGATGGACCGCGTGGGCGCGGACTTCGAGATGTGCGTCAAGATGGTCCGCGAGCGTCTCGGCGCCAACGTCGTGCCGATTCATCTGCCCCTCGGCTCGGGTGAGCTGTTCACGGGCATCATCGACCTGATCCGTCAGGTCGAAATCGTGTACGACGACGACGATGCGTCGCTCGGCAAGAAATACGTCGAGGGACCGGTGCCGGCCGCCCTCAAAGAGAAGGTCAAGGAGATGCGCCATCACCTGCTCGAGTCGATCGTCGAGCAGGACGACGCGATTCTCCACAAGTACCTGGAAGAGCACGAGCTCTCCGAGGACGAGATCCGCACGGTGCTGCGCAAGGCGACGATCTCCGGCAAGGTCGTGCCGGTGCTCGCCGGCGCTGCCTTCAAGAACAAGGGCGTCCAGGCACTGCTCGACGCGGTGGTCGACTACCTGCCGTCGCCCATGGACGTGCCGGCGATCCAGGGACATTTGCCGCACCACGACGCGACCCACGCGGTCCGCAAGGCCGCGGACGAGGAGCCGTTCTCGGCGCTCGCGTTCAAGATCATGACCGATCCCTACGTGGGAAAACTGACGTTCTTCCGCGTGTACTCGGGCGTCATGGCTGCGGGCTCCTACATCTACAACAGCACCAAGGACCGGAAAGAGCGCATCGGCCGCTTGTTGCAGATGCACGCCAACAAGCGCGAGGAGATCGAAGAGGTGCGCGCGGGCGATATCGCCGCGGCCATCGGTCTCAAGGACACGAAGACCGGCGACACCCTGTGCGACGAAGGCCACCCGATCATCCTCGAGGCGATGAAGTTCCCCGAGCCGGTGATCTCGGTCGCCATCGAGCCCAAGACCAAGGCCGATCAGGACAAGCTCTCGATCGCGCTGCAGAAGCTGTCCGAGGAAGACCCGACGTTCCGCGTGCACTCGGACGCGGAGACGGCCCAGACGATCATTTCGGGAATGGGCGAGCTGCACCTGGAGATCATCGTCGAGCGCATGCGCCGGGAGTTCAAGGTCGACGCCAACGTGGGCCGGCCGCAGGTGGCCTACCGCGAGACGGTGCGTAAGCGCGTCGAAGAGGTCGAGGGGAAGTTCATCCGCCAGACCGGCGGCCGCGGCCAATACGGTCATGTGGTCATCAACCTGGAGCCAGGCCAGCCGGGCACGGGCTTCGTGTTCGAGGACAACATCGTGGGCGGCGTGATCCCGCGGGAGTACATCGGCCCGGTGGAGCAAGGCGTCAAGGAAGCGCTCGAGAACGGCGTGCTCGCGGGCTACCCGATGGTCGACGTCAAGGTCGAGCTCGTCGACGGGTCGTACCACGACGTGGACTCGAGCGAGATGGCGTTCAAGATCGCCGGGTCGATGGCCGTGAAAGAGGCGGCCCGCCAGGCGCATCCGGTGCTGCTCGAGCCCATGATGGACGTCGAGGTGGTCACCCCGTCCGACTACATGGGCGACGTTATCGGCGATCTCTCCGCCCGACGGGGAAAAATCGGAGGCATGACGCAGCGCGCCGACGCCCAGGTCGTGGCCGCGACCGTGCCGTTGTCCGAGATGTTCGGCTACTCGACCACGCTCCGCTCGATGAGCCAGGGCCGCGCGATCTACAGCATGCAGTTCAGTCACTATCAGGAAGTGCCGAAACAGAAGGCGGAAGAAATCGTGAGTAAGGTGAAGGGATAGTCATCAGTCATCAGTCGTCAGTCATCAGTGACTGACGACTGACCACTGAGAACTGAGGACTCATGGCCAAGGCGAAATTTGAGCGGACGAAGCCGCACGTGAACGTCGGGACGATCGGGCACGTGGACCACGGGAAGACGACGTTGACGGCGGCGCTGACGAAGGTGGCGGCCGACAAGGGGCTCGCGACCTACGTGACCT
>DASZCN010000145.1:0-13447 GCA_035943095.1 Gemmatimonadales bacterium | reverse complement strand
CCGACGCCGCGCGCGCCGCGGGCTATCATCCCCGCGGGTTCCTCACGCGCCATCCGGCCGCGGCGTACAGCCGACAAACGAATTGCAGCGACTGCCACAATACGGCCGGCTTCTGCACCACCTGTCATGCCTCGGCGGGGCTCGTCAGCAAAGGCGGGCAACTCCGGGCCGGGTACCACGACTTCAACATTTTCTTCAGCGCCGGGCACGGCCAAGCTGCTCGCCAGAGCCTCGAGACCTGTGTCGGGTGTCGCGTGGAGAAGGACTGCCTCACCTGCCATTCGGCGCTGGGCGGTCGGCACATCAATCCGCACGGACCCGGTTTCGATGCGGCTCGGGAGATCAAGAAGAACCCCCAGATGTGTACCGCCTGCCACGGGACCGCCATTCCGACGCAGTAAGGAGCTGCGTCACTTCTCTCGATGCCAGGTCGACTCCACGTAGACCGGGATGTCATTCTTGATGGGAATCGTGAGCAGCGACGGCGGGTCTATCTTGAAGTCGGCGATCGTCGCCGGAATCGTTCCTGAGACTCGTGCTTCGTTTCCGTTCATAACGACGTGGAATGGAACCCGCGCATAATGCGCGGTCTGACCGGCAAATTCGATCTCCAGATCCGCATAGACCGAGTCCGAGAGCTGGGCTCCCTCAGGCAATTGAGTTCGCACGGTGACGATCGGAAATTGACCGCCCCGCACTGTCTGTAGCATGTGCAGGTCGCGGTTGCTATCACCGGAATCAAAGGACCTGATCGGCACCGCAATCAGAAACTCACAACCCCGGGCCTGACAAACTCCCTTCCCTCGCGCCCCATGGCTCACGCCATCCACCTGGTGCAGCGGATGAGAGACGTGATACCTGACCGTGGATGAGTCGAGCACCCACCGGCTCGGAGTTTGAGTGAGCGTCAGGACGGACAGCAGCAGGAAGGTCATCTGTCGGTCAGAATTTGACTGATACTGACAGAATCGAAGCGCCATATGCTGCGGCGGTCACGACCGCCACGACCGAATGAGCACTCGCAATGCCATGCACCCGCTCTCCGCGGCTCCGTTGCGCGTACGCCATCGCTCCCAAAACGGGAGTGAGAATCATGCCGGGGCCATGAATCCAGGCCAGGGCCTTGTGAAGACGAATCGGGCCGTGAACGCGTGTGCCCGGGATTTTGGGTGCGAAGATCGCGAATGAGGCGCTCGTGAAATACAGACCGGCGGTGAGCGTGCCTAGGACGGCGTGCACATCGCGAGTGGTCGATTGCGTTGCCCGGCCACCCGCGAAGGTGCCGGTGATGACCGTTGCCGCCAACGGGATGGTCGTGAGCAAACCGAGCCGCTGATGCACCTTCAGCATATGGGAGCGCTTATCGAGTCTCGCCTGCTCTTCGGCGCTTCCTTGAGTCTGCGCCGCCGAAAACCCCAGATCCTCCAACGACAGTGGCGGGCGCACCTGGACGTCCGTGGATTGGTTCACGCCCGCGACCATCGTCACTGTCACGGTGCTCGGGCTGTAGCCCTCCGCCGTTACGGTCAGCTCATAATCGCCGGGCATGAGGTCAGCCACCTTGTAAGAACCGGTGGAATTCGTGCGTGTCTCCGTCGTGAGGCCATCGGTGATTCGTTTGAGCGACACCTTGGCGTTGGGGACGACCGCACCGGACGGTGCCGTCACCACGCCGGACAGCGTCTGGGCGCGCAGCGGGCCTGACAGGACGAGGCCGAGCAGGATCAATGCTGCGGGATGTGGAGGGGCGCGGATGACCAGTATCCTCATGATAGGGGCGGCTGGGTTCAGAGCGCAGACAGGCTTCCAGACTCTATCTGTCCAGACTCTATCAAGTGTACGTGAGTCACCGGGTGCCTGTTGATGAAGGCAACGTTTCAAATCCTCACGGCGCTTTCAGTGGCCCCTCATGCGCTCGCTGCTAACCTCGGGGTGAACCTTAGAGGAGGCGAGACATATGTTCGGTGTGACGAAGCCCGTGCGGGATCCAATGCTGGATCTCCTGTATCAGCTCGAGCGCCGGATGGGGCGGATCTTCAACGAGTCGTTCCCCGTGTTCGATTGGAAGGTCGGGGAAGCGACGACGGCCGCATGGCTGCCGCTGGTGGACATCTTCGAGGAGCCGGAGTACATCCGCCTCGTGGCGGAGCTCCCCGGCGTGAAGCCCGAGGAAGTGAAGATCTTCGTTGAGGGAAATCTGCTCACGATCAAAGGGACGAAGGAGCAGGTCGCGGAGGAGAAGGCGGAGAAGATCCATCGGTATGAGCGCACCTACGGCTCGTTCGAGCGGACGTTCACGCTGCCGGCGACCGTCCAGGCCGAGAAGATCAAGGCCACCTACGAGAACGGTGTGCTGACGCTCACGCTGCCGAAGGTCGAAGCCGCGAAACCCCACCTGATCAAGGTGGACATCACCCCGCAGAAAGCCCTGAAGTAGGCCTTCAGGCGGGTGTGAGGATCCCCCGGCGGCGCCAAAGTGCCCCGCCGGGGAATCGTACACTCAGCCCTCGCCAAACCTTTTCAGGCGATCGAGCGCGTCGTCTCAGTGCCGCGAGATCCGGCTGAGCTCAACATTAGGCGCCGAATCCCGCGCCTTCAATCTAGTCACGCCCCACCACAGGCTCACGCCGTCTGGCGTGCGAGCTTCGCTTCGGCACTCCCTTCGCGCGTGAGATCTCGTGGCCCCATGTGGACGCCTACCTTCTGAAGAAACTCGTTGGGCGGTATCCCGCCGGCGAAGACCCAGACGTAGTCGTTGGGAATCTCCCGGACTTGACCGGCTAGTTCGAGCAGAACGGACTTGCTTCGGATTTCCACCGGTTGGGAGTTGAAGATCACCTTCAGCCTGCCGGACTTGGTGTACTCGGGGAGGCGCTGGACGTTGCGCTCCTTGATCCGACTGAACGCTTCGCGGCGGTACGACAGCGTGACCTGGTTGCCCTTTTGATGGGCCAGGCCCATCGCCGCCTCGACCGCACTGTCGCCGCCGCCCACGACCAGGATCTTCGCCCCCGTGTAGGCTTCGGCCTCGATCAGGCTGTACATCACCTTGGCGAGCTCCTCGCCTGTAATGCCGAGTTTGCGCGGCGTGCCCCGGCGCCCCAGTGCGAGGACGATCGTCCAGGCGCGGTACTGGGCCTTGGACGTTCGCACGGCAAAGATGCCATCGGCATCCCGCTGGATGTCCTCGACCTTCTCGCTGGTTTTGACCTCCAGCCCCGCCCGGCCATGGAGCTTCTTCCAGAACTGGAGCAGCTCCTCCTTGGAGATTTTGAGCTTCGAGAACTTGCCATGCAGTGGGAACTCTACGGGGCTCGTCATGACGAGCTTCTGGCGCGGGTACTTTGCCACGGTGCCGCCAAACTCGTCCTGCTCGAGGGTAATGTGGCTCAACTTGCGCTCGATGGCACGGAGCGAGGCGCTGATCCCCCCCGGGCCGGCGCCGACAATGCACACGTCGCGAACCCCGGGCGCGGCTCGACCGCGCTTGATCGACGCAAGCCGGGCCGCGATCGTGTCCACGCAGTCGCGCCCCTGGTTGACGGCGTTCTTGATGAGCGCGAGTCCGCCCAGCTCACCCACGATGAACATGTTGGGGACGTTGGTCTCGTGCTGGGGCGTGAGCGCGGGCATGTCCGCGCCGACGCTCGGGCTCGCCATCACGATCGTAATCGCACCTACCGGGCATGCCTCGGCGCACAGCCCGTGGCCGATGCACTTGTGTCCGTTGACGATCACCGCTTTGCCGCCGATGACGGCGAGGACGTCTCCCTCCGGGCAGACGTCGACGCAGGCGCCGCAGCCGATGCACTGCAGCGCATCGATACGGGGATGCTGTGCGCGCGGGCCGTCCGAGAACAGCTTGCCGTGCTCGGCGGCGGCACGGGCGGCCGCCTCCTTCTTCCGCATGCGCAGCACGTGCGACGTCATCAAGACGAGGAGCAGCGCCGCGAATGCGACGTACATGAGCGTGTCGGACATCTGTCCCTTCATGAAACCTTCGGGTAGGGGCGCGTCGTCGCTTCGTCGCGACTTCGGTCCCACATCTTGCGTGTCAGGTGCCCAGCGTCACCGTGGGCTGCGTCACCGCTCGCGCTGGTCATTTGGCGTTAAGACCATCGATGGCCCATTCCGGCCCTATTCCGGCCCTCGACCCGCCGTCGGAGCGTCGCGCCATCCTCCCGGGGGCGCCCGTGCGCGCATACGGCAACCGCATCTCCACGCAGGTGCGGGAGCCCGCGCGCCGGCACTGGCTGTTCAGGCTCTTCGTGATCGCGCTCGGAGCGGTTTGCGTCGTGGGATGGCCGTATTACTCGCTGCCGATGGCGGCTCGCGTGCGGAGCCCCCTCCACCCCTGGCTCAAGTCATCGGGCTACATCGGCCAGAGCGCGGGGTTGCTGGCGCTCGCGATCTTCCTCTTTCTCTGGTTGTATCCTTTCCGTAAGAAGTTCCGTTGGCTCGCGTTCACCGGAGCGATCGCCCGCTGGCTGGACACGCACGTGCTCGCGGCACTGGCCCTTCCCCTGCTCGTGGCGATTCATGCTGCTTGGCGGTTTACGGGTCTCATCGGGCTCGGGTTCTGGTCCATGATGGTGGTGTGGTTCAGCGGTCTCGTGGGCCGCTACATCTACGCTCGCATCCCCCGCACTAGGCAGGGCGTCGAGCTCACGCTCGAGGAAATCGCGTTCCGGCGGAAAGCGCTGCTCGATGAAATCGCACGATCGAGTGGGCTCGAGGCCGGCCTGGTGGAGCGGACGCTCGCCGAAGGGCAAGCGCCGGTGGTTCGTCGGGGGCTGCTGGGCACGCTCTGGCGGATGGTCGCGGACGACTTCACCCGCCGTCGCGCCGCGCGCAAGTTGCGGCGCCTCTGGGAGGCCCGCGGTCCGCGACGTCGCAAGAACGACCGGCAAATGTTGCGGGCGACGCTGCGACTCGCCCGGCGGGAAATGGCGTTGGCGCAGCAGGCGCGCATGCTCGATGCCACGCATGACGTGTTCCGGTACTGGCACGTGTTGCACCGCCCCGTGGCCATCGCCGCTCTGATCGCGGTACTCATTCACGTGGCCGTAGTGGTCGCAGTCGGCGCCACCTGGCTGTGGTGAGATATGCGGGCCTCGCATTCGCCCTCGCCTGTATCGGCGCTCCGGTCGCCGCTCAGATCTCACCGGGCCCGTTGGCGAAGCCGCACCAACAGCTCGAAGGAGCCCTGCGGTGCGAGTCCTGCCATGGCGGGGGGCGGAAGGAACAGATGAGCGGGCGCTGCCTCGAGTGTCACAAGGAGATCGCTTGGCTCGTGGATCGGGGCCGGGGATTCCACGCCGCCGTCAAGAACCAACGGTGTGCCAGCTGTCACCCCGATCACGCCGGGCGCGACTTCGCGCTCGTGAGCTGGCCCGGCGGGGACTTCAAGCGGTTCGAGCACACCCGCGCGGGCTGGCCGCTCGACGGGAGCCATCGGACGACCAAATGCCTCGACTGCCATAAGGCGGCGTTTCGGGTGTCGCGGGCGGCCAAGCTGTCCGAGCGCCACGGACCGGACTGGGGCTGGGTGGGCCTCGAGCGGGCGTGCGTCACCTGTCACGAAGACGTCCACCACGGGCGCCTCGGCACCGCGTGCGCCGACTGCCACACCACTACGGATTTCAAGACGATCGCGCGGGGCAAGTTCGATCACGAGCGCACGAAGTACCCCCTGCGTGGCCGCCATCGGACGGTCGCTTGTGAAAAGTGTCACGACTTCTCCGGCGGAAAGGTCGTGTCCAGTCCACACTTCGCGAACTGTACCGACTGTCACAAGGACTCGCACGCAGGCACCGCCACGCTCGCGGGCCGCATCGTGGATTGCGCGTCCTGTCATGTGGTGGACGATTGGCGGCCATCCACCTATACGGTGGCGCAGCACCGCCTCGCGAAGTATCCGCTCGAGGGACGCCATCAGCAGGTGAAATGCGCGGATTGTCACGTCAAGAACCCGCCCGGTGTACCGGCGACTCAGCTCGGCACGGCCGCCGTCTGGATGCGGCCGGCCGCCGCGAAGTGCCGCGATTGTCATGGGGAGGATCACGGCAGCCAGCTGGCAGGGCGGCCCGATCGTGGTGCATGCGACGCGTGTCATCGGGTGGAGGGCTGGACGCCGACGACGTTCACCGTCGCCCAGCACGCTACGCTGCGGCTGTCGCTCGAAGGCCGCCACGCCGAGGTCGCCTGCGCCGCATGCCACGGGCCCGAGCGCAAGGACCTGCCGCCGCTCCCCGGTAATCAGATCCTCGGCACGGCGGGCGTCGCCCTCAAGCTGAAGGAGATCGAGTGCGCCGGGTGCCACGTCGATCCCCACGATGGGCGCTATCCGCGTTGCCTCGACTGTCACGGCGTGCGCAGCTTTCGGCCCTCGGCGGTCGACATCGCGACGCACAAGCGCTACAAGTTCTCGCTCGACGGGGCTCACGCGGCCGTCTCGTGCGTGGAGTGCCACGCGGAGATGAAGCATCCAGCGGCGACGTCGTCGCTGGCCCTGGCGCGGTGGGTGTTCCCGCGCTTGCTCTTCGCCGCGCCGAAGAACGGCTGCGAGGGGTGCCACGAGAATCCGCACGGCACCCAGTTCGCCAAGCGCGCCGACCGGGGTGCCTGTGAGGCGTGCCATGGGGTGGACGCCTTCGCGCCAGCCTCGAACTTCGATCATACAAGGGACGCCACGTTCTCGACCCGGGGTGCGCACGAGCATGTCGCGTGCAACCAGTGCCATGCGACGGACCCAAAGGGCCCCAAGCCGATCGTGATCTACCGACCGGTCTCCGGGAAGTGCGAGAGTTGCCACGGCAAGGAGTCCAAGTGAGAGGCCTCATCTTGCTCGGCCTGGCCCTTGTCGCGGCTCCTCTCCAGGCCCAGCAGCGCACCCGCTCGCCGCACGGCGATCTGAAGATGGAGTGCAACACCTGCCACATCCCTAGTGGATGGACCCCGGTGCGGGTTGCCAAGACGTTCGACCACTCCAAGCTTGGGTTCGCCCTCGCCGGGGCGCACGGTACGGCTAACTGCCGGGCCTGCCACCAATCCCTGGATTTCAAGGGCGTCAAGTCGGACTGCGTCTCCTGTCACGTGGATAGTCACCGGGGCGAGCTGGGCGCAAACTGCGCCCGTTGTCACACGGCGCGCAGCTTCCTCGATCGCGAGGTGATGACCAAGGCTCACCAGCTGACCCGGTTTCCTTTGCAGGGCGCACATCTGGGCTTGGACTGCTCCGACTGCCACAAGCCGAGCGCACAGGGTTCACTCCAATTCGTGGGGACGCAGGCCGAGTGCGTCTCCTGTCACAGATCGGACTACGTCGCCGCTCCGAGCCACGTCGCCGAGAACTTCCCGACCACCTGTACGTCATGCCACAGCCAGGTCGCCTGGAGCCGGGTCAGCGGGCTGGCCGGCAGCCATCCCTCGACCCCGATCGCGCTGACTGGGGTGCACGCCAACCGGCAGTGCGCCGACTGCCATCTGGCCGGGCAGGCGTTTGCCGCGGTGCAGCAGACCTGCGACGGCTGCCACCATAGCGACTTTGTCGCGGCCAAGGACCCCGACCACGTGGCCGCGGGGTTCTCCACGACCTGCACCACGTGTCACGCGCTCGTGGCGGGGTGGGCGGGTGCGACGTTCGTCCATGCTACTACGCCGATCGACCCCAAGCAGGGAGCCCATGGTGCGGTCACCTGTGCGCAGTGCCATACGAAGTCGCCCTACTCGAGCGTGCCGACCACGTGCGACGGGTGCCACCACGCCGACTACGTCGCGACGACCAATCCGAGCCATACGGCCGCCGGGTACTCGACCAACTGCGCCTCCTGCCACCAGGTGGTGGCCGGTTGGGCCGGGGCGAACCTCAATCACCCGACCAGCCCCCTCGCGCTGACCGGGCAGCACGCGGTGCCGCCTCGGATCTGCAGCGATTGTCACACCACCACGACGTACGCCAGCGTGGCACAGACCTGCGATGGGTGCCATCACGCCACGTACATCAGCGTGACCGACCCGAACCACCAGGCGGCCGGCATGGCGGCGTTCGCCGCGGCCAACTGCTCCAGTTGCCACTCGCCGACCAAGGTGGACTGGACCGGTCCGACGTGGACGCACATGACCATTGTCACTCCTCAGCCGGTCAGTCTGCCGCATAAGGGGGCTACCTGCACGGACTGCCATCAGAACGCGACTAACTACGCGATTTCGAGTTGCGCGAAATCCGGGTGTCACTCGAACCCGAACGGCCCCTAGTAATCGAATGGCGACGCATTGATGGCCGCACTCCGGTGGCCTCTGCTCATCTGCCTGCTGGTACCGGCTGCGGCCGTGGCCCAACAGGTCGCTGCGACGCGCATCGCATCCGTCACCTTCCTCGGGGGCGGCTGGCTCTTTATCGACGCGGGAACGATGGAGGGGCTGCGGCAGGGCAGTGAGGCGGACGTCGTGCGACGCGGCCGCACCGTGGCCGTCCTGCGGGTCGAGTCGCTGGGTGACCACCAGGCGTCCTGCACTTTGGTGAGTAGCCAGCTTCATCCGATCGTCGGGGATTCCGTCCGATTCACGATCGTCGCGCCGTTGACCCGGACGCCGCCGGTCATTGCCGCACGGCCGCCCTCCCCCGCCCCCGCGCCGCGAGTCGCGTCGTCGTTGCGAGACTCCACGCCTCGGACGCCGAACGCGACCCCGGTCTCGACGCAGCCGGGCGTCCAGACGACGGCCATCCAGACGCCAGTAGCGCGGGCGCCGGTCGCGCAGGCGCCGGTTGCGCAGGCGCCGGTTGCGCAGGCGCCCGTTCCGCAGGCGCCGGCTACGCCGACGCCGACAGTGAAGACGCCGACCGTGCAGATGGGGTCTCGGACGGACTCGACCGCCCGGCTCCGCACGCGGCTGCCCATTCGAGACACGACGGCGTCACGACCGGGTACCACGACCGTGACATTCCTGTCCGGCGCGGAAGTTTACGTCGGCGCCGGACGGAAGGAGGGGCTGATCGAGGGGTCGGAACTGGCGGTCGTCCGACGGGATTCTACGGTCTCGACCCTGCGGGTGAAGTTCCTCGCCTCTCACCAGTCGGCGTGCGAAGTGATTCGCGGCGCCACCGACATCGTGGTGGGCGACGCGGTCCGGTTCACTCCTCGGCTCCCGCCGGGCGGGACGGGTACCACCACCGCCGAAGCGCGTCCGCGCGGCCCCCACCGCTTGAGTGGGCCCGGCATCCATGGCCGCGTCGGCCTACGCTATCTCAGCGCGACGTCCACCGCCACCGGAGATTCCGTCACGGCAGCCGGGAGCACCGGGTTCAATCAGCCGTCGTTCGACCTCCGCATGAGCGGACTCAGTATCGGAGGCACCGCGATGGGGCTCTCCGTGGATCTCCGGACCCGGCGTACCGTGACCTCTTCGACCGGGCAGCCGGACGCGGTGGATGGGAGAACCCGTGTCTATCAGGCGGCGATCTTCTGGGGGGCGCCCGGCGCCGGATTCCGGACCGTCGCCGGGCGCCAGTACCTGACGGCGGTCACGTCGGTCAGCCTGTTCGACGGCGGCCTGATCGAGTTCAACGGCCCGCGCATGACCTTCGGCGCGTTCGGTGGGCTCGAGCCGGACGCCGCCACCCTCGGCTTGTCCAACGACATCCAGGATTACGGCGGCTACGTCCAGTTCCACAATCGCCCGGGTACCCTCACCGCGTGGACCCTCACGACCGGCGCGGTCGGCTCGCTCGAGGCCAGTCACGCCAACCGGGAGTTCGGCTTCCTGCAGGCGAATGTGAGCAATAGCCACTTTTCCTTTTACGGGCTACAGGAAGTCGATTACTACCCCTGGTGGAAGGTACAGCTGGGCGAAAAGCAGTTCTCCTTCACCAGCCAATATTTCAACGCCTTGATCCGTCCATCCCCCTGGCTCTCGTTCAACGGCTCGTACGACAACCGACGCAGCGTTCGGCTCTATCGTGACACGCAGAACCCGGAGACCGCCTTCGACGACGCGTACCGCCAGGGCTATGGGGGCGGATTCCAGCTTTCACGCCAAAAGACCTACTTCGGCGCGGACTGGCGGCGGAGCACCGGCGGGACAGCCGGCGCCGCCGACTCCTACACCGGGACCTTCGGGCTCGACCGGGTCACGCCGCTCAACCTGGGCCTCTCCATACGGGCGACGTTGTATCAGAATCAGAACGACTCCACGTTGAACAATCCGGACGCCAAGCGGACCATCGGCCAGCTCTATTCCGGGCGCCTGGGCTTCGACCCAGTCAGCCTGGTGCACATCGAGCTCGATGGGGGCATCCGCCACGAGGACAATCCCACCACCGCGATGCTACAGAAATCGCAATGGATCGGCGTGGACGTGGACGCGAGCGTCGCCCGCGCGTGGTTCGTGTCGTTTTCGGGACTGCGGCAGCAGGACCCCGCCAATCCGGGTACGATCACGACGACCCAGCTGTACGTCAGCATCACCTGGCGCTTTTAGGTGCGGTCGTGAAGGGCCTTGGTGTGGTCCAGGCGGCAGCGGAGTTTCCACTGATTCTGAGGAGTTGCGACCCTACCGCGACGAACCACGCTGCGAAGAACCCCTGCGCGACGAGCGTTGGCGTGGGCCCGATGACATAGGGATACGAGCCTATGATGTCGGCAACAGCGGTGGCGAATCCCAGATATACAACGGGGTTCCCGTACACTCCGCCCATCATTGCCAAACTCAGGACAAACGTGGCGATTCCCATTAAGAGACTGGTGGCATGTAAACCACCGTAGAAAACAGCGACGACGAAGGCCGCGAGGTCGGGTGTACTGACGCGGATGCCGTACACCGGATAGACGAGACGCCCGTGGATTATGAGCAGTGCCATCAGGACTGGAATGGCCACCGCCATGATTCCGCACCCTATCACCGCCTTCGTTCTGTCAACGTTGGCGAGACTCTGGTAGAGAGCAACGACCGCCGGAACCAAGCACCCTGCAGCGAAGAACAGGATCTCGCTCTGGAAATCATGAATCAGTGAATTCGATGCGATCCACGCGAGGACCTCCACTCCTGTCGAGGGTGGCGCACCGGCCATGAAGTCCAGCACAGCTCTCGATAGGAAGAGAAGGCCGCTCACAACGAATGCTGCTCCCCCGAACTTGTAGAGTCCCCGCATTCCATGCGACATGGCGAGCTCTCTGGGTCGAGGTGGTCAGTCGCGCGTTGACCGTACGGCTAGCGAGCGGTTAATGAAGTGAGCATGATGGGACATGAAGAACTGCTCGGATCGTTACGACGTGCTAAGACGGCGGTTGGATGAGGGACTTCGTCCGTATTCACGGCCAACGCTCCGCCATGGATGTTTCATTCCAGGTTCATCATGTCGTCATGCGTATCCCGCCATATTCGTCGCGACCACTCAACGAGGGTGGTCGATGCGGGAATGCCCCTGAGGAGGGGCCGGCGCGAGGGCGCCGCCGACAAAGTCGGTTCTTTCCCCAGCCACCGGCCGCGTGTCCACCGTCCGTGAACGGTCGAAGGACGAGAAACCCGGTGGCAGGTAGGGTCCCCAAGGGAAGAACGTCGCCCGATCGGAGCGATCCGGCGGAAGTGACCAGTCGGAATCAAGTATCCTCGGGCCCCCGGTCGCCACTGAGACTTGGGGGCCCTCGTTATTCCGTCTCCAACCTAAGGGCCGGAACGGCGCCGCCGGGCACGCCACGCGACATAGACGGCCGCGAGTATCGCCAGCACCATCAAGGGTCCCGTGAAAATCATGAACAGTGTCCGCTTGCGGGTAGCTTCTTCGCTCCGGAGACGCTCGGCGTCGTCGCGGATCGTGGCGAGGTGGCCGAGTTCATCGGCGTAACCGTACCACCACGCATAGTCGGGGCTCATGTGGAAGGCGCCCTTGTAGCTCTTCAGGGCCGAAAAGAAGAACAAGTCGAAGTACTCGCGCTCGATCGGTGTCACGTCGTAGTAGAGGCTCGTCGGCGAATGTTGGGCCATGCTGCCGGGCAGATCGATCGCGGTGAAGCGGGGACCCGGCAGGAGGCCCGCGGATACCGCGGCGTGGCTGGGACGGATCAACCCGTCCTTATACAGCCCGCCGAGAATCCCTCGCGCGTCGACCACCAGGGCGTCTCCGGCGAGCTTGTGCGCGTCGGCCGACTCGAGATAGCCCCGCGCTTTGTCTTCGGAATGACACGTCATGCAGACCTTGATCATCTCCCTCCGCTTCACCTCGCCCGCGTGCGCCGAGGCGAGGTCCTTCAGCTCGCCGCCGGCGGCTTGCGCTCCCATTCCCCAGATGATCTTCCGGGTCATGTTATGGCTGACGCTCCGCACACCACCGTCCGAGACGTACACCATGTGGCAGTACGCGCACGTGGGGGTGTCGTACGTGGCCCGGTCGAGGAACGCCGTCCAATCCCAGGACTTCCCGCGCGCGGCGTAGATCGACCCGTGCTTCGAGGCCATATAGGACTCGTAGTTGGGATGGTCGGGTCCCATGTGGCAGGTGTAGCAGGCCTCGGGCTTCCGCGCCTCCTCGAGATTAAAGGAATGGCGCGTGTGGCACGCGATACAGCCATTGCGGTAGACGAGGCTGCTCATGTCCACGTAGCGGTGCAGCGAGTCGCTCCAGTACTTCTGATCGGAGGCGCCGGCCTGTGCGTGGCAGGCGTCGCAGCCCATCTCCATCACCTTGCGCGGCATCTCCTTGTAATGCGGCACGCCGATGTTGCGCTCCCAGTTGATGCCGAGAGTGCCGGGGCCGGGGCCATAGGAGTGCCCGGCGTCGAGCACGTGCTCCTTGTAGATCTGCGCGTGGCACCCACCGCACACGACTTCGGGGACGCGCCCTTTGCTCACCATGATCGCGTCATGATCCCGGTCGTGACAGTCGGCGCAGGTGATCTGGCGGATGGGGTAGATCACACGGGAGTTCTGCATCCCCGGCCGGCCCATCGCGCTCGCCGCGAACTGGCGCACGATGGTTGGCTCGAGCTTCGCGTGGCAGGGCGCGCAGCTCGCCGGGTCGAGCACCCCGTGCGGTAGGTTGGTGAGGATCCGAGGCGGTGGGGCTGGTACGCCTTGGAGGTAGGTCCGGATGACCGCGGCCTGGGCATCGCTCACCACTGCCGCCGGAAACGGCGGCATGTACTGACGCGGCTGACGCAGCTGATGGAGGAACGCGTCGAGCGAGAGCTGCGTACCCGCGAGCGCGGGGCCCACCCCGCCCCGCCCACTCGCGCCGTGGCAGCCGAGACAACCCTTGACGATGAAGAGCTCGGCCCCGTTCTGCGGAGTCTGCTGGGCGACGAGCCCCGACGGCGGCACGGCCACCAGCGAGGCGAGCAACATCAACCGCTTCATCGGGTCTCTGGTGACGAGTCTCGGCTACGATAGCCCCGCCCGGGAGGAGCGCAAGCCCCGTTGGAGATGTGCACTCAACCCTCGACAAACTGTCTCA
>DASZCN010000144.1:0-5812 GCA_035943095.1 Gemmatimonadales bacterium | reverse complement strand
GTGACTTCCTGCTTATACGTCGGGTCCACGCGCCGCCCCCCCTCCTCCCTGGACCATCGCCATCTCGAGATCGCGCTCCAGGAACTGCTGCACCGCGGGGTCCCTGGACGCGAGGATCTCCTCCGCCTTCCCTATCGCCCGGATCTTGGCCTGCCACAGCAGCGCCACGCGGTCCGCCACGCGGAACGAGCCGCGCACGTCGTGCGACACCACGACGCTCGTCACGCCCAACTCGTCGCGCAGCCGCTCGATCAGGCCGTCGATGACATCCGCGTTGACCGGATCCAGGCCCGACGTCGGCTCGTCGTACAGCAGATACTTGGGCTTGCCCGCGATCGCCCGCGCGATGCCGACCCGTTTCTTCATGCCGCCCGACAGCTCGGCGGGGAACTTGCCGGCGACTTCGGGAGGCAGGTTTACGAGCCGTAAGCATTCGAGCACGCGGTTCTCGCAGTACTTCTCGTCGGTATAGCACGTCTCGTCCGTTATGCCGAGCCGGATGTTCTCGTGCACGCTCATGGAGTCGAACAGGGCGCCGTACTGGAACACGTAGCCGATTTTCGAGCGCAGCTGGGCCAGCTCCTCCCGCTTGAGCCGGGGCACGTGCAGCCCGTCCACGATCACGTCGCCCGTGTCGGGCCGCAGCAGGCCGTTGATCATCTTGAGGGTGACGCTCTTTCCCACCCCGGAGGGGCCGAGCAGCGCGACGGTCTCGCCGTCCTTGACGTCGAGCGACACGCCGTCGAGCACCACATTGTCCAGGAACCGCTTGTGGACGTCGAGCAGCTCGATCACTTCACCCCCAGGAGGAGCTTCGTGGTCAGCGCGTCGAGCATGAGAATCGCGACCGACGCCGCGACCACCGCGGCCGTCGTAGACCGACCCACGCCCTCGGCGCCCTGTTGCGTGTTGAAACCGAGATAGCAGGGGATCGTAGTCACGGCCACCGCGAAGCAGTAGCTCTTGATGAGCGAGTACCACAGGTCGAGCGGCCGGAAGAAATAGCGCGCCCCGTACTCGAAATCGGCGTACGTGAGGTTGAGCGCGCCCTTGGCGGTGAGATAGCCGACCACGATCCCGGTGGCGTTGGCGAACATGGTGAGCGCGGGGACGACGAGAATCCCCGCCACCACGCGGGGGATGAGCAGGTGGGACACGGGCGAGCGGCCCAGGCTCTCGAGCGCGTCGATCTGCTCGGTGACGCGCATGCTGCCGAGCTCGGCGGCATAGCGCGCGCCGATCCGGCCCGCGAGGATGAGCGCGGTGAGCACGGGCCCGAGCTCGAGAATCATGGATTCGGAGATCACGGCGCCGGCGTAGTACAAGGGCAAGGTGCCGGTGAACTGGTAGCCGGTCTGGAGGCTCGTGACGGCGCCCGCGAACCCGGCCACGAGCAGCACGATGAAGAGCGAGCCGTAGCCGATGGCGGTGGCCTGCTCGAGCGTGCGGGGAACCCAGGTGCGCCATTCCGCGAGGCCGCGGAACATGTCGGCGAGGAGGATGCTGAAGCGGCCGACGTGGTCGAACGAGCGGAGGCTCGAGCGCGCGACCAGCCGTAGCGGGCTTAGGGTTAGCTCCGCACCGTTACCCATGGGCTGTATCTTGGGTACGCATGGCTCGCACGTCTACCCCCCGAGCCCGTAAACCTCGTAGTGCACAGACGTTTACGCGCAAGCTCCTCGCATGGTGGTCCCGCGCCGCGCGCGATCTTCCCTGGCGGCGTACTCGCGATCCCTATCGTGTACTGGTCTCCGAGTTCATGCTGCAGCAGACGCAGGTCAGCCGAGTGGCGGAGTACTATCCGCGGTTCTTGGAACGATTCCCCGATCTCGAGAGTCTGGCCGCCGCTCCCGCGCGCGCGGTCCGAGAGGCGTGGGAGGGGTTGGGGTACTATGCGCGCGCGCGGAATCTGCATCGGCTAGCGAAAGGCGTTACACGACGGCACGACGGCATGTTACCCGAGGAGCCGGAGGAGTTGGTCAAGCTGCCCGGCATCGGGCCGTACACGGCGGGGGCGGTTGCCAGCTTTGCCTACGAGAAGGCGGTGCCGGCCGTGGATACGAACGTCGCGCGGGTCATCCGCCGAGTATTCTTTGGGAGCAGGGAGCGGGGAGCGGTTCCCTCCGGTGCAGTTTGGAATCTCGCGCGCACTCTCGTGCCTCGAAACGGCAAGCGAGCTTGGAAGTTCAATCAGGCAGTGATGGAGCTGGGGGCACTGATCTGTGTAGCGAGAAGGCCAAAATGCCCTCAGTGTCCCGTGCGGCGAGTGTGCAAGACGGGGAAAGGCAAAAGCTAGACGCGTAGACGCACAGCGGTGAACAGTTTGAGTGAGCAGGTTGTCCCGTTCACTCCCACCTGTTGTCCGCGGTGCGTCTGTGCGTCTAGTCTTTGCATTTCCCCGCCTTGCTTGACTTATTTCGTGGCGTGCCGAACGCTCGCTGGCTTTCACAGTCCCTCCTGCTCGCGATCATGTCCTCCTGTAAGCGCGAGGCTGCCCGCGACGCTTCTCCCTCGCCGCCGGCTCAAGCCATCGCTCCCGCCTCCGCCCCATCCTCTAGTCCGACGCCCACGAGCTCCGACAGCGTCGTGCAATACACTGCGCCAGTTCGAGTCGTTGGCGTCGTGGGTGCCGAATGGGCTGACGGTTATGTCGACAGCATCGGGCCGGGCTACAAGATCGGGACCATCATCGGGGAGCGGTATCGCGGGTCGCAAGTGGTGTTCGCTGAATTGCACTCGGACGAGCCGTGCAAGGGCGAGGGGTGCGACGAGCGCATCTATCTCCGATTCGTGAAAGTCGGCGACACTCTCGTCTTCCTCCGCCGGAACTCGGATGGCGGCGACTATGTCGCTCAGAAGGACCGGTGGCCGCTTTGGGCGGCGGCGTTCTCGGCGGCTGGGTTCTCTTTGTCGTCGGATTCGCAGTTCGCGATACAGGCGTTCCTTCCCGTCGACACGATCGCGTACGGTTCGAACACGTTCCGCTTGGTTTCGCGCCACTGCAAGGACGTCACGCCGCCCGTCGCCTTTCGTCATCCGGTATTTCACGACGTGCGGTTCGACGGGCTGCTGTTCTACGTCACCCGCGCCGACTCGAGCTGCCTGACCTTCGAGTACGTCCCCTATTTCTCCGAGAAGGAGATCGTCTGGGACCGAGCGCCCAAGGAGCCGAACCGAAGCGGGTATTCGTGGAAGCAGGGGGCCGAGTTCGGGAACGTCGAAGTGCGCTACGATCCGTTCGTGACGGCCGATGTCGTCCAGATCGAGCGTGACGCGAACGTCGCAGGCCATACTCGACGCGGCGAACCCGTCTACGAGCTCAAGGATCCCAATCACGCGCTGCTCAAGGCATTCTATCGGGATTACGAGGCCGATCTCGCGAAGCAGGAGCAGCGCACAGAGCAGGATGCGCCGGGGATCCGACCGCCGCGGCGCTCCTACGAGCAATTCCTGGGAGCGAGACCGATCTTCTTGTGGCGTGATCCGTTCGGCCGTCTCACGCGGTTCACCAACAACGACTTCCTCCCGGTGTACATGGCCGAGCCCATCATCTACCTCTATCCGAGCGTCGCAGAGCGGGTGCACGTCGAGGCCAAGCCGCTGCACGCGATCGGCGCGTCCACGCCCCCGTACCGCAGGGGCTGGGACGTGCTCGCACTGCCCACCGGGCGCTTGACCGACCTAATCGATCAGAAGGCGCACTCGTATCTCTTCTGGGAGGGGCTTTCGTCCATCTCGCCCATGCGACGGGAAGGATTCGTATTGGCGCAGGCAGAGGTCGCGGGCTTCTTGGAGCGGATGCTGCCCAGGCTCGGACTCGATGAGCGGGAGAGCAGGGATTTTCGGGAGGCCTGGCTGCCACGATTTCACGGGGCGCCGTACTACTTCGTAACCTTCCTGCCGCGCGAGACGATCGACCAGCTCGCACCCTTGGTTGTGACTCCCAAACCAGATGCCGTTATCCGGGTACTCATGGATTTCCGGCCCCTGTGGACCCGAGAGGCCGTCAGCGCGCCGCATCTCGCGGCGCCTCCCGCTCGACGGGGATTCACGGTGGTCGAATGGGGTGGGATCCAGCGATAATGCCAGACGGGGAAACGCAAAAGCTAGACGCACAGACGCGCAGCGGTGAACAGGTTGGTAGTGAACAGTTGTGAAATGAACCGTTTGTCCCGTTTACTCCGTACTGTTCTCCACTGTGCGTCTGCTGCGTCTAGTCTTTGCCTTTCCCCGCTTTAGAGGTCTATCATAGAGGCATGTCACTGCAAGACCGGCTGCAGTCCGCGCTGGGAGAGTCGTACCATCTCGAGTCCGAGCTCGGCGGCGGCGGCATGAGCCGTGTATTCCTCGCCCAGGAGGTGCGGCTCGGCCGGCAAGTCGTGGTGAAGGTGCTGCCGCCCGAATGGGCGGCGGGTGTGAGCGCGGAGCGGTTCGAGCGCGAGATCCAGCTCGCCGCCAAGCTGCAGCATCCGCACATCGTGCCGCTCCTCACCGCCGGCGCGAGCGGCGATCTGCTCTACTACATCATGCCCCGCGTGGAGGGGCAGTCGCTCCGCGCCCGGCTCGTGCAGGAGCACGAGCTGCCGATCGGCGAAGCGGTGCGCATCCTGCGGGATGTGTGCGACGCCCTCGCCTACGCCCACGGGCACGGCATCGTGCACCGCGACGTGAAGCCCGACAATGTGCTGCTCTCGGGCAAGCATGCGCTCGTGACCGACTTCGGCGTCGCCAAGGCGGTCGCGCAGTCCACCGGTAGCTCAGCGCTCACGTCCTTGGGCGTGGCGCTCGGGACGCCCGCCTACATGGCCCCCGAGCAGGCCGCCGCCGACCCCGGCACGGACCAGCGCGCCGATATCTACGCGGTGGGCGCCCTGGCCTACGAAATGGTCGCCGGCCGGCCGCCGTTTATTGGACCCAGCCCTTCGTCGGTGCTGGCGCAGCATGTGAGCAGCCAGCCCGATCCCGTGACCAAGTACCGGCCCAACACGCCGCCGGCACTCGCGGCGCTGATCATGCGGTGCCTCGAGAAGCGCCCCGCGGACCGGTTCCAAACGGCGAACGAGATCCTGGAGCAGCTCGAGCCGATGACCACGCCGAGCGGTGGCAGTGCCGCGTACACTGCCGCGCTGGCCGCCGCCGAGCGGTCGCATCCCCTGAGAGTCGCGGGGCTTTTCGCAGCCACCTCGCTCGCCGTGCTCGGCGCGGGCTACGGCCTCATGCACGAGCTCGGCCTGCCCGGCTGGGTCATGCAGGGCATTGCCCTGCTGCTCGCGGTGGGCCTGCCCATCATCTGGTTCACCGGCGTGGCGGAGCGGCGGCGGGCGCTGGCGGGCTCGAGCGCTACCGGCGCCGCGCTGCCGCCGGGGGGGGCGGGGGGGGGCGTGCAGCGCTGGCTCACCTGGCGCAAGGCGCTCACCGGGGGCGTGCTCGCGTTCGCAGCGCTCGGACTCACGGCAGGCTTCTACATGGGGATGCGAGCGTTCGGCATCGGGCCCGTGGGGACGCTGGTGGCGAGTGGCGTGCTGGCCGAGCGCGACCGGCTCGTGCTCGCCGACGTGGAGAACCGCACGGCGGACTCGACGCTCGGACCGTCGCTCACGGAGGCCTTACGGGTCGACCTCGCACAATCGCCCGTTGTACGGCTGCTCGATGCGGCCGCGATCACGCAGGCGCTGGGCCGCATGGGACGTGCGCCCGGGACGCGCCTCGATCTCGCGGTCGCCCGCGAGCTGGCGCAGCGCGAGAACGCCAAAGCCGTCGTAAAGGGCCAGATCGATCCCGTGGGCCGCGGCTACGTCGTTTCGGCCGACCT
>DASZCN010000143.1:0-2396 GCA_035943095.1 Gemmatimonadales bacterium | reverse complement strand
GCCCAGCGTCCTGACGTATCATGGATCCAATGCGCTCCCAGGGCGTGCTCCGCATCGCATGCGTCGTGATCTTGGCGGCGCACGCGAGGTGGAGCGCCGCGCAGTCCGACATCCCCGACTCTACCGCGCGCGCGATTATCGCCCACGTGATCGCGCGACGACAAGCCGTCCTGACCAGCATGGCGGGCTGTCGGTATGACGCGTTCGTGAAGCTCGCCGCCGTCGACCTTCAGGCATCGCCCGATTCGGCTCGCTCCGTGCTCTTCCTCACCGAGACCCGCGCCTCGGTGTACTGGGAGCCTCCGGATCGGTACCAGGAGATCATCGAGGCGCGCCACCGGCCCAACGAAGGAGGCCTCGGTCGCGCCCCGGTGTCGGTCGATGAGATCGTGCACTTCGAGTGGGATCACATTGCCCTCGTGGATGGCGTCGACCTCTCGCGGATGCGGCGCACTGCGTCGGCGCGATCGTCCCTCCGGCGCCCCCAAGGCGATCGCTATGACGTCCCCCTGCCGGTCGCCGCCGGGGCCCTCGACAACTACGACTTTGTGGTGCGGGATTCGGTCGTCATGGAAGGGCGACGCGTCATTGAGGTGACAGTCCATCCCCGGTCCGACGGCTCGCCGCGGTTTGCCGGGACCGTGGCTGTGGCGGACTCGTCCTTCGATCTTGTGGCGATGGACCTCGGCGTCAACGCCGCGGTGCGGTTTCCCGGCGTCAGCGACCTCCAGTACCACCAGCATCTGAAGGATATGGGAAACGGTTGGTGGCTGCCGACCGAGATCCGGTTGACCGGGCACGTCGAGCGAAAGATCTCCGCGCGCTGGCTGCCGCGGACGGTCGCTGGGATGCCGATCCCCGAGTTCCCGCGATCGGTGGCGTTCGAGGAAGTCGCCGCGCTCTCCGGATACGACTTCGACCCGGCCTCACGTCCACCGGACCTGGTCGAGTATCGCGCGGTCCTGCGTGATACGGCAGATCAGGCCGACACCGGGACGTGGTCGGAGCCCGGGGCGGTCCCCCTCACGGCCGCGGAGCGCGCCGCCTGGGCGGCGGGCGACTCGGCGCAGCACCATCCCAGCTTCGTCCCGCTCGTGGCCCGGGACGCGGATGCCGTGCAACGCGTCGCCTTCGGACCGGGGTCCGTTCACTTCAACCGGGTCGATGGTTTTTACCTCGGCGCGGCCCATGATTGGCGGGTGAACCCAGCGGTGACGCTCACCACCAGGCTAGGCTACGCGCTGGGACGGAAGTTGTGGCAGTATCGTGGCGGCGCACGCCTGATGCTCTGGGCACCGCAGCAGGTGTGGGTGGGAGCGGTCTACCATGACGAGACGGTGGCGTGGCCGGCCCTCACCCCCGCGGGGTATGACGCGACCGCCAGCGCGTTCCTGAGTCGGGTCGATCCCAGCGAGTACTACCGGGACCACGGTCTCACCCTCTCGGCGGGCACCAAGCTGATCGACTTCACCCGGCTGGAGCTCCGGTACGAGGACACGCACCAATCGAGCCTGGATACGCTGCCCGGCCTGGGCTTTCGCTCCACGCGCTTTCCGCCGCTCCCCAATCCTCCAATCGTCGACGGGCATCTGCGATCCCTGTCGGGGACCGTGACCTACGACTCCAGGCGACTCATCCGTAGTTGGGGCGTCGATGGGCGCATCGCCGGAGCCGCCTGGACCCGCGTGTCCCTGGGCGTCGAGATCGGGGCCCACGACATCCTCGCGAGCGACTTCTCGTTCCGACGGTACACGCTGCAGCTCGAGCACCAGCAACACGTCGGGGGGTTGGGCGTGACGACGCTGACGCTCGCCGGCGGCGTGGCCACGCACTTCGCCCCACCTCAACAGTACTTCACGGTGGGATATGGAATGCAGATCCTGGCGGCTGAGGGGAGGAGCTTCAACACGCTCGCGCGCGCGCAGTACGCCGGCAATCGCGCGTTGGCGGTCCTGCTACGACACGACTTCGGTCACGTGTTTCGCCGGATTCCCGCCTCGCTCAGTCTTCACGGCGGTGTCTTTTGGGCCGCGCTCAGGGGGAATGTCGTGGTGCCGTCCGACAGTCTGCTCACCGCAGCCAACCGACCGTACGCCGAGGCAGGGTTTACTCTCGGTAACCTGACGCCGTTCCTCTCACCCATCGATCTTGCCGCCTCCTTCACCTGGCAACTCTCCACGTATCCGACAAGCCGGTTCCGTTTGGGGCTGGGGTTAATCGGCCTGTAGTGTTCTTACCAATGCGAAGGACGCTATTCGTGTTGCTCACTTGCGTGGCGCTCTCCGGCTGCCTCGCCATCAATAAGACTCTGGGCAACAAGATCGACCTGAAGGACAAGCGGGTCGCGTCGCTTGGCGTCGCGGCGACGGGCGACAGTGCGCTGTGTCCAGGCCACG
>DASZCN010000142.1:0-10612 GCA_035943095.1 Gemmatimonadales bacterium | reverse complement strand
CAACGTCAATGCGATCGCTCCCGGCTTCGTCAAAACGGATCTCCTGTCGACGTTGCCCCGCGAAGTGCTGGAGCGGGCTGAGCACGAATCGGTTCTGGGACGCGTCGCCGAGCCGGAGGACGTCGCGCGGGTGATCGCGTTTTTGTGCAGCGAGGCCGCGCGTCACATCACGGGACAAGTGATCGTCGTGGACGGCGGGTTGACGCTCGCTTCTTGAAAATCGGGTGCGCGGCAACGATATTGCGCGCCGTGACTAATCCATTGCAAATAAAAAACTTAGTGCGTGGTGCGTGGTGCGTGGTCTTCGTAGCGTGTGGCCACAAATCCCAGGCACCTACGCCTGAGCCAACGGCACCTCTCCCCACTGCCGGTATCGCCGCGCAGCAGGTGGCCGTGTTGCCGCTGACCCTGATCGCGGCGGAAGAGTCGTTGCATTGGGAGCCCCTGCTCGGCGAGCGGCGGGTCGCGCTCGCCAAGGGAGACAGCATACTGGGCACCCTGCTCCAGGCGCGCGCGCCGGAAGTCACCTGGATCCTGCCCGACGCTCTGCGCCGCGCCGCGCGCCGGGCACCGGGCATCGCGCCCGACCCGGACCAGATGGGCTCGGCGATCCTGTTGCATGGCTCGAAACACAATCCCGAGACGGTGCCCGACCCGCTCCGAAGCGAGCTACGCACCCTCGCCGCGCTCGCCGGAAGTGGGGGCGGACGGTACGTGCTGGTGCCGGCCGGCCTCGTGTACAGGCGATCGAGGGGCGCCCCAGGAAGTGTAGAGGCGCAGCATGCTGCGCCCCTACCGACGGCACTCGCCACGGCGGAGCTGACGGTGGTTCTGGCGGACGTGCGCACGGGTCGGGTGGGGTTCCGCACGGTCGCGCGCGGGGAAGGTCCCGACCCATGGACCGCGCTGACGCGCGCCGTGAAGAGCCTCACCCCCGGACTCCCGTGACCGGGAAGTGCCGCGAGGCGACGCTCATCGCGGGTGACGGCATTGGACCCGAGATCACACATGCGACACTCGAGGTGCTCGACGCGCTCGGCGTGGCGTTCGAATGGGACGAGCAATACGGCGGAATGAGCGCGGTGGAGAAAGCCGGGACCCCCCTCCCGGATGCCACCGTGGATTCGATCCGGCGCACCGGGCTCGCACTCAAGGGCCCGCTCACCACCCCCGTCGGCGGCGGGTTTCGATCGGTCAACGTGGCGCTGCGCCAGGAATTCGACTTGTACGCCAATGTGCGCCCGGTGAAGTCGATCGTACCGGGCGGGCGGTATTCGGATGTGGACCTGGTGATCATCCGCGAGAACACCGAGGGGATGTACACCGGGTACGATCGCACCTTCAAAGTCGGCAACGACCCGAAGGCGCTGGCGCAAGCGACCTCGGTGATGACGCGCGACGGATGCCGGCGGATCGTGCGCTACGCGTTCGAGTATGCGCAGCGGCATGGTCGCAAGAAGGTGACGGTGGTGCACAAGGCGAACATCCTCAAGGCGACCTCGGGGCTGTTTCTCGAGACTGCGAAGATGATCGCCCGCGAGTATGACGGGCAGATCGCCTCGGACGACAAGATCGTGGACAACGCGGCGATGCAGCTGGTGATCAATCCGGCGCAATTCGACGTGATCGTCACGACCAACATGTTCGGCGATATTCTCTCGGACGAGGCGTCGGGCCTGGTGGGCGGGCTGGGCCTCGCACCGGGCGCGAACATCGGCGAGCGGGCGGCCATCTTCGAGGCGGTGCACGGCTCCGCGCCGGACATCGCGGGGCAGGGGATCGCGAACCCCGCGGCGCAAATGCTCGCGGCGGCGATGATGCTCGACCACGTGAGTGAGCTCGACGCGGCGGGCCGCCTCCGTCGCGCGCTCGAGACGGCGATCGTCAAGGACAACGTCCGCACGAAGGATCTGGGAGGCAGTGCTTCGACCGCTGAGTTCGCCCGGGCTGTGGCCCGACGCCTCTAGCACCCCGTGCGCCCGCTGCGGCGAGCCGACCGCAGGGCTCGCACCGGGAGACCTGTGTGCTCCGTGTACGAGAACTCTCTCGAAACGGGCGTCACGGATCGGACGGGTTGTGGCGATCTTGACCACACTGGTTGTAGCGGGGTATCTCACGCTCACCCTCAGGTCCGCACCACCAGGATCGCAGGCGACGGCCCGCACCATGGGCGCGGTGGTGGCGGTAGCCTGGTACCTTCTGACGTTTCGCATCGTGCAGAGGATCACGTTCGAATGGTTGAAAACACGTCGTCCGTAATCAGTCGTCAGTCATCAGTGGGTATGGGAATCCTGGCCGGGGTCGTGCTTCTCTACACGCCGCTCGCGGGACAGACCTCGCTTTCCATTTATAGTGACGGGCGCGTGGTGGTGCGGCGCAGCGTCCCCCAGCCGCTTGAGAAGGGCCGGAACACCCTCACTCTGAAGCTCGACGCCCTCGACGCGGCGACCCTGTTCTCCCCGGACACTGCGGTCGCGCTCGTATCTGCCGTTCTGCGCCCCGCCACCGATCAGGCGGCCGCGCTGGCGCGCGCGGTCGGCCAGACGATGGCCTTCGTGCGACCGCGCGAGCAGGGCGGAGCGGATACGGTTCGTGCGACGGTGATCCGCACCGACCCGCCGCAGTTTCGGCTCCCGGATGGACGATTCCTGCTGTCGGCGCCCGGTGAGCCGCTATTCCCCGCGGACCTGATTCGCACGGCGCCGGAGGTCACGGTCACGTTCGAGGCGACGCGGGCACGACCGCGCACTGACCTTGCCTGGGTTGCCGACGGTGCCGCGCGTTGGGAAGCGACATACCAGGTCATCTTGGTCGGTGTCAGGTGTCAGGTGTCCGGCACCGCGACGATCACGTCGCAGGCGCTGCGGGCCGACACCGCGGAGGTGCAGCTCGTGGCTGGGTCGATCAATCGCGCCCGCGCAGCCCCTCCGCGAGCCTCATGGCTTATGCGAGCGGGCGCCATGAACGCGGTTGCCGAGGCAGCACCGCCGGCACCGAGCGAGCAGGCTGTGGGCGAAACGCATGTGTACCTGTTTCCGACGCGCGTCTCGCTCGAGCCGGGGACGCCGGTGGCGAGCGCTCTCTTTCCACAGGCCGCGGTCCCGTACACCCAAGAGTACGTAGTACCTGGAGTGCTGCCCTGGCGGGGGTTCCTGGGTCAAACGCCCGGCGAGGCGAATCGCGTGCCGGTGCAGGTGTGGTATACGCTCAAGCGCGCCCGCGGCACGCCGTTCGGCGACCGGCCGCTGCCCGGCGGGACCGTCCAGCTGTATCAGGCCGATTCGGCCGGGCGGCTACAGCTCGTGGGCGAAGCGCGCAGCGATCACACCGCCCCAGGGCGCGACCTGCGCGTGCAGTCGGGCGATGCATTCGACATCACCGCTGATCGCGTCCAGACGGATTACAGTCAGGAGCCGATCCCACCGGCGAAGCGCGGCATGCCCACGCGCCAGCGCATCACCGCCTCGTACCGCGTGACCATCTCGAACGCGAAGACTGAGGCGGTCACGGTCGACGTGCGCGAGGCCCGCTCCGGCGTGTGGCGGGTAACCGACAGCAGCATCCCCGCGGAAAAGCTGTCCGCCACCGAAGTGCGCTTCCGGGTCCCGGTGCCCGCGGGCGGAGACGCGACGCTCACCTACACCGTACAGGCGGAGTCGTGACCGTTCAATTGCTGCACGTATCCGACCTCCACTTCGGGGGCCTCGCCGATCTCGAGCAGATCGAAGCCCTCGAGCAGATCATCCCCGATTTGCGGCCGGACGCGGTGGTGATCTCGGGGGACCTGTCGCAGCGCGCGCGACACGGCGAGTTCCAGCGCGCGCGGGCGCTCGTGCAGGCGGCGGCACGGACGGCGCCCGTGCACGTCATGCCGGGGAATCACGATGTCCGCTGGTGGACCCGTCCGCTGATCCCGTTCGGCCGGGCGCCGCTCTATGCGAAGTACGTCCGGTATTTCGGGGCGGACTTGGCCCCGACCCTCGCCCTACCGGGCGCGATTCTCGTCGGCGCGCTCACCTCCTACGGGGTGGCGTGGGGCTCGCTCACCGCCCGGCCCCGCGACATGGCCGTGAAGGGCCACCTGCCCAAACGGGAGATCGAGCGGGCGCGGACGGCGTTCGCCGCCGCGCCGCCGGAACAGGCGCGTGTGCTCGTGCTGCACCACAACGTGTTGCGGGGCGAGGTGTCGCAGCGCATGGGCCTCGCGCGCTGGCGCCAGGCGCAGCGGCGCATCGCGGCGTCCGGCGCCGACGTCGTGCTGTGCGGGCACGATCACCAGGAGGGTGCGGAGCTGCTCCTCGGCCGGGTGGTGGTGTCGACCGCGGGGACTCTGTGTCGCCGCACGCGCGGTGGGCGCCCGTCGAGCTTCAACTTCGTCACCATCGAGCCCACGGCGGTCCATATCACGTTCTTTCGGTGGTCCGCGGAGCAGCGCCGGTTCAACGCGTCGGATACCGTCGCCTTCGCAAGAGTAGGTGCGCAGTCCCCCGCGCCGCAGGTCCAAGCTGCCAGTTAAGTTTCCAGACGCCAAGCCGTAAGCGGTCGGTCGCCGACTGAATACTGCCCACTGAGGTTCATATGGGAAAATTCCAGGGCGTCGATTTCTACGACGTCGACGGGCTCTTGTCCGAAGAAGAGCGCGCGGTGCGAGACACGGTGCGCGCGTGGGTGGACGATAATCTCATCCCGATCATCGGCGAGCACTACGTCGACGGGAGGTTCCCCAAGCAGCTCGTGCCACAAATGGCCGAGCTGGGTCTGTTCGGCGCCAACCTGCCGGAAGAGTATGGCTGCGCCGGGCTGAACAACGTCGCCTACGGGCTCATCATGCAGGAGCTCGAGCGCGGTGACTCGGGCGTGCGGTCCTTCGCGTCGGTGCAGGGCGCGCTCGCCATGTACCCGATCTACGCGTTCGGTTCGGACGAGCAGAAGCGAGAGTGGCTGCCCAGGATGGCGTCCGGTGAGATCATCGGCTGCTTCGGGCTGACCGAGCCCGACTACGGCTCGAACCCCGCCGGGATGATCACCGTCGCGAAGGAGATGAAGGACGGCTGGGTATTGAACGGTGCCAAGATGTGGATCACCAACGGCTCGACGGCCCAGCTCGCCGTCGTGTGGGCCAAGACCGGCAAGGTCGACGACGTGGAATCGATTCGCGGCTTCATCGTCCCGACGGATACCAAGGGCTTTTCGGCCAAAGACCAGAAGGGCAAGCTCAGCCTGCGCGCGAGCGACACGAGCGAGCTCGTGCTTCAGGATGTGTGCGTGCCGAAGCACGCCCTGCTCCCGAAGTCCGGCGGGCTCAAGTCACCCCTGATGTGCCTCACGCAGGCGCGCTACGGCATCGCCTGGGGGGCGATCGGCGCGGCCATGGCATGCTTCGACGAGGCGGCGAGCTACGCGAAGAACCGAGTCATGTTCGGCAAGCCGATCGGCGGCTTCCAGCTGCAGCAGGCGCGGCTCGCCGAGATGCTGACGGAAATCACCAAGGCCCAGCTGCTCTGTCTGCAGCTCGGCCGGCTCAAGGATCAAGGGAAGGCCACGCCGCAGCAGGTGTCGCTCGCCAAGCGCAATAACGTCAACATCGCCACCGACGTGGCACGCGAAGCACGCCGGCTGCTCGGAGCAAACGGGATCCTGGCGGAGTATCAGGCGATGCGCCACCTCGCCAACCTCGAGTCGGTGTATACGTACGAGGGGACGCACGACGTCCACACGCTGATCCTGGGGCAGGAGATCACTGGGCTGAATGCGTTCAATTGAGTGCTGGCTGGCTGGCGCGACCGCACTGGCTTTTCTCCCGACCCTCGCCGGCGCCCAGCAGGCCGACTCCACTCCCAAAGACACCACCACGCTCGCGCCCGTCGTGGTCACCGGCGTCCGCCTCCCCGCCGCTCCCGACATGGCGCGGGGCCTCACCGGCCGGAGCGCCACGCTCTCGGCCGCGGATCTCGACGCCCGAGGCGTGAGCACGCTCGCCGACGCGCTCGAGATGCTGCCCGGCGTCACCGTCGCGGACGAGCTCGGCGCCCCCGCTCAGCTCGACGTGACGCTGCGCGGCTTCCAGGTGTCACCCACGATCGGGCTGCCGCAAGGCGTCACGGTGTACGTGGACGGCGTCCGCGTGAACGAGCCCGATGCCAACGAGGTCAACTTCGATTTGCTGCCACTTGAGGACGTCGAGCGGGTCGAGGTGTCCTACGGGCCGTCCGTGTTGCTGGGGCGCAACTCCCTCGGCGCGGCGGTCAATCTCGTGACCCGCCGCGGCGCCGCGCCGGGCGACCGTGACGTCGAAGTCTCGGGGGGGAGCTACAGCCGCTACGAGGTGAAGGCGAACGCGGGTGATCGTTTAGGCAGCTGGGACTACTACATCGGCGCCCGCTACGAGCACGAAGATGGCTGGCGCCAGGCGACCAGGAGCCGGATCGGCACGTTGTTCGGGAAGCTCGGCCTGGTCGCGGCGGGCTGGAACGCGACGCTCAGCTACAGCGGGGCGGACAACAAGATCTTCCAGGCCGGCAGCCTGCCGGACAACCTGGTGAACTCGCGGCCCGACTCGAACTTCACAGGGGGGGATTATTTCGCGCCGACGAGCCACCTCGTCACCCTGAACGCCCAACGCCGAGTGGGCAGCGCGCAGCTCGCGATCAATCTGTTCGGGCGGGCGCTCAATACGGATCAGTTCAACGTGAACGCCAGCCCTCCGGACTCCCGGCAGCGCAACCACGAGCGCATCGGCGGCGGCGCCGTGCAGCTCGCGGGGCGGCGCAGTCTTCTGGGGCGGCCGCTTCGCTGGTTCGCGGGGTTCGACGCTCAGTACTCACACACGGTGGTCGGGTTGTACGCCGTCGACTCCACAGGACGGGATTCCCTGACCGACTCCGTACGCGCGAAAGAGCTGGACTTGGGTGGGTTCGCCGGAGTCAGCTGGGACCTAGTCCCGGCCATCGCCGCGACGCTCGTGGGCCGCTACGACTACGTCCATCTCCCGTACGAGGACCTGCTGGACCCCACGCAGAACGGTCTCAACGTGTTCCACCGCTTGAGCCCCCGAGCGGCCCTCTCGTGGACGGGCGCGACGGGGCACGAGGTGTACGCGTCCTGGAGTCGGGGCTTTCGTACGCCGGCGTTGGTCGAGATCGCCTGCAGCGATCCCAACGCCGCCTGCCCGCTCCCGTTCGCGCTCGGGCCCGATCCAGCGCTCCGGCCCGTGATCGCCACGACGTACGAGTTGGGCTGGCGCTATCGCGCCCCCTCGCCCTCGAGCCGTGGCGTCACGCTCGGCGCCGATCTGTATCGCACCGACGTGCGCGATGACATCTTCTTCATCGCGCCTACCGCCACTACGGGCTACTTCCAGAATATCGGCGCCACGCGTCGCTCGGGGCTCGAGGCGTCGGCGGCGTGGACGGCTCATTCCGGGCTGGCGCTCTACGCGAATTACGGCTACACCGTCGCATCCTTCGAGACGACCGCAGTGCTGTCCACAGGGCGTCCTCCCGGCAACGAGACTGTGACGCCCGGCGACCGCATCCCGATGATTCCCGCGCACCGCGCCAACGCCGGAATCTCGTTCCCCATTGCCGGTGACTGGTTGCGGGCGCGTCTCGATGCTCGCTACATCGGACCCCAGTACCTCCGCGGCGACGAGGAGAATGTCGAGCGCCGGCTATCGGACTATACCGTGGCCGACGCATCGCTCGAAGCGAGCGTCGGGCGCTACGACGTCCGTGTCGCCGCACCGAACGTGTTCGACCATGCGTATGTGACGTTCGGCACGTTCGCCGAGAACCCCACCGTCCCGGGCGATCCCGTGCAGCGCTTCGTGACTCCGGGGATGCCGCGGCACTTGTTCGTGAGTATCAGCGCGGACTTCTGAGGTCCTGTAGCGGTTGCCAGACGGCAAGCGCCGCGTTTCCTTTCCTGCGCCATGAAAATCGCGGTGTGCATCAAACGCGTTCCCGACTCCGAAACGCGCGTCAAGATCGCCTCCGACGGCAAGTCCATCGACGAGGCGGGCGTCAAGTTCATCCTCAACCCGTACGATGAGTTCGCGGTCGAGGAAGGGCTGCGTCGCAAAGAGAAGGCGGGCGCCGGCGAGGTGGTGGTGATCGCGCTCGGCCCGGCCGCGGCACAGGAGACGATCCGCACCGCGCTGGCCATGGGCGCCGATCGCGGGGTGTTGCTCCAAACGGCGGGTGTGCACCCGGACGGCCTCGAGACCGCGCGGGCGCTCGCCGCAGAGCTCAAGGACGGGGGGTACGACCTGATCCTGTTCGGGAAAATGGCGATCGACGACTACAACCATCAGGTCGGCCCCATGGTCGCGGAGCTCCTCGACCTGGCCTGCGTCACCACCGTCGCCCACCTCGAGATCGACGGCAACAGGGGAACCGCGGAGCGCGAGATCGAGGGTGGGGTCGAAGTGGTTGAGTTTCCTCTCCCCGCGGTGCTCACCACCGACAAGGGGCTCAACGAGCCACGCTATCCCGCGCTCAAGGGGATCATGGCGGCGAAGAAGAAGCCGCTCGAGGTGAAGCCGGTCACTCCCGGCCCGGGCGCGCTGGAGATCCTCGCACTCACCCCGCCCCCCGAGCGGCAGGCGGGCAAGATCGTGGGCGAGGGTGCGGCGGCGGTCGGCGAGCTGGTCCGGCTGTTGCGTGAGGAGGCGAAGGTCCTGTGAGCCAGGTGCTCGCGGTGCTCGAGCAGCGTGACGGTGCGCTCCGGAAGGTATCGCACGAGGTGGTGACCGGCGCGCGACGCCTCGCCGACGCGCTCGGGGGGGGCGGAAGCAGCACTGTGGACGCCGTGATTCTCGCGGCTGGACCGGTGCGGGGCGCCGAGCAACTCGGCGGATTCGGTGCGGACCGGGTCATCACCTTGACCAACCCGGCCTTCGGGCGCTACGCGCCGGAAGCGTATGCGCGTGTGTTGGCCGAGCGCGCGACTGCGGGAGGGGTGAGCTATGGCGCCGTTGTATTTGCGGCGAGCGCCACGGGCAAGGATCTCGCGCCGCGAGTGGCCGCCCGGCTCGGGCGGCCGCTGGTGCAGGAGATCACCGACGTGAGCGTCGCGGGTGGCGCGGTGGTCGCCGTCCGACCGGTGTACGCGGGGAAGGCGCTGCTCAAGGTCCGGGTCGCCGGCACGCCGGCGATCCTCTCGCTTCGTCCCAACGTGTTCACACCGGTGCAGCGCCCCAAGCCGGGTACGCCGGAGACGGCGGCAGTGGATGGATCGGCCGGCCGTGTGGTCGTGAACCAGGTCAAGGCCGCCCCCGCGGGCACGCTCGACGTGGCCGAGGCGCCGATCGTCGTCTCCGGCGGTCGGGGGCTCAAGGAGCCGGCGAACTTCAAGGTCTTGGAGGAGCTCGCGGCGGCGTTCGGTGGCCGCGCGGCCGTGGGTGCGTCGCGTGCGGTGGTCGACGCGGGCTGGCGTCCGCATGCGGACCAGGTCGGCCAGACCGGCAAGACCGTCAGCCCCACGCTGTATGTGGCGGTAGGCGTCTCGGGCGCGATTCAACACCTCGCCGGCATGCGCACGTCCAAGGTCATCGTCGCTATCAACAAGGATAAGGACGCGCCCATCTTCAAGGTGGCGGACTACGGGATCGTGGGGGACCTCTTCGAAGTCGTGCCGAAGCTCACCGAAGAGATAAAGAAGCTGCATGGCTGAGGGAGCAGGGAGCGGGGAGCGGTTCGTTCCGTCCCGATATCAGCCGCCGTTGCCGCTCGACCGGCTGATCTTGAAGACCGGCAGCGAAGGGGCCGGCGATCGGATGGAGCTGGACGTCCTGATCGTCGGCGCAGGCCCGGCCGGGCTCGCGTGCGCGATCGCGCTGGCCCAGCTCGCCAAGCGTGGCGGCGGCGACCTCAACATCGGCGTGCTCGAGAAGGCCGAAGCGCTGGGCGAGCACTCGCTCTCGGGCGCGGTGGTGAACCCGGGCCCCTTCCGCGAGCTGTTCCCCGACCTGCAGGTCGCCGACTTCCCGTTCCGAGGTCCCGTGACGAAGGAGGCCGTTCGCCTGCTCACGTCGCATCGGGCGTTCACCCTTCCGACACCGCCCACGATGCATAACGCCGGCAACTACATCGCCTCCCTGTGCGAAATCGTGCGGTGGCTGGGCACTCGGGCCGAGGCGCTGGGCGTGAACCTGTTCACCGGATTTCCGGCCGCGACCCTCCTGGCCGACGGAGCGCGCGTCGCGGGCATCCGCACCGCCGCGACGGGCCTCGACCGCGACGGCCGGCCCCTCGCGAACTACCTCGCGCCCAATGATGTCGTCGCCGAGGTGACGGTGCTGGCCGAGGGCACACGAGGAATGCTGACGCAGGCCTGGCTCGAATGGCAGCGCGTCGGCGCGACCAACCCGCAGATTTTCGCCCTCGGTGTCAAAGAAATCTGGGAGACAAAACGGCCCCTCGACACGGTCGTCCACACGCTGGGCTGGCCGCTTCCCAGCGACGCGTTCGGCGGGAGCTTCATGTATCCGCTCGAATCCAACCTCGTGGCCCTCGGTCTGGTGGTGGACCTCGACTACCGGGATGCCGGCCTCGACGTCCACACGCTGCTGCAGCGGATGAAGCTGCACCCCCTGTTCCGCGAGTACTTGGAG
>DASZCN010000141.1:0-21568 GCA_035943095.1 Gemmatimonadales bacterium | reverse complement strand
GGCGTCGCATCGCGACGCGACTTGGTGCGGGAGGTGCTCCGATCCGCGCGGTGACGACCAATGGCCCGGTCGAGATCCAGCGCAACTAGCGCCGGGCCCCCCGGGTCCCCCCCCGCCCCAGGCGTCGGATGACGTCGGACTCGTATACGTGCGCACCGCGGGGCGCCTCACCGGCGATACGGACCATCGCGCGCGCGACCACGGCCGCCTTGATCGGCCGATATCGGGCGAAGGGCCCCATCAACATCCATCCGACGAGCGGGGTCAGCATCCCGGCGATCCGTTCCGCTGGACGGCTCTGGGTTCGTGCGCCCAGCAGGAGCGAAGGCCGGAAGATGTGGATCCCGTCGAATTGGAGGCGTCGCACCCCGTCCTCGGCTTCTCCCTTCACGCGATTGTAGAACACCCGCGAGCCGGAGCCTGCGCCAAGCGCGGTCACCAGGAGGAACTGCGAGGCGCGGTGACGCACCGCCATCCGACCGAGCTCGAGCACATACGTGAGGTCGACCTTGCGGAACGCGTCCTGCGAGCCCGCTTGCCCGATGGTCGTTCCCAGACAGCAGAAGACGTCGTGTACGCGCGGGAAGTCGCCGACTTCCGCGAGCCGGTCGAAATCCACGACCCGCTGCACGAGCTTCTTGTGCGTGAGCGTCAATTGGCGGCGGACGAGTGCAGTGACCCGATCATAGTTGGGGTCTTCGAGCAGCTGCCGCAGGAGGTGGCCGCCCACGAGCCCGGACCCGCCGGCGACGAGCGCGGTGCGCGAAGAGCTCACGCCTTGCTCACCGCCACACCGAGAGTAGGACTCCCATAAGCACGAGGTACGCGAGCTGGTAACCCGCGTCGATCACCCACGCGGCCAGCGGCTTCTCGGAAAACAGATTGGCGGTGAGTCCGATGGTCGCCGCGAAGCCCAGCCACGAGAGGAAGCCGAGCCACAGGCCCTGCGCGAAGGTCGTGGAGCTCGTGTACGACGCGAGCAGCGCGACCACGTACGCGGTCACGAGGTAGCACAGTACGGAGACGGCATAGGCGCGCGTCACGCCCTTCCGTTTCATCTCTTCGAGCCTCTCCGGCGTGTATCCCTGGGCCGCCATCCACTGCCTCGCGAACAGGGCGGGGGAATACCACACCATGCCGAGCACGAAGGTCAGAACGGCTGCGACGACGACGGCGAGGACATTGATGTTGGCGGTCGGCATGAGCGCTCCTTGAGAGTCGGGCTAAGCTACGATTGCTCGCCGTCCCCGCCAGCGTAGGTCCATCCCCGCAGACAGGACCAGACATACACGAGCGCTCCGGCGAACCGCACACCCCAGCCGATCACCCGATCCTGGTTCAGGAGGCCGAGTCGGCCGAGAATGTAGGCCCAGTCGTGCTCGCCGCCGCCGACGAGGGGGAGCTCCTGCGCCCGAGCGTCTTGAACGTACACGGAGATGTTCCAGAGGTTTTGGGCGAGCCACCACAGTGCGACCGTGGCGGCGTGACGATCGGGGCGCCGCCAGAAATAGACGACGAACGCGGCGGGCATGAGCAGCTGCATCAGCGTCCCGCCCAGAAAGCCGATGAACTCGCCGAAGATCCCGAACAAGGGATGCCCGAACTCGTGGATCGCGAGATCGAGGCTGTCGAGCCAGCCGTAGTGGTCGGGTTGAAGGAGCAGGTACCCGCCGTACACCGCGAGCGCCGCGGTCAGCGCCCGGCGCGCGCGCCGCTCGGCGGCGGTCACGCGCTCACTGCGTGACGCGTTTGGTGCGGAATGTCCCGTTCATGATGGCGTTTCCGCCCGCGGCCGGCCGCATGAGAAACGTGCCGTTCAGGGAGTCGCCGAAGAGCTTGCCGGTCGTGGTGGTGACGACGTCCGCGTTCGCGGTCGGACTGTGGTAGGGCCCGATGTCGTTCACTAACAACGTCTCGGTGACCTGGCGCGCGCGGATCGGAATGGGCGGTGCCTGCCCGGTCGTGAACAGCAACGTCGACCGAAGTGTCCCGTCCTGCGCCACGTGGGCGACGATCCGAATCGGCGTGCCGGTATCGGACTCGCTTCGAAACGAGCGACCCTCCCAGGTCCCGGCGTACTTCTGTGCCGGGCCCGCCGGCGTCGAGTCGCGCGACCGGTCGCCGGGTGCGCACGCGGCCACGACCACCGCCGCGCAAAACGCTGTACGCATCGTCCTGCCTCCGATCAGGGTGATCCGCACGCGAGAAGGTGGAGTATGAACGAGCGAGGCGCCCGGCACAAGGAAGCAGCTCGCCTTCAGGCCGGATCCGGGTGCGGACCGCGGCTCGCGGGGTCTTGGCGATAGAACTGGCGCAGCTGGTCGTACAGATCCGGCTCCGCGGCTTTGAGGTGCTCCGGCTTCTCGAAGAAGGTCTCGGTCGCGACCGCGAAGAACTCGGCGGGGTTCGTCGCCCCGTACTCATTGAGCACGGTGGTACGACCCTCCTCCACGTCGCGCTGCAGCTGGTCGTAATGTGCGCGAAGCACGCGCGCCCACGACCGCACCAGGGACGGCGAGTCGAGGATCGGCGTGCCGCCGGCGTCGCCATTTTCTTGATCGAGCGCATGGGCAAACTCGTGGAGCACCACGTCGTCACCGTCCGCCGGGTTCGCCCCGCCTCGTTGCACATTGTCCCACGAGAGGACCACGATCCCGTCCCGCCACGCCTCGCCGCTCTCGGGCGCCACCGGCGGGGGCGGCGTGCCGGCACGGCCGAACGCTCCCTTCGACCAGAATGCGCCGGGATACACAAGAATCCGCCGCACGCCCGGATAACACGGGCCGTCCAGGTGCAGCAGTAGCAGGCAGGCATGGGCCGCGATCGTGACGCGCATCTCGTCCGTGATCTCGAGCCCGCCGCAGCCTTCGAACGGCTTGTCGTGCACGAACACTTGAACCAGGCGCATGAGGCGCTTGCGCTCTTCGTCCGACAGGCCGTTCGCCAGGGGCACGTTGCGCGCGACGATCTCGCTCCAGCCATCGGGAATGGGCTCAGTGCGCAAATGAATCGAGCCACGCCGCCCGCCTACGAACGGCAGAACCGTCCGCGTGACGACGATCGCGACGCCGACGAGCGCGGCCACCACCGCGATCGCGATCAAGCCGTCGAGTGAATCAGACACAGGGATCGGCCCTAGGTACGCCGCTGGTCCAACCAGCCGGCGACTGCGGCAATGGTGGCGTAGGACGCGAGCGCCAGGATCGCGGCGGCACGATGCCCGACGAACACGATGCTATTCCCCGATATCCTCGTTCCACAACGCGGGGTGGGCCGCGATGAACTCTTCCATGAGGCGCGTGCACGCCGGGTCTTGCAGCACGACGAGGGTCACGCCACGAGCGCGCAGCAGTTCTTCTTCCCCCGTGAACGTGCGGTTCTCGCCGATGACGACGCGCGGGATGCCGTAGAGCAGGATCGCGCCGCTGCACATCGCGCATGGCGACAACGTCGTATACAGCGTCGCTTCGCGATAGATGGCCGCTGGCCGCCGCCCGGCATTCTCAAGCGCATCCATCTCTCCGTGGAGCACGACGCTCCCTCGCTGCACCCGCCGGTTGTGACCCCGCCCGATGATCTGGCCCTGGTGCACCAGCACCGAACCGATTGGGACGCCCCCCTCGCGCACACCCTGCCTGGCCTCTTCGACGGCCGCTTGCAGGAAAACGTCCGCGCTCACCCGAACACCTCCAGCGCCACCTCCACCTTCCCGAATGGCGCGCTGACCTGCACTCCCTGCACTGTCCCCTTCACCTGCTGGAACATCTCCCGCGCGATCTTCACGCCCTCCGCCAGCGCGGCCTCCTTGCCCTTGTCCTGCGCCTGGCGCATCCGGGCCAACACCAGCTCCGGAACCGAGACCCCGGGGACTTCGTTGGCGAGGAACTCCGCGTTCCGCAGGGAAATGAGCGGCCAGATGCCGGCCACGATCGGGATCTTGAACGCCTCGACGCGTTTCAGGAACTGCTCGAGCTGGCGCGGATCGAACACGGGCTGCGTCACCGCGAACTCGGCCCCCGCGTCGACTTTCCACGCGAACCGCGACAACTCGCGGTCCAAGTCCACGGCTCCGGGGTTCACGCCGACGCCGATCACCCACTTGGTGGGCGCGCCGATCGGATTGTTGCCCGGATCGAGCCCGCGATTCAGCCGGTAGACGAGGTTCGTGAGGCCGATCGAATCGATATCGAAGACCGCCGTCGCTTCCGGATACGGCCCCATTTTGGGAGGGTCGCCCGTGATGATCAGGATGTTGCGCAGTCCCGCGGCGTGCGCGCCCAAAATATCCGACAGCATGCCGAGCAGGTTCCGGTCCCGGCAGCAGTAGTGGATCACGGTCTCGATCCCGACGTCGCGCTGGATCAACATCGCCGAAGGCAGCACGCCCATCCGGCTTTGCGCCCGCGGCCCGTCGGGGACGTTCACCGCATCGACGCCCGCGGCCTTCAGGGCGCGGGATTGTGCGAGCATCGGCGCCGGATCCACGCCCCGCGGCGGCACGATCTCCACGCTCGTAACGAGCTTTCCGGCGGCGAGCTTCGCGCCCCAGTGCGAGCGCTCGGCCAGCGGCACGGTCGCGACGCCGGCCGGCGGCGCCACCGCGTCGCGCGACACGACCACCGGCTGGTGCCGCGGCACCACGCTCGCTACGTAGTCGCGGATCTTCTTGATGTGCTCCGGGGTCGTGCCGCAACAGCCACCCACGATCCGCGCCCCGGACTCGATCATGCGGCGAGCATAGCTCGCCATGTACTCGGGGGACGCAAGATAGATCTTGCGGTCGCCGACGTCCTTCGGGAGGCCGGCGTTCGGCACCGCCGAGATGGGAAGGTCGGTCGCCTTCGCCAGCTTCTCGACCGCTTCGAGTACACCCGCGGGACCGACGGAGCAGTTCACTCCCACCGCGTCCGCGCCCCAATCGGTGAGCTGCTTCGCGAAGATCTCGGGGCCGGTGCCGTAATGCGTCAGCCCATCGTCACCGATCGTCATCTGGGCGATCACGGGGAGGTCCGAAACGCTGCGGACCGCGCGCAGCGCTTCGTGGATCTCGTTCACGTCGGAGAAGGTCTCCAGGATGAACCCATCGACCCCGCCCGCGATCAGGCCCTGTGCCTGCCGTCGGAAGTGCGCGAACGCCTCCTCGCGCGATGTGGGTCCGAACGGCTCGATCCGGACGCCCAACGGTCCGATGGCACCCACCACGCTCGCCCGTCCTCCCGACGCGCGTCGCGCCAGCTCGGCCGCGGCCCGGTTGATCTTCTCCGTGTCGTCGGCGAGCCCGTAGCTCCCCAGCTTCACAGGATTCGCGCCGAACGTGTTCGTCTCGAGTATCTCCGCACCGGCGCGCACGTACTCCTCGTGCACCTCCTGCACGAGTTTCGGCTGCTTCAGATTGAGCTCGTCGTAGCAGACGTTCAGGAAGAAGCCTTTCGCATACAGCATGGTGCCCATCGCCCCGTCCAGGACGTGGACTTTTCCATCGGCGAGCAGATCGCGCAGTGTGACCGTCATCCGTTGTCCGTCATCCGTTGTCCGTTGTAAAAGCAAGGCCCGTTCGGCCAAACAGTCGCCAAACGGGCAGGCTTTTTAGCGACTTGTTTAACGTGGCCGCAATACGCCGCAAATCGCCACGGAGAGAGACAGTTGTAGGATGCAATCTACTCTAGGGGAGAAGGTTAGGGGAGGATGGTGGAGGACGGTGGAGGTTGATCGCGTACGGACCGACCTCCTCTAGCCTCCACCGACCTTCACCAACCTCCCCAACGTATTTTCTCTTATGTCCGATCTCCTCGCCGCCCGCTCCCAGATGGGCATCTCGCTCGCGTTTCACATCGTCTTCGCCGTGATCGGCATCGCCATGCCGCTCATGATGGTGGTCGCCGAGCGACGGTGGCAGGTGACGGGACACGCGATCTATCTCGACCTCGCCAAGCGTTGGGCAAAAGGGACCGCCACCCTGTTTGCGGTCGGCGCGGTCTCGGGCACAGTCCTGTCGTTCGAGCTCGGCCTCCTCTGGCCCCGGTTCATGGAGTTTGCCGGGTCGATCATCGGCATGCCGTTTTCCCTCGAGGGGTTCGCCTTCTTCACGGAAGCGATCTTCCTGGGCGTCTACCTGTACGGTTGGGACCGGATCTCTCCCCGGGCCCACCTCTGGGCAGGCGTGGCCGTGGCGGTGAGCGGTGCCGCATCGGGCATCTTCGTGGTGATCGCCAACGCCTGGATGAACGCCCCCACCGGTTTCGAGCTCGTGGGCGGACAAGTGGTGAGCGTGAACCCGATTGCGGCGATGGGCAACGCGGCGGCCGTGTCGCAGGCCATCCATATGACCCTCGCGGCGTACGCGGCGACGGGCTTCGCGGTGGCGGGGATCCACGCCTTGTTCCTCCTCAGGGACCCCGCCAATGCGTTTCATCGGCGCGCGCTCCAGATCGCGCTCATCGTCGGCGCACCCGCCGCGGTGCTGCAGCCGCTCTCGGGGGATCTGTCCGCGCGCCACATCGCCGTGCACCAGCCGGCGAAGCTCGCCGCCGCCGAGGCCGTGTTCCACACGCAGGCCGGAGCTCCGTTGACGCTCGGCGGCTGGCCGGACGTGGCGGCCCGCGAGACCCGGTTCGCGGTCCTAATCCCCTACACGCTGTCGTTGCTCGCGTTCCACGATCCGCACGCCGTCGTCAAGGGACTGGACGCCGTAGCGCCCGAAGACTGGCCCAACGTTCCAGTGGTGCACCTCTCGTTCCAATTGATGGTTGCGCTCGGCACGTACCTCGCCGTGTTGTCTCTCTGGGTTGGATGGCTCGCATGGCGCCGCCGTGACCTCGCGCACAACCGCTGGCTCATGCGGGCCATCGCCCTCGCCACGCCGATGGGCTTCCTCGCCGTGGAAGCCGGCTGGATGGTCACCGAGTTGGGCCGCCAGCCGTGGGTGATCTACGGCGTCCTCAGGACGGCGGATGCCGTCACCCCCATGCCGGGGCTGGTCGTGCCGTTTGTCACCTTCACTCTGCTGTATTGTTTCCTCGGGGTGATGGTCGTGTGGCTCCTGTATCGGCAAATCCTCCGGAGTCCCACGATGCCGGAATGGCGGGGGTTTTATATGCCGGTAGGAGGCCGGGGAAACGTGAAAAGCCAGGGAAGCGAGGGGGAGGCCGGGTGACACTGGCGGCACTCCTGGCCGGGATCATTTTCGTCGCGCTCAACGCCTATGCGCTGCTCGGCGGCGCGGACTTCGGCGGCGGCGTATGGGACCTGCTCGCCACCGGCCCGCGCAAGGAGCGCCAGCGCGAGCTCATCGCCGAGGCGATCGGCCCCGTTTGGGAGGCGAACCACGTCTGGCTGATCCTTGCCCTGGTGCTGCTCTTCACCTGCTTCCCTCCCGCATTCGCCCGGCTGGGCACGCTGTTACACATCCCCTTGTCCCTCGTGCTGATTGGAATCGTGCTGCGCGGCTCGGCATTCACGTTCTGGCGCTACGGTGGTGGCGGGCACGGCGATTCGGAGCAACGGCACTGGGGCGTGGTGTTCGCGGTGGCGAGTCTCATCACGCCCTTGCTGCTTGGCACGACGGCGGGAGCGATTGCATCCGGTGCGCTTCCGAATGGAGGGGCGGGGAACGGAAGAGAGTTCTACGCAACGTACGTCGCGCCGTGGCTCGAACCGTTTGCCCTGTCGGTGGGCGTGTTCGCGCTGGTGGCGTTCGCGTTTCTCGCGGCGGTGTATCTGACGTTCGAGGCGGACGAACCGGAGCTGCGGGAGGACTTCCGGCGACGGGCGCTTGCGTCGGGGGCCGCGCTCTTCGCCGCTGCAGCGTCTGCCCTTCTCCTGTCCCCTCCATTCGTGCGGGGCGCCCTCATCTTCGCGTCATGGGCGCTGCCGCTCCACGTCCTGACCGGCGCGGCCGCGGTCACAGCGCTCGCCGCGCTCTGGTATCGCCGCTGGCGGCTCGCGCAGGTCGGTGCCGCGGCGCAGGTATCGCTCATCCTGTGGGGTTGGGCGCTGAGCCAGCGGCCGTACATCCTGCCGCCGGACCTGACCGTGGCTGGGGCGGCCGCTCCGCCCGCGACCTTGCGCCTCGCACTCGCCGCGGTGGCGCTCGGTGCGGTGGTGTTGTTCCCGTCCCTGTACTACCTGTTTCGGGTATTCAAAGGACGGGGGTAGGCCTCACTCGAATACGCGCCGCGCCACCCACCACGCGACGACGCCGCCGGCGATGAACCCCACCATAAGCCCCCACGCCCCGAACAGCTTGTCACCGAGCGCGCCGACCAGCGTGGCGACGATGAGGTTCACGAGCGCCTTGAGGAGCCTCACTTCGCGTACCGGTCGGCACCGAGGAAATGCAGCGAAACGTACGGCTCGTTGCCTTCGACCCAACTGTCGTGGCCGGGGGCGATGTGGAACAGGTCGCCCGGGCTGAGCGAGAAGGCCCTCCCATCGTCCATAACCACGCGGCAACGCCCCGACACCACGAGCCCCACGTGCTCCACCTGGCAGGTCTTAGTCCCCGCGGTAGGACCGATGTGGGTGGACCATTTCCATCCCGGTTCGTAGCTCGCGCGCCCCACGGTCACGCTCCCGATCTGTACGAGCTCGAACTTTCCTTTTTCGAAGCGCCGCGTTTCGTCCGCGCGGTCGAAGCGTCTGATCGTGTTCATCTAGACCCTCAGCCCGAGCAGGAGGATTTGCCGGAGAAGCATCAACACCAGCCATGCGGCGAGCGGGCTCCAATCGAACCGGCCAAGGGGGGGGAGCACGCGCCGCACCGGCTCGACCACCCAGTCGGTGAGCGCGTACACCGGCCGCAGCACGCGCGTGTACCGGTGATACCCGAGCCATCCGGCAATCACCCGGATAAAGAGGGCCGCGACGAGAACCCTGTAGACGAGGCTGATCAAGAGAGCCGCGCCGGCGCGCGGGCCGCCCGAGAACGCTGCGATCACCCCGTAGGCGACACCTGCCACCCAGTTGAAGCTGGCGATCAACACGACGCCGACAGCGGCGACGATCACGACCAACCACCATCCCGCATTGACCGGATTGCCACCGGCGCGCACTAGGCGGGTTTCCACCGGGCGAATGAGCGGGTCGCTCATGGCCCGCAGGGCGCGGCCGGGGAAGCCGAAGGGCGAGACGCGCCGGGTGCGTACCAGCCACGAGGCGAACGCTACCAACACGCTCACGCCGAATGCGGCGAGCACCACGTAGCGGGTGACGGCCAGAGCTTCCGGCATCACTTAAACTTAGTCACATGCGGGGTGTCCTTCATCGCCTGCGGCGTACGCTCGCGCGACCCGCCGCGGTATTCGTCTACCACGCGGGCTATGCACGCACGGTGGCGGGAGTCCCCATCGATCCTGCGCGGGCGGACGAGATCCTGGCCTTTCTACTGGACCGGGGGCTGATCCGCCGGCGCGACGTGTCGCCGCCCATTCCCGCCTCGCTCGAAAACCTGCTCCGTGTCCACACTCCGGCGTACCTCGAGTCGATTCAGGATCCCGCGACCCTGACCGGCATCTTCGGCTCGCCGGTGCGGCCGGAGGACGTGCAACAGATCATCGATTTGCAGCGGCTCTCCGTGGGCGGGACGATTCAGGCGACGCGGCTCGCTCTCGGACGACCCGGCGGCTCCCCCCCGATCGCCGTCAACCTGAAGGGAGGGCTGCACCACGCGGCGCCGAATCGAGGCATGGGGTTCTGCGTCTTCAACGACGTGGCGGTGGCGATCCGCCGGCTCCGCGCGCGGGGGTTTCACGAGCCGGTGCTGGTGATCGATCTCGATGTGCACGACGGAAACGGCACACGGGCGGTGTTCTCGGAGGACGCGACTGTCTACACGTTTTCGATCCATAACCACGCGTGGGACGACGCTCCCGCCGTGGCGGCGACCAGCATCGCCCTCGGCGAGGGGGTGAGGGACGATACGTATCTCGCGGCGGTGCGTGACGCGCTGCCACCGGTGCTCGCGGCCCACCGACCGGGACTGGTGGTGTACATCGCCGGCTGCGATCCGGCGGTGGACGATCGGCTCGGCGACTGGCGTATCACGTCGGCGGGACTGCTCGAGCGCGATCGGTTCGTGGTGGAGCAAGTACGCGGCGACGGGAGGCGACGCCGCACGCCGCTCGTGATCCTTCCCGGCGGCGGCTACGGTCCCAGTGCGTGGCGGTATTCGGCCCGATTCTTCGCCTGGTTGATCTCCGGGCGTGTGGAGGAGCCGCCCGACGACCTGGAGCTCGCCTTGACCCGGTTCCGCCCCATCGCGCGGCAGTTCGCCGAGCACTCGGCGACGCACAGCAGTGTTGATCAATCCGAATGGACGCTCACCGAAGCAGAGCTGGCGGAAATCGCTCACGGCGCGGCGGGACAATCGCGCGTCCTGGGGCACTATTCCTCCCATGGTCTCGAGCTGCTGCTCGAGCGGCTGGGGTTCTTCAAGCAGCTGCGCGACCGCGGCTTCCGGCATCCCGTCCTCGACGTCACGTTCGGGCACGCGATGGTTGGTGAGACGATCCGGGTATACGGCGACGTCGAGCGGCGCGATCTCGTGATGGAGTTGCGCGTGAAGCGCGACCGGCGCGTGGTGCCGGGGATGGACGTGCTGTACGTCGAGTGGCTGCTGCTCCAGAACCCGCGCATCGCGTTCGGGGGTCGGCTCGCGCCGTTGCCGGGGCAGGAGCATCCCGGACTTGGAATGCTCGGCGAGGTGGCGGCGTGGCTCCTGGTGGTATGTGAGACGCTGGGTCTGGACGGTGTGGCGTTCGAGCCGGCGCACTATTACACCGCGGCGCTGGGCCAGCACCGGCTGCGCTTCCTTGAGCCCGAAGATCAGGCGCGCTTCGAAGCGCTACGAGAGGCCGTGGCCGGGATGAGCCTGGCGGACGCCGACCGCGCGATTGCCCAAGGGCGGCTCGTCGATGCGGAGACCGGCGAGCCGGCACCCTGGCGTCCGGCGCTGATGGTCGTGCCGGTGAGTGGCCGACTCAAGGCGCTCATCGGCGGTCCGAGCTACGAGCGGGCGCTCGAGGCCGCACGGAACCGGCTGCGGCTCGTCACGGCGTGAATACGTCGACCGCGTCCGTCTGGGCGAACCCGGGCCTCGGCCCGCCGCCGATCACGTAGAGCTTGCCTCCGAGCGCGGCTGCCGCGAGGCCGTGCCGCGCGGCGGGGAGGGCCGGCGCCGGCGCCCACCGATCGGTGGCCGGGTCGTACACCTCGTGGTTCGCGAACACCGAGCTGCGCGCCTCGCCCCCCACCACGTGGATCTTCCCGTCGAGCGCCGCGGCAGCGAGGCCGCCACGCCGGCTCGGCATCGGGGACCGCCGCGTCCAGCGATCGGTCGCCGGGTCGTAGGCCTCGACTACGTCGAAATTCCGTCCGGAATCGAACGGGCGACCGCCGATCGCGTACACAATGCCGTCCACCGTGGCGGCGCTCAAATGGTCACGGGGCGTCGGAATGGGAGCCGCGTCGCGCCAGCGATCGGTCGCCGGGTCGTACATCGCGCTTGCGGCGACGAGCCGCCTTCCCGCGGTCCAGCCGCCCACGACGATGAGCTTGCCGTTCACGACGCCCACCGCCGATGCGCCGCGCGGCGCGGGCAGTGGCGCTCGGCGCTCCCACCGGTTTACGTCCTCCCGATAGAGCCAGAGGGTATTGACGGGAACGAACGTCTGCTCCGCGAGCCCACCGATCGCATAGAGCGTGTCGTCCACGACCGCGAGCGGCATGTGGTGACGGGCGACGGGCAAGTCGGCGATCCGGTCCCACCGATTTACCGAGGGGTCGTAGCGGAACGCGGCGCTGGTGGGTCGTCCATGGCGGTCGATCCCGCCCGCGACGTAGATATGGCCGTGCAAGACCGCGGCAGAAAGCTCCTGGATCGGCTCGGGGAGCGGTGCGGCCGCGGACCACCCGCCATCTCCGCCGAGGAAGGAGAGTCCGAGGAGGAACGGGAGCGCTGGTCGCATCAGGCGGCGAACGCCGCCGCCACGATCCGCGCTTGCTCCACCTGATGCGCTGCGGGATAACCTTCTGCCGGACTGGAGCGCTCGGGACGCGCGATCGCCTGAAGCGTGATGGACGGTGGGACCAGCTCACGCAGCTGGGGCAGCATGAACTTCTGCGGTCCCATGTTACGCGGCTCTTCCTGGACCCACACGATCTCCTGCAGGTTGGGATAGCCCCGTACCAGTGCCGCCAGCTCCTCGCGCGGGAACGGATACATCAGCTCCACGCGCCCAATCGCCATATGGCCAACCTGCGCCCGCGCCGGCGCGAGCGTCAGGTCGTAATAGACCTTCCCGCTGCACAGGATCAGCCGGCGCACCCCGTCGCGGCGCTCTGCCGCCCCGCGATCGTCGAGCACCGGCTGGAACCGCCCGCCGGTCAAGTCCTCGAGCCGCGAGCTGGCCTGCGGCAGGCGCAGCAGGCTCTTGGGCGTGAAGAGCACGAGCGGGCGGAGCTCCGCGTGCCGCGCCTGGCGCCGCAACAAATGGAAGTATTGCGCCGGCGTGGTGCAGTTCGCGATCCGGATATTTCCCTCCGCGCCGAGCGCGAGGAACCGCTCGATCCGGGCGCTCGAATGCTCCGGTCCTTGTCCCTCGTACCCGTGCGGCAATAGGAGCGTGAGCCGCGACGTCTGTCCCCACTTGGCGAGTCCGGCGATGATGAACTGATCGATGATCACTTCGCCGCCGTTGGTGAAGTCCCCGTACTGCGCCTCCCACAGCACGAGCGTCTCGGGCGCCGCGGCGGCGTATCCGTACTCGAAGCCGAGGCAGGCAAACTCGGACAGCGGGCTGTTGTGCAGCTCGAACGGCGCGCGCGCACCCGGGAGATTCTGGATCGGCGCGTAGCGCCGCCCGTCCCTGGCATCGTGCAGGACGAGGTGACGCTGGCTGAACGTGCCGCGCTCCGTGTCCTGCCCCGTGAGCCGGATCGCCGTCCCCTCGCTCACGAGGGACGCGAACGCGAGCGCCTCGGCATGCGCCCATTCGATCTGTCCCTCGGCCAGCGCGGGACGGCGTCGCTCGAGCTGCTTTTGGAGCTTGGGGATGACCGTGAACCCGTCCGGGACCTGAAGCAGCTGCTCGTTCAAGGTCGTGAGCAGCGGCGCGGCGACCGCGGTGTCGGGCTCGGCCGGGGATGTTTGCGCGCCGGAGATGCGCTGCGGCTCCTCGCCGGCCCCCTCCTCGCGCAGATGCGCCTTGAGCGACTGCTCGATGTCGGTCAATCGCTGATACATCTGGTCGGCTTCCGCGGCCGGCTGCGATTCCTGGAGAACGCCCTCGCGCACCAACTGGTCGGCATAGTGCTGGCGCGCCGTGGGCGTCTGCTTGATGCGCTCGTACATCACCGGCTGCGTGTACGCCGGCTCGTCGCCCTCGTTGTGGCCGTAGCGGCGATAGCCCACCACGTCGATCACCACGTCGGCGTGGAACTTGTCGCGGTACATCATGGCGAGCCGCGCCGCGGCGAGGCACGCTTCCGGATCGTCCGCGTTCACGTGAATGATCGGAGCGTCGAATCCCTTGGCCAGATCGCTCGAGTAGTCGGTCGAGCGCCCCTCCTTCGCATCCGTGGTGAAGCCGAGTTGATTGTTCGCGATCAAGTGGATGGTGCCGCCCGTGGTGTAGCCCTTCAGTCGCGCGAGGTTGAACGTCTCGGCCACCACGCCCTGGGCGGCGAACGACGCGTCGCCATGGATCAGCACCGGAAGGGCTACGGTCCCGTCGGTGATCGCTTCCTTGCCGCGACGATTGGTCTGATTCGCCCGGGCCCGCCCCTCCACCACGGGGTTCACCGCCTCTAGGTGACTCGGATTCGGCGTGAGCGTGATGTTGACGGGCTTGCCCGCGGCAGTCTGGTACACACCGTCGGCGCCGTGGTGGTACTTCACGTCCCCCGTGCCGCCTTCCGGCGTGAGCGTTTCCTCCACGTGCCGGCCGCCCTCGAACTCCGCGAAGATCGTCTCGTAGGGGAGACCCACGATGTGCGCGAGGACGTTCAAGCGACCACGGTGCGCCATGCCCAACACGATGCGCCGCGCGCCGCTCGCGCCGGCCCGCTCGATCGTTTCGTCGAGCATCGGCACCAGGACGTCGAGCCCTTCGATCGAGAAGCGCTTTTGACCCAAGTATGCCTTGTGGAGGAACCGCTCGAGCGTCTCGACCGCGGTAAGGCGTGCGAGCAGCTTGCGCTTTTGCTCGGGCGTGAGCGGCTTGCGGTGCTCGCCCGACTCGATCACCTGACGGAGCCACAGGCGTTCCTGATGGCTGCCGATGTGCTCGACCTCGTACGAGATCGTCCCGCAATACGTCGCTTGCAGTCTTGGATACGCCTCGGCCAGCGTGCGGCCCGGCACGTAGATCCGCAGCACGTCGGCCGGGATCCGAGCCATGATCTCCGGCGTGAGCCCCAAGGGCCCCGGGTCCAGTGCCGGGTCGCCGGGGGGCTCGGAGCCGAGGGGATCGAGCCGCGCGGCGAGGTGGCCGAAGTGGCGGATCGCTTTCACGAGGGCCATGGCGGCGGCGACGTGTTTCAGATCTTCAACGCCGGCCTCGACCACGACACCGGGGACCGGGGAGCGGGGAGCGGTTCCCACCGGGGCGGCGGAAGGTACCGCTCCCTGCTCCCCGCTCCCTTTGAGTCCCAGACTCTCAAACACCGATCCGTAAAAGTTGTCTGCGCCCTGGAGCAGGTCGTCGAGGCGACGGAGGAACATCCCCGACTCGGCGCCTTGAATGATCCGATGATCATAGGTCGACGTGATCGTCATGACCTTCGCGGCCCCGATTGTCCGGATCGCGCCGGTCGCGATGATCGAGCCCTGGCCCTTCAGGAGGCGGGGTACCGAGGCGACCGTACCGATGGTGCCGGGGTTCGTGAGCGTGATGGTCGCGCCCGCGAAGTCATCCGGGAGGAGCCGATTGGTACGTGCCTTCTCGACCAGCGTCTCGTAGATCGCGTGGAACGTCGCGAAGTCCATGGCTTCGGCGTGCTTGATGACCGGCACGAGCAGTGCGCGGCTCCCGTCTTTCTTTTCCACGTCCACCGCAAGCCCGAGGTTCACGCCATGCGGATCCAGACGGTGCGGCTTCCCGTCTACCTCCTGGAAGGCATGCGTCATCACCGGAAGCTCGCGCGCGGCCCGCGCGATTGCGAAGCCGATGAGATGAGTGAAGGAAATCTTCTTGCCGCCCGCCGCGAGCTGCGCGTTCAACTCGCGACGCCGGGCATCGAGCACGTCGACGGGGATCTCGCGGAAGGACGTGGCCGTCGGCACGGTCAGGGAGTCCGTCATGTTCTGCGCTAACCGAGCGGCCGGACCGGTGATGGGCGTCAATGCACCGGGGAGAGGGGAGAGGGGAGAGGTCCGTGGCGGTGCAACGGAGGGTACCTCTCCCTTCTCCCCTCTCCCTAGTACTTCTTGACGGTCCGTTGGGATGACCGGCAGCTCCGCCAGCCTGCCATTATCGAACAACCGCCGCCACTCCTCCCCGACGGAGGAGGGGTCCCGCAGGTATTGCTCGTACATCACCTGTACGAACGCGGCGTTGTGCGTGCCGAAGACGAACTCGCTCACGCTGGCAATTTAACCAGGGAGCCGTGGCGGCGCCCCTACTTCTTGGTGACGATCTCCGCGTGCTGCTACAGTGTCGTATAGACGATCTGCACGAACGTGTCCCCGTTGAACCGGCCTTTGCCCCACGTCGCCTCGAGATCGGCGAACGGTTTCGCCGCGACGGCTTCCGCCATCGACTTGCCCGCCGACTTGAGCTTCTGCACGCGGTCGCGCGCGCTCGCCAGCATGTCGCGGTACGTGGCGAGGTCGGCCTTGGTCGCGAGGGCGCCGTGGCCCGGGACGATCTTCGTGTCCTTGTCGGCCAGGGACAGGGCTCTGTCGGCGGCCGCGACCATGCCGCTGATCGCCCCGCCGGTGCCGCCGTCGATGAACGGGTACCGGCCGTTGAAGAAAATGTCGCCCACGTGCAAGACGTTCTCTCGCGGAAAGTGCACGTAGATGTCGGTGTCTGTGTGGGCGGGTGCGAAGTGCGCGAGCGCGAGTGTTTCTCCGCCGAAGCTCAGGGAGTGGCTGTCCGCGAACGTTCGCTGCGGAAGCCCATTCGCCGGCGACGGAGGCACGTCGAGGTCGAGAAACGCGGTATGGTGCCGTTCGGACAGACGTTGTTTCGTGTTTACGTGCGCCACGACCGTTGCGCCGGCGGCATGGAGCGGCGCGTTATTGTCGGCGTGGTCAAAGTGCCAGTGCGTGTTGATGACGACGTGCACCGGCGCGCTGCTCAGGCCCGCCAGCGTCTCCTCGAGCTTCGGCCACGCGGGCCGCACGAACGTGTCGACGACGAGCTTGCCGTCCGATCCGAGCAGCACCACCACGTTGCCGCCCGGGCCGGAGAGCAAGGTGATGTTTTCGGCGAGTTTCTGTGTCTGGATCGGCGTGGCACCGATCTGCGCGCGGAAGGCGGCGAGGTGGTCGGCGGGCTGCTGGGCGAAGCCTGGCGGGATCAATCGGGTCCACACCATACCGCCCACCGCCGCCGCGCCGCTCAGTAACATCTCGCGTCGCGTGACGAGTCTCACTGTCCGGTCGTTATCCATGTCGAGTCCCCTCCGTTACGTCGGATAGTTCGCGGCCTCGTGTCGCGCCTTGGACGTGGACGCGCGGCGACGGGTCGCAAGCTCGTTGACGACGGGAATCGGGTCAAATCGCCCAGTGAATCACGGCGAGTAGTAGAAAGAGCATCGGCGCCGAAGGCGAACGGGAGCATTCGAGGGCCTCCAGGACGCGCTAGTCTTTGTACGGATCGAACTCCTTCTCTCCCGCCATCACCACGATGAGCGGCGTGAGCGTATGCAGCACCGTCACGGTGTCGCCCTGCGCCGCCAGTACGTCCGGCAGCCGCCGGTACGCGTGCGGCGACTCATCCCGGCCGCCACCCCGCAGAATCACGCCCTTGCCTGCCACCCATGAGTTGAGCATGTCCCACGTCACCTTGCCGGGCGTGAGCACCACGCCGGTCTTCCGGTTCACCTTACCTCGCGCCGCTGTCCGCGACATCACCCGCCCGGCGCCATGCACCGTCGAATACAGCGACGCCCGTTGCTGCTCCGAGTCGTGCCGCGCGCCTTCGATGATCACGGCGTTGTCGCCCATCGAGCCGCCCACGAATCCCTTTTGCCCCGGAAACGCCGGCGTCGCGCCCTTCCGGACCACTACGTACTCCGTCCCGCCATGGGTCTCCTTCCAGGCGAAGTTGTGGTGGTTGTGCACCAGCTCCAGCTCGTTGCCGCCCAGGATCTCCACCACCTTGCGCGCCACCCACTCCCGCCCCGCGTAGGCGTACTCGCCAGCCAGCGTCATCAGGTGCCAGTAGTCGTGCCCCAGCGGCAGCGCCAGGGGAAGCAGCGTCTCGGCCTCCGGCACCCGCTCGCCCCATTTCTTTCCTTGCGATAGTGCGAGGAAGCCCGACGCGACCGTGTGCCCGAATCCCCGGCTGCCGAAGTGCACACCCACCCAGATGTCGCCGCGCTCGTCCGCGAACACGTCCACGTAGTGGTTGCCGCTGCCGACCGTGCCCAGCTGGTTGCGCGCCTTGGCGCGCAGCCCATCCCGCTCGTGCTTGCCCGGCAGCGCGTCCCACGCCGCGTGCTCGAAGAGCGGATGATCGGTCGGTGCGTCGTCGGCCCGATTGGTGCGGCCCATGCCGAACGAGATGGTGCTCTGGATTTCGTCCGCCACGCGCTCGAAGTCGGCCCGCGTGAAGCTCTCGAGCCGGCGATCCGTGCGGATCGCCGCGTTGCCACAGGCGATGTCGAACCCCACGCCCACCACGCTCACCCGGTCGCGGTACGCGGCCACGCCGCCGATCGGCATCACGTAGCCGAGGTGCCCGTCGGCCATCAGGGCCACGCGCTCTGCACGGGTCGCCACATCGCGCAGCTGGGCGAGCGTTTTTTCCTCGTGGGAACCGAAGACGACGGGCTGGGTCACGGCACTGGGGCCGCGCGCGGCGTCAGCTAACTCGCCGCGTCTTTCGCCGCATGAAGTCCATCAGGATGAACTGGCCGAGGGTCATCGTGTTCGTGAAGTAGGCCTTGCCCCGGCAAATCGCCGACACCTTCTTGACGAACTCCACGAGACTCCGATCCCGGGCGAGCATGAAGGTGTTGATCATGATTCCCGACCGCCGGCACAGCGCCACCTCGCCGTACGTCGCCTGCAGAATCTTGGGGTCGAGCCCCATCGAATTGATGTAGATCTTGCCGTTGGGCTCCGTGAGCGCCGAGGGTTTGCCGTCGGTGATCATGATGATCTGGCGCATGTCCTTGCGCTGCGCCATGAGCATCCGTCGCGACAGCTTGAGTCCTTCCGCCGTGTTGGTGTGATACGGCCCGACCTGCGCGCGCGCCAGCTGCGCCAGCGGGATCTCTTCCGCCGTGTCGTGGAACAGCACCACGCGCAGCGTGTCGCCCGGGAACTGGGTGCGAATGAGATGTGTGAGCGCGAGGGCCACTTTCTTAGCCGGGGTGAAGCGATCCTCCCCGTACAGGATCATCGAGTGCGAGCAGTCGAGCATCAGCACCGTGGCCGACGACGAGCGGTATTCGGCCTGGTGCACCATCAGGTCGTCGTACTCGAGGTTGATCGGCACCCCCAGGCCCTCGCGCTGCAGCGCGTTGGTGAGCGTGGCATTCACGTCGAGGTTGAGGGTGTCGCCGTAGGCATAGGGCTTGCTCGCCGCCTCGGCCTCGACGCCGGTGGCGAGGTGCTCGGTGTCGTGCGCGCCGAAGCTCGATTTGCCGATGCTCCCCAACAGGTGTTTCAGCGTACGATAGCCGAGAAAGTCGATGCCCTTCTCCGTAAGGTTGAACTGCACCTGCTGGGCGGCCTCCTTGGCCATCCCGCCCGGCCCGAACAGGGGCTGTTGTCCCGCCGGCATCTTCGGCGCCTCGGCAACGTTCAAGTAGCCCTCGGAGATCAGCTTCTGGACGATCTTGTCGAGTAGCTCGCCCATCTGCCGCTCGAGGTCGGCGTCGCGCGCCGCGTCACCGGTCGATTCGCCGCGCAAGAGCTTGAGCATCTCGGGGGTGAGCGTGCCCGAATCCATGAGCGCCTGCAGGATGGCCTGGCGCAGGGCGTCGAGCGAGCGGTCGGCCTCGTCCTCCCCGAACTCCCCCCAGAACGGGTGGGCGTACGCGCCTCCGGCGAAGCCCGACTGGAGGAGGAAATCGGCGAGCTGATCGAGCAAGGCCTGGAGGTTGACGGTGTCGGCCAGCTCGGGCAGGTAGCGACTGTAGGTCGTGTATTTCATCGGCTCCCTACCCGGAATATCGGGCGCGGGCGAGCTTTCCCGCAATGGACGAAGCCAGGTTTCGCCTCGGAGCGCTCTCCTACCGCAACTTCCGCTTCTTCTTCTTTGGGCAGGGCATCTCGCTGATCGGCACGTGGATGCAATCGGTGGCGCTCGGATGGCTGGTGCTCGAGCTCACCAACTCGCCCTTCGCGGTCGGGCTGAACCAGGCGCTCCGGTCTTTCGGCGTGCTGCTGTTCACGCTATACGCCGGCGTCATCGTGGATCGCGTGGACAAGCGCCGCCTGATCGTGTGGACGCAAATCTTGCAGATGCTGGAAGCGCTGGCGCTGGCCGCGCTCGTGTGGACCAAGACGGTCACGACGTGGCAGGTGATGGCGCTGGCCGTGCTGTTCGGGATCGTCAATGCCTTCGACATTCCCGCGCGGCAGGCGTTCATCGCCGAGCTGGTGGGGCGGGAGGACCTGATGAACGCCATCGCCCTGAACTCGTCGATGTTCAACGCCGCGCGGATCGTGGGCCCGGCCGTGGCGGGGGTCCTGATCGGTGCCGCGGGGATAGGGATGTGCTTCTTCCTGAACGGGGTGAGCTACCTCGCCGTCATCGCTGGTCTGCTCGCGATCCGGCTCCCGCCCGCAACGCATCACCCGTCGCCGCCGTCCGCGTGGGAGGGTGTCCGCGAGGCACTCAGCTTCGTCCTGCGGGATGCCCGCATGGCGGCGCTCGTGATGCTCGTCGCGGTCTTCAGCGTGCTGGGGTTCCCGTTTCTCGTGCTGATGCCGGTGGTGGCGCGCGATGTCTTGCATACGGACGCGCGTGGCTACGGTGTGCTGATGGCGGGAGTGGGCGTGGGCGCGATGCTCGGGGCGCTGGGCCTGGCTCTCGCGGGACGGCGCGTTCGCAAGGGAGTGGTCCTCCTCGATGGCGGCGCCGCGTTCGGGATTCTCCTGATGTTGTTCGCCGCCGCGCGGTCCTTCGGCGTGGCGCTGGCGCTGCTCGCGCTGGCGGGCTGCGCGATGATCGTCACCACCGCCCTCGCCAACACCATGCTGCAGACGCTGGTGCCCGACGAGCTGCGCGGCCGGGTGATGGCGTTGTACGCGTTCGTGTTCGTGGGTATGGCACCGCTCGGCGCCTTTCAGGCCGGGCTCATCGCGGAGCACACCGGCGCGCCCGTCGCGATCGCCGTGGGCGGGGCTGGGTGTCTCGTGGCAGCGGCGATCGCGGCGTGGCGGGTGTCCGCGCTACGCCTCACGGCGTAGGGAGGTTCGGAAGGTTGGGGAAGGTTCGGGAGGATGGGGGAGGTGACCGCGTGGAGCAACCTCCCCCAACCTCCCCCAACCTCCACCCCCTCCCCCAACCTGCTTCTCAGAGCAGCCGTCTCAACTTCAGCGCCACTCGCAGCGTGTCTGCGTGCCGGAGCAGCACGAGCTGTCGCACGGCGCCTTCGATGCGGAGGTATTGCCGGACATCGCTCAGGTCGACGTCGCCCTCATGGTAGCCGTCGATCAGCAGGACCTCGTCGCCGGCCACGATCCCCGCGTCCGCGCCCGGGCTGTGCGGGACCACGTAGTCCACCACGAGCTCCTTGAGCCCTCGTCCTCGGGCCACGAGCCGCAGGCCACTCATGTCGTAATCGCACGTCGGGCCGCCCTGGACTCCGCGCTCGACGATGGCGCGGTGGCGGGCGTAGTCCACAATCAGCCGCGACCCCTCGAAGACCGAGTTGCCGATCACGCCGTCGATGTCCGTGCGCCCGAGAAAGCCCTTGTGCTCCCCGCCCACGCCGGTGGTGGGACCCCTGACCTTGACGCCTCCAAGGCGGAGCTCCTGTAGACGCACGATGAACCCATGCAGCTCACCCACGAGACCGGTGCCGATCGGCGCCTCGATGGCGGGACGCAGGAGCGAGAGCCTGTGTTGCTCGCCGAAGGGGGCGGTCAGAATGACGCATAGTCCCGACGCGCCGGTGTCGAGCAGGAGCCGAGCAGCGATGGATCGGCCCTGGACCTTGACGGACGCGCGGAGCAGCGGAAGGTCGGCATCGGGAGTGAACCGCACCGACGCGCCATCACCCTTGTAGAAGTAATGCGCCGCGTCGTACAGCTGTACGCGGCGCAGCCGGTAGTCGATCACGACCGCGAATTTCTGCAGCACGTCGTGCCCCACGAGACCACGCTGGGGGCGCCCGCTCGCCTCGCTCAGGCCGGCGAGGCGGTAGAGCGCCACGCGGTAGTCGG
>DASZCN010000140.1:0-16053 GCA_035943095.1 Gemmatimonadales bacterium | reverse complement strand
CTACACCGTCCTCGTCACCGATCGAGCGGCGAACCCGGTCAACGGGATCACTCTCAGCTGGGCGGTCACCGGCGGTGGGTCGATCACCCCCTCGTCGGTCACGGGTGCGAACGGCATCGCGTCGGCGACCCGTGTCCTTGGTCCGGCTGCCGGCACGCAAGGGGCCACCGCGACTGTGTCGGGCCTCACCGGCTCGCCGGTGAGCTTCACCGCCACCGCCACCGCGGGCGGCGCCACGAAGCTGCTGCTCACCATGCAGCCGTCAGCGAGCGGCGCGAGCGGGGTGGCGTTGAGCGTCCAGCCGGTGGTGCAGCTGCAGGACGCGAACAACAACAACGTCGCCCAGGCAGGGACGGTCGTCACTGCTACGGTGGCCACCGGGCCCGCGGGCGCCACCATCGTTAACGCGACCGCGACGACGGCGGCGAACGGCGCGGCCACGTTCAGCGGTATCGCCATCAGCGGCACCGTTGGCGTTTATCGTCTGCAGATGGGCTCGGGAACGTTGACGCCCGATACCACGAATGCGATCACCCTCAACCCCGGGCCCGCGGCGAAGCTGGCCCTGACGACGCAGCCGTCGGCGAGCGTCCCGAACGCGATCGCCTTCCCGCAGCAGCCGGTGGCACAGCTGCAGGACGCCAGCGGGAACAACGTCGCGCAGGCCGCGGTGGGAGTGACCCCGGCGATCGCCACCGGGGGCGGGACCCTGTCTCCGACGACCGCGGTACTGACGAACGCATCCGGTGCGGCGCTGTTCAGCGGGCTCACCATCACCGGCACGACCGGCACGCGGACGCTGACGTTCACGTCGGGGACGCTGACCGCCATCACTTCTACGGCGGTGATGGTGACAGCCGGGACCGCCACCCAGATCGCGGTGAGCGCCGGCAACAATCAGACGGCCACGGCGGGCACGGCGGTCGCGACCCCACCGTCGGTGATCGTGCGCGACGTGAGCGGCAACCCCGTCGCCGGCACGGCGGTGACGTTCGCGGCCCAGGGGACGACGAACGGGACCATTACCGGCGCCAACCAGACGACGGCCGCGAGCGGCATCGCGCAGGTCACGAGCTGGACTCTCGGGACCCAAGCCAAGCCCGACACGGTGACCGCGACGGCGCCGGGGCTGACGGGCAATCCCATCACGTTCGTCGATACCGCCAAGGTCGGCGGCGCGGCCTCGATGGTGAAGTTCTCGGGTGACAATCTCACGGGGCAGGTGGGTACGACGCTCGCGACGCCGCATGACGTGCTGGTGACCGACGCCAACGGCAATCCGGTCGGTGGCGTCACGGTGACCTGGGCGGCGGCGACAGGTGGCGGCTCGGTAAATCCGGGGGCGTCGGTGACGAACGGGAGCGGGCACGCGCAGACCACGCGCACGCTCGGCCCGACCCCGGGAACCCAAACGACGACCGCCAGCGCGTCTGGTGTCCCCACTGTGACGTTCACCATGACGGCTCAGGTCGGTGGCGCCACGCAGATGGCGATCAACGGCGGGAACTCGCAGACCGACACGGTGGGCCAGAGCCTTCCCACCCCGATCTCGGTCGTGGTGCGCGACGTGCTCAACAACCCCGTCTCCGGCGTCACCGTCAGCTGGTCGGTGCTCGGCGGCGGCGGGTCGGTGAGCGCCCCGAGCTCGGTTACCGACGCCAACGGGATCGCTTCCACCAACTGGACGCTGGGGACGCACCGCTCGTCGACCGACAGCGTGCAGACGGCCCAGGCCACGAGCGTGGGCTCGCCTGTACAGTTCATTGCGTATGCCGTCGCCGGGTCGGTGAGCGCGTCGCGCACCACCGTAGTCGCCGCGCCGACCGCGATCACCGCCTCGAGCGGCAGCAGCGCCAGTACAATCACCGTGACCGCGCTCGATCAGTTCGGTAATCCCATTAAGGGGAAAGCGGTTGTGCTCGCGGTGTCCCCCTCGACCGGCAACACCCTTACTCAGCCGGCCGGCGTGACTGATGCGAATGGTGTGACCACGGGCACCCTGAGCTCGACCCAGGCCGAGACCAAGACGGTCTCGGCGACGGTCGGCGGCGTCGCGATCGCCCAGCAGCCGACGGTCACGGTCGGCCCCGCCACCGCGAACAATCTGACCTTCGTGGTCCTGCCGCCGGCCAGCACGACCGCCGGGGCGACGATGACGCCGGCGGTGCAGGTCGAGATTCGCGATCCGTTCAACAACCGCGTGACCACTGCCACGAACGGGGTCACACTGGCGATCGGCACGAATCCCAGCGGGGGAACCCTGACCGGGGGCACTCCGGCGGTCGCGGCGGTGAGCGGCGTAGCGACCTTCAGTAACCTGTCGATCGACAAGGCGGGCACCGGCTACACCCTGACCGCCGCGAGCACGAGTCTCAGCGGTCAAACCAGCAGCGCCTTCAATATCACCGCCGGTATTGTCTCCACCACGCAGTCCACGGTCACCGCCACGTCGCCAGTCACGGCGGGGAGCGGCAGCTCGACCATCACCGTGACCGCGCGGGATGGCAACGGGAATCCGATTCAGGGAGCGACGGTCGTGCTGGCGGCGACGGGGACCGGGAACACGCTGACCCAGCCGGTTGGGACGACCAACGCGAGCGGGGTGACGACGGGCACCCTCAGCTCGACGGTGGCGGAGTCGAAGACCGTGTCGGCGACGATCAATTCAGCCGCCATCACGCAGACTTCGACCGTGGTCGTAACCGCGGGCACGGTGTCCGCGGCCCAGTCGACGGTGAGTGCCACCTCCCCGATCACGGCGGGGAGCGGGAGCTCGAGCATCACGGTGACGGCCCGGGATGCCAACGGCAACGCGATCACGGGAGCCACAGTCGTGCTCACGGCCACGGGCAACGGGAACACGCTGACCCAGCCGGTCGGGACGACCGATGCGAGCGGAGTGGCGACGGGCTCGCTCACCTCGACGGTGGCGGAGTCGAAGACCGTCTCGGCGACCATCAATTCAGTCGCCATCACGCAGACGGCGACGGTGGTCGTGAGCGCGGGAACGGCCTCGGCGGCTCAGTCCACGGTCGCCGCCACGTCGCCGATCACGGCGGGGAGCGGCAGCTCCTCGATCTCGGTGACGGCCCGCGATGGCAACGGGAACCCGATTCAGGGGGCGACGGTCGTCCTGGCAGCGACGGGCACGGGAAACACGCTGACCCAGCCGGTGGGGACGACCAACGCGAGCGGTGTCGCGACCGGCGCGCTCAGCTCGACGGTGGCGGAATCGAAAACCGTGTCGGCGACGATCAATTCAGTCCCCGTCACGCAGACGGCGACCGTCGTGGTGACGGCGGGGACGGTCTCGGCGGCCCAGTCCACCGTCACGACCACGTCGCCGATCACGGCCGGGAGCGGGAGCTCGACCATCAGGGTGACGGCCCGCGATGCGAGCGGGAATCCAATCAGCGGGGCGACGGTGACGTTGGCGGCCACGCCTACCACGGGGAATACGCTGACGCAGCCGGTGGGGACGACGGACGCGAATGGCGTGGCGACGGGCACTCTGTCGTCGACCGCGGCGGGGGCCAAGACCGTGTCCGCCACGATCAATACGGTCGCGATCACGCAGACCGCGACCGTGGTGGTGAACGCCGGGACGGTCTCCGCCGCGCAATCCACGGTGAGCGCGACCTCCCCGATCGCCGCGGGAAGCGGGACCTCGACGATCACGGTGACCGCGCGGGACGCGAACGGCAACCCGATTCAGGGCGCCACCGTGACTCTCGCGGCCACGCCCACGACCGGGAACACGCTGACCCAGCCAAGCGGCGCGACCGATGCCAGTGGCGTGGCGACCGGGACGCTGGCATCGACCGTCGCCGAGTCCAAGACGGTCTCGGCCACCATCAACGGCGTCGCGGTCACGCAGATGGCGATGGTGGTCGTAACCGCGGGGACGGTCTCGGCAGCCCAGTCCACCGTCACCGCGACGTCGCCCATCACGGCGGGGAGCGGCAGCTCGACCATCACTGTGACGGCCCGCGATGCGAGCGGGAATCCCATCAGCGGGGCGACGGTGACGTTGGCGGCCACGCCTACCACGGGGAATACGCTGACGCAGCCGGTGGGGACGACGGACGCGAATGGCGTCGCGACGGGCACTCTGTCGTCGACCGCGGCCGGCTCCAAGACCGTGTCGGCGACGATCAATTCAGTCGCCATCCCCCAGGCCGCGACCGTGGTCGTGAACACGGGCACAGTCACCGCGGCGCAGTCCACGGTCACGGCGACCTCGCCGATCGCGGCCGGCACCGGGACCTCGACGATCACGGTCACTGCCAAGGACGGGTTCGGGAACCCCGTCGCGGGCGCGACGGTGGTCGTGTCGGCGACGGGTGCCGGGAATACGCTGACGCAGCCGAGCGGACCGACCAACATGGACGGCGTCGCGACGGCGACCCTCGGCTCGCTCGTAGCGGAATCGAAGACCGTGTCGGCGACGATCAACACCATCGCGATCACCCAGACCGCGACGGTCGTGGTGACGGCCAGCACCGTGTCGGGGACGCACTCGAGCTTGACTGCGATGTCGCCGATTACCGCCGGAAGCGGCGCGTCGACGATTACCGTGACGGCGCGGGACGCGTTGGACAATCCAGTAGCCGGGGCGACGGTAGTCATCTCCGCCACGGGGGCGGGCAACACGGTGACGCAGCCTGCGACCACGACGAACGCGAGCGGCGTGGCGACGGGCACCCTCAGCTCGACGGTAGCGGAATCGAAGACGGTGTCGGCGACAGCTAACGGTGTCGGGGTCACCCAGACGGCGACCGTGGTCGTGAATCCGGGCACAGTCTCAGCGGCGCAGTCCACGGTCACCGCGACCTCGCCGATCACGGCCGGGAGTGGGAGCTCCACGATCACCGTGACCGCCCGGGACGGGAATGGGAATCCGATTCAGGGAGCCACCGTCACCCTCGCCGCTACCCCTACGAACGGGAACACGCTGACCCAGCCTGCGGGGACGACCGATGCGAACGGCGTCGCAACGGGCACCGTGAGCTCGACCGTGGCGGGCTCGAAGACCGTGTCGGCCACGATCAATACGGTTGGCATCACGCAGACGGCGGCCGTGGTGGTGAACGCGGGCACGGTCTCCGCCGCGCAGTCCACGGTGGCCGCGACCTCGCCGATCGCGGCGGGGAGCGGGCCCTCGACGATCACGGTGACGGCGCGGGATGCCAACGGCAACCCGATTCAGGGAGCGACGGTCGTCCTGGCGGCGACGGGGACGGGGAACACGCTGACGCAGCCGGGGGGAACGACCAACGCGAGCGGGGTGGCGACAGGCACGCTCGGCTCGACGGTGGCGGAGTCGAAGACCGTCTCGGCGACGATCAATACGGTCGCCATCACCCAGACCGCGACCGTGGTGGTGAACGCGGGCACGGTGTCCGCGGTCCAGTCGACGGTGAGTGCGACCTCGCCGATCACGGCGGGGAGCGGGAGCTCCACGATCACCGTCACCGCCCGGGACGCGAACGGCAACCCCATTCAGGGGGCGACGGTGACGCTCGCGGCCACGCCGACCACGGGGAACGCGCTGACGCAGCCGGTCGGGACCACCGATGCGAGCGGCGTCGCAACAGGGACGTTGAGCTCGACGGGGGCAGGCTCCAAGACCCTGTCCGCCACGATCAATACGGTGGCGATCACGCAGACCGCGACCGTGGTCGTGAACCCTGGCACCGTGTCGGCGGCGCAGTCGACGGTCACCGCGACCTCACCGATCGCCGCGGGAGGCGGGACCTCGACGATCACGGTGACCGCGCGGGACGCGAACGCCAACCCGATCGCGGGAGCGACGGTCGTGCTCGCGGCGGCGGGGACGGGGAACACGTTGACCCAGCCCGTGGGGACGACCGATGCGAGCGGGGTGGCGACCGGCACGCTCAGCTCGACGGTGGCGGAGTCGAAGACCGTGTCGGCGACTATCAACAACCTTGCGATTACCCAGACGGCGACGGTGGTCGTCACCGCGGGCGCGGTCTCGGCGGCCCAATCGACCGTGGCCGCCACTTCGCCCATTACGGCGGGGAGCGGCACCTCGACCATCACGGTGACCGCGCGCGACGCCGGCGGCAATCCGGTCCAGGGGGCCACCGTGGTGCTGGCGGCCACGGGCTCCGGCAACACGTTCACGCAGCCCGCTCCGACGGACGCGAGCGGCGCTAGCACCGGGACGCTCGCCTCCACCGTGGCGGAGTCGAAGACCGTCTCGGCGACGGTGAACGGCGTCGCGATCGCTCAGACCGCGACGGTCGTCGTCAACGCCGGCCCGCCGGCGAAGCTCGCCTTCACGACGCCGCCGTCCAGCGCGGCGCAGAGCGGCATAGCGTTGGGCCAGCAGCCCGTGCTCCAGATCGCGGATGTGAATGGCAATCCTGTGAGCCAGAGCGGTACGACCGTGACGGCGAGCATAACGCCGGCGGGCGCCACACCCAGCAACGCGACCGCCACCACGGGCTCGACGGGGGCGGCGGTGTTCAACGGGCTCACCCTCAGCGGCACAGCCGGGAACTACACGTTGAGCTTTGCCGCAGGCTCCCTCACCTCAGCCACTGCGTCGATCACGCTGGGCTCGGGCGCGGCGGCGGCGATCACGAGCAACAGCCCGACCACGCAGTCGGCGACCGCTGGGACCACGGTCGCGTCACCGCCCTCGGTGCTCGTGCGGGATGGCGCCGGCAATCCGGTGGCGGGCGTCGCGGTGACGTTCGCGCCCGATCCGGGGAGCGGCAGCGTCACGGGCGGGAGTCAGACCACCAACGGCAGCGGCGTCGCGACGGTAGGGAGCTGGACCCTCAGCACGACGGTGGGCACGAACACCCTCATCGCCACCGCCTCCGGGTCCGGGATCACGGGTAACCCGGTGACTTTCAGCGCCAATGGCACCGCCGGGGCGGTGACGCAGATCGCGTTCACCGTGCCGCCGAGCAACACGCCGGCGGGAGCCGTGATCACACCGCCAGTGCAGGTGACGGCACAGGACGCCAACGGGAACACAGCCACGCAGTTCACCGGCACGATCACGCTGTCGATCACACCGAACTCGAACCCCGGCAACGGCACGCTCTCGGGAACGAAGAACGTGGCCGCCGTCGCCGGCGTCGCCACGTTCTCCGATCTGTCCATCGATAACGCCGGCAACGGCTATCGCTTGCGGGCGACGGCCGGCGGGATGAACCCCCTGAATAGCCCGTTATTCAATATTACGACCGTCACGCCGACCCAGCTGGTGTTCACCGTGCCGCCCAGCAACACGACTGCCGGGGCGGCGATGACGCCGGCCGTGAAGTTGACGGCGGAGGACGCCGCGGGGAACACCGCCACCACGTTCACCGGGAACGTCACACTGGTGATCGGCACGAATCCGGGCGGCGGGACCCTCACTGGCGGCGGGCCGGTCGCCGCGGTGAGCGGTGTGGCTACGTTCTCCGCTTTGAGCATCGACAAAGCCGGCAGCGGCTACACTCTCACCGCGTCGAGCGGCACGCTCAGCGGTGCGTCGCCGGCGTTCAACATCACGGGCTCGGGCACGGTGTCGGCGAGCCAGTCGACGGTCGTCGCCACGTCGCCGATCGCGGCGGGCGGAGGGGCGTCCACGATTACCGTCACCGCCAAGGATGCCTTCGGCAATCCGATCGCCGGCGCCACGGTGACGCTCGCGGCCACCCCGACCACGGGGAACACGCTGACCCAGCCCATCGGGACGACCGATGCGACCGGGGTCGCGACGGGTACCTTGAGCTCGACGGTGGTCGGCTCGAAGACCGTGTCGGCGACGATCAATTCCGTCGGCATCAACCAGACCGCGACGGTGGTGGTGAACGCCGGAACAGTCTCAGCAGCGCAGTCCACGGTGACCGCCACCTCGCCGATCGCGGCGGGGAGCGGCAGCTCGACAATCACGGTGACCGCCCGGGATGGCAGCGGCAATCCGATCCAGGGGGTGACCGTTGTGCTGGCGGCGACGGGGACGGGGAACGCGCTGACGCAACCGGCCGGGACGACCGATGCGAGCGGGGTCGCAACGGGCACACTCAGCTCGACGGTGGTGGAGTCGAAGACCGTCTCGGCGACGATCAATACCGTCGCGATCACCCAGACCGCGACCGTGGTGGTGAACCCCGGTACGGTCTCAGCAGCGCAGTCCACGGTGGCCGCAACCTCGCCGATCACGGCGGGGAGTGGGAGCTCCACGATCACGGTGACCGCCCGGGATGGCAGCGGCAACCCGATCCAGGGGGCGACGGTGGTCCTGGCGGCGACTGGTGACGGCAACACGCTCACCCAGCCTGGGACCACTACCAACGCGAGCGGCGTGACCACGGGCACGCTCACCTCCACGGTGGCGGGCTCGAAGACCGTCTCCGCGACGATCAATTCAGTCGTGATCACCCAGACTGCGACCGTGGTGGTGAACGCCGGGACGGTCTCGGCGGCGCAGTCCACCGTAACCGCGACGTCGCCGATCGCGGCTGGGAGCGGCAGCTCGACCGTCACAGTGACCGCGCGGGACGCGAGTGGGAACCCGATTCAGGGGGCGACGGTCGTGCTGGCGGCGACGGGGACGGGGAACACGCTGACCCAGCCGGCGGGGACGACCGATGCGAACGGGGTCGCAACGGGCACACTCAGCTCGACGGTGGCGGAGTCGAAGACCGTGTCCGCCACGATCAATACCGTCGCGATCACCGAGACTGCGACGGTCACGGTGAACGCAGCCGCGACCGCGACCACGATCACCGGCCACACGCCGGATCCGTCCGCGGTAGGACAAGGGATCGCTGTGACGTTCACGGTGACCTCGACTGGCGGGACGCCGACCGGCAACGTGACGGTAAGCGACGGTACGGGCGATACCTGCACCGGTACCGTGGCGACTGTAGGCTGCACTCTGACCCCGACCTCGGCAGGGACCAAGGCGCTGACGGCGACGTACGCCGGGGATGGCAACTTTGCGGGCAGCACCTCGGCGAGCGTGAGCCATCCAGTCAATCCAGCGGCGACGACGACGAACCTCGCGACCGGCTCGCCGGATCCGTCGGTCGTTGGGCAGCCCGTGAGCTTCGGCTTTACGGTAGTCGCGAACGCGCCGGGCAGCGGCACCCCGACCGGGACGGTCAGCGTGAGCGATGGGACACAGAGCTGCAGCGCGAGCGTCGCGACGGCGACCTGCAACATCGTGTTCAGCTCGGTCGGCACCCGGACGGTGACAGCGAGTTACGCGACCGACGGCAATTACGCCAGTGGCACGTCGAATAGCGCCAGTCAAACTGTGAACCAGGCCGGCACGACCACGACGATCGCGAGCGAAGCGCCAGACCCGTCCACCGTGGGTCAGTCCTACACGGTGAATTACGCCGTCGCCGTGACAGCGCCTGGGGCTGGGACGCCCACCGGCTCGGTGAACGTCAGTGACGGGACCGTGACCTGTACGAACACGGTGGCCGCGGGCAGTTGCTCGCTCGCGTCCGTTACACCGGGGTCGAACACCCTCACCGCCAGTTATGTGGGCGATCCGAATTTCGCCGGCAGCACTTCCGCCGGCGTACCCCACACCGTGAATCTGTCCAGTACGAACACTACGATCACGTCCGCGACGCCGGATCCCACGGTCGCAGGCCAGCCAGTGACTGTGGCCTTCACGGTGACCTCGTCTGGTGGTACGCCGACCGGGAATGTGACCGTGGGCGATGGCACGTTCGGCTGCAGCGCAGCCGTCGCGGTGGGTAAGTGCTCGTTCACTCCGACGTTGGCTGGCACGAGAACGTTGACGGCGATCTACACCGGGGACGCCAACTTTGGCACCAGTAGCTCCGGTGGGCAGCCTTACTCCGTTGGGCCTGCGGCGGCGGCGCAGTTGGTGATCACAGGTCAGCCCAGCACCGTCCTCTTGTCGAATGCTATTCAACCTCCCGTCGTCGTGACCGCGTTCGACGCTTTCGGCAACTTGGCCACCGGCTTCAGTGGGAACGTGGTCATGGCCATCGGCACCGACGGGAGTCTCTTTCCCCCCGCGACTCTCGGAGGGACACCCACCGTCGCGGCGGTGGCAGGAGTCGCTACGTTTGGCAACTTGACCATTGACCAGCTTGGTGTTGGGTACACGCTGGTGGCGAGCTCGCCGGATGTGAGCGGTCAATCCAAGCCCAGCAATTCATTCAGTGTGGTAACGCTATTGCCATGACCGCCGAGCCGCTTCCTCAGCCGTCCTCACCCGAGCGCGACTCCCTCGACGCCGCCGTCCAGGAGGACCTGAAAGACCTCTTTCGGCTCGAGATGCTCTACGCCCGCGGGCCGGCCTCGCGACTCTACGTGGCCCGAGACCTGGAGTACAACCAGCCGGTCGCGCTGAAAGTGATGCCGCGCTCGGCTCAGGCGTGGGACCGCGCCGAAGAGGCCTTTCACGAAGCCGCGGCGGCCGCCGCGGTACTCACCCATCCACGCGCGGCCCCGCTGTACAGCGCCGGCGCGACCGATCGCTTCTTCTGGCACTCGACCGAGTTCGTTCCAGGCCGCTCCCTGGCCGACCTGTTGCGCGCCGGCCCTCCGATGGAGCTCGACGCGTGCATCAAGGTCGCCGAACAGATCGCTGCAGCGCTCGACGCCGCGCACCGCCTCGGGATCGTCCACGCCGATCTGAAGCCTACCAATGTGCTGTTAGACGCCGCCGGTGACGTCCACGTCACCGACTTCTGGATCCGTTGGGTGCTCGAGCAGCTCGGCGCGCTAGTCGGTGAGGGAGACGCAAAGGACGGGGAGGCTCGCGGCTGGCCGGGGCCGTATCTCTCGCCCGAGCAGCGAGTCGGACGCGAGCCCGGACCCGCCGCGGATCAATACGCGCTCGCCGCGCTGGTCTACGAGTGCCTCGCCGGCACGCCGCCCCCGGCCGAGGACCCAATGGCCGCCATCGCGGACGGCCGTAGCCCGGCGCCAGCTCCGCGGCTCACGGATATCAGGCCCGACGTTCCCTCAGTCACGTCTGCGGCGGTCGAGCGTGCCTTGAGCCAGTCGCCGGACGGACGCTTCGCGACCGCGGGAAGCTTCGTCGCGGCGCTACGAGCGCCGGCGCACCAGGAGGTATCCCACGCGCGCAGCGACGCCAGGTGGGCGCCCGTGGAGGTCGCGCCGGTCGAGGAGCGGCCCGCCCGGCATGGGATCGGTCTCGTTCCCCTTGCGCTGCTCGCGTTCGTGATCGTCGGGGCCGCCGGCGCCGCCTGGATCCTCGGGTTGGGCCTGACCACCGGGCAGCCGATCGCCTCGCAGCCGGCGCCCACCCCGCCGGCCGCTATGGAGCCATCACCGGCGCCATCAACGTTCTCCGCCGTACCTCTTCCGGATTCGACCGTGCGGACGACCGAGATCCCAGTTAGCCCCACGCCGGCGCGCCCCGCCCCTGCCCGTTCCCCCGCGCCGATCAAGCGGGCTCCACCGGCACGACTTTCCTCTCCCCGCGCGCCGCGTCGCGATGCCACCGTGGCGAAGCCCGGTCGCCTGTTCGTCAACGCCACGCCGTGGGGTCAGGTGTTCGTGGACAATGAGCTGATCGGCAACACGCCGCGCGTGGGCGTCCCGATTACATCCGGTACGCATCGCGTGCGTGTCTCCAGGGACGGGTTCGAGCCGTTCGAGCGCACTGTCCAGGTCGGGCCGGGCCAAGACGTGCGTCTCACGAACATCGTCCTGCGGGAGTCGAAGCCGTGAGTCGCCACGTCCTGTCGGTCTGCCTGCTGGTGTGGGGCTTTGGAGCGGTCGCGACGCGATCCGCGCTGGGGCAGACAACGAGCGGGTCATTCGCCCAGGGCATTCGCGCGTATCAGGATCTCGACTTCGGTCGCGCCGCCGCGACGCTGCGACGCGACCTTGCCAGGTTGAACGCCGCCGGCGCGCCGGCGGCGGACCAGGTGCAGGGGCTGGTCTACCTGGGCGCGGCCGATCTGTTCCGGGGCCGGCGGGACTCCGCGGTCGTGGTGTTCAGACGCCTGGTGCAGCTCGATCCGCGCTATGCGCCGGACCGCCTCGTGTTCCCGCCCGAGGTCACGACGGTGTTCGACAGCGTGCGCGCCTTGACCAAGACCGTAGCAGTCGTGGTGCCGCCCGATACCCAGGTGGCGCCCGGCACTGGCAATTTCAGCGCCTTGGTACTGGCGAGCGCGTTCCAAACAGTGGACGTGACGTTGCGGTACGAAGATGGCACCCCCTTCCGCTCGCTCTACGTAGGACCGATTGGGGACAGCCTCCACGTGCAGTGGGACGGTCTCGACGCGGCCGGCCAGCTGCCGCCGGTGAGCCGCATCCTCCTGCGCGTGGCCTCGCGGGCGCCGTCAGGCGAAATCTCGACGATCCTCCAGGTCCCCCTCGATCTCCGCATCGCGCGGCAGGACACGCTCGCGTGGCCTACTCCGCCGCCTGCCTCCGCCTTCCTTCCGGAGCGCGCCGGTGGCCGCTCGGCGCTACGGGCCCTGCTCGGCGGCGCAGTGTTGTCGGGCGCCGTGATTGCGCTGCCTTCGGTGGTCGGGGGCAGCGGCGGGCCGAGCGGTTCGCGCGTGGCGGTGGCGGGGAGCGTGGGGATCGCGGGCGTGCTCGGGTATCTGCTGCACCGGCCGGGCCGGCCGCTCCCGGCCAACATCCGCGCCAATCAGACGCGCCGCGACGCCTGGCAGCAGGCGGTCGCGACGGCCACCGCCGAAAACGCGCGCCGGCGGGGCGACGTCCGCCTCGCCGTGCATGCGGGCCCGGCGACCGCCATTCAAGCGCGGTCACCATGAGACACGTGTTGTTCGTGACTGCCCTCAGCCTGACCGCGGGTACGCTCGGCGCGCAGACGCTGGCGCCGACCGGGCTTTTCTCCGTGGGCAGCACCCGGGTGCGCAGTCAGGTGGCGGGCGTAACGACTCAGTTATCGGGTGCGATGGTCGGAGGGGACGGCACCCTGTCTTTCGGGCGCCTCCAGCTGGCGCTGAACTACGCTCAGGGGAAAGTCGACTCGGTCGGCGTGAGCAGTCCCGGGCATGACCTGGTCGAAGGATCGGCGCTCCTGGGCGTGCGGACCCTTCCATGGCTCACGATCGCGGTCGGTCCACACGCGCGCTCGTACACACTCACGAGCGGCACCCAGCGCTGGGTGTTTTGGGAATTCCGGGCACGCGCCGCGGGCGCGTTCATCGGTTCGGCGGCTCGAGGCTACGTGGAGCTCTGGCGGGCTCTCTCGGCCGACGTCAATGTCCCGGAGGCGTTCGACCACGCGCAGGGCGGGGAGGCGGGGATGATCGTCCGATTCGCCCGAGCCCCCCTGCAGGCGCGCGTGGCGTACCGCGTGGACCATGCGGTGCTCCGTAGCGCGCGGGGGGGCGAGCGGCTCGAGACGGTGGACGGACTGATGGTCGGCTTCGGCCTGGACTGGCACTGAACAAATAACATTGGGAGAAGGGAGAGGGGAGAGGTTTGCTCCGCGCGCCGGAGAGTCCCTCTCCCTTCTCCCCTCTCCCATTTTGCATCACAGGAGCCCACCCCGCCTCAATTTTCCCAGTTGATCGTAGTGCGCCTCGTGCATCGCCAGCACTTCCGCCGGCGACACGGTCGCCACGCCTGATTTCCCCACCTCGACACCGGCCGCGTAGTTCGCCACCTGCGCGCCCTCACGCACCGATGCGCCGGCAGCGAGCGCCGTCCCCACCCAGGCGGTCACCGTATCCCCCGCACCCGACACGTCGAACACCTCGCGCGCCATGGTCGGAATGCGGGTGATCTGCCCGTCTTTCGTGACGAGGACCATGCCCTCGGCGCCGAGCGTGAGGAGCAGGTTGGCCACGCCGAGCTTCGAGAGCGCGGTCGGAAGCGCATCCGGGTGCGCGAGGTCGAGCGTGGCGCCCATCGCCTGCTCGAGCTCGCGCCGGTTCGGCTTGAACAGCGTCGCGCCACGGTACGCGAAGAAATGCTTGAACTTGGGATCTACGACGACGGGTAGCCCGCGTTTGGCCGCGAGGGTCATGGCGCGCTCGATGACGGCCGGCGTGAGCGTGCCTTTGTTGTAGTCTTCGATCAGGATGGCGTCGGCATCGCCCATCGCCGCATCGAGCTGGCCGAGCAGCTGGTTCTCGGCGCGTGGGTCGATCGCATCCTCGACCTCTTCGTCGATGCGCACCACCTGCTGGCCCCGGGCGGTGACTCGGGTTTTCGAGGTCGTGGGCCGGGCCGCGGCGACGACGATATGACGGTCGGCCAGCCGATTCTGCGCCAGCTCGCCCCGCAGCGAATCGCCCCGTGCGTCGTCCCCGATGACCGCGACCAGCCGGCATTCCGCGCCGATCGCCGCCACGTTCGCGGCCACGTTCGCCGCCCCCCCCAGCGCGTAGCGGCGGGTGTGCACCGCGACCACCGGGACGGGAGCTTCGGGCGAGATGCGCTGCGCGTCGCCCGCGAGGTAGATATCGAGCATCGCGTCGCCCACGACGACGATGCGTCGAGCGGCCATTTGCGCGAACAATTGCTCGAGACGATCTCGGGAGGTCCCGCCCCCCGCTCCCTGCTCGCGGTGGTTCACGGGAGGATCGGCACGTAGGCCGAGCCGTCGGACCGGAGGCACATTGAGCGGGCAATTTGGGGGTGGGGGAGAGGGAGGGCAACGGGCGCTGATTCCGTTATTTTCACGCGCCCATGTCTCCCCTGCTCGTTCTCATCGGCGCGGTGCTCGCGACGACCTACGCCGGGCCGATCGTGCGCTTCGCCGCGGCGCCGGCGCTCGCGATCGCGTTCTGGAGGCTCGCCCTCGTCCTTCCTGTTACGGGCCTATTGGCGGCGCGCGGCGGGAGCGGGGAGCAGGGAGCGGTACGCTCCGGTGCATCGGCGGGTACCGCTCCCCGCTCCCCGCTCCCCTTGATGGCGTTGGCAGGCGGTCTCCTTGCCCTCCACTTCTGGTCCTGGATCGCGTCCCTCAGGTTCACCAGCGTCGCCAGCTCCGTCGTGCTGGTGTCCTTGAAGCCGGTCTTCGCGTGGGTCTTCGCCGCCGCGTGGCTCCGCGAGCATCCGACCCGCCTGGAAGCCTGGGGCATCGTGCTCGCGGTCCTCGGGGCGAGCCTCATCGGGCTTGCGGACGCGCGCCTCTCGCTCGGCGCGCTCGGAGGCGACGCACTCGCCCTGCTGGGAGCCGTGACCGGGGCGGGCTACTACGTGATCGGGCGCCGGGTCCGCCAGAGCGTCGGCATCTGGCGGTACGCAACAGGCGTGTACACCGTGGCCGCCGCTGTCCTCGCCGCGCTCGCGCTCGTCCGCTCTACACCGCTCGTCGGATTCGCCGGGCGCGACTGGGCCGTGTTCGGCGCCTTGGCGGCCGGACCGATGCTCATCGGGCATACCGGAATGAACTACGCCCTGCGACACTTCCGCGCGACCACCGTGAACGTCGCGGCACTCGGCGAGCCGGTGGGAGCGAGCCTGATCGCCTGGCTCGTGCCGGCCATACACGAGGTGCCGCCGCCTGCCGCGGTGATCGGGTCAATCGTGGTGCTTCTGGGAATCTCGTTCTCGCTGGGAGCAGGGAGCAGGGGGCATTACCCTCCCGAGCAACGGAAGGAACCGCTCCCTGCTCCGCGCTTCCTGGAGGAGGAGGAGGGAGGTGAGGGCCATGCGCGTTGAGCAGCTCCGGGGCGGGGTGGTGGAGGCTTGGCATGACGTTCACGTCGCCGTTGTGGACGGGACGGGTCGCCTCGTCGCCCACACCGGGGATCCGGAGCTCACGACCTTCTGGCGTTCGGCTGCGAAGCCGTTTCAGGCGGTGCCGCTCGTGGAAGACGGCGTTGTAGAGCGCTTCCGGCTGACCGGCGCGGAGCTCGCACTCGCCTGCGCGTCGCACTCGAGCGAGGCCGGGCAGGTGAGCCAGGTGCGCGAGTTCCTCGCGAAGATCGGTTGCACCGAGCGGGACCTCCTGTGCGGTCCGCATCCGCCGCTCTCCGAGCGGGTCGCGCAGGATTACCAGGCGCGTGGTGTGCGGCTCACGCCGGTCTATTCGAATTGCTCGGGCAAGCACGCCGGCATGCTCGC
>DASZCN010000139.1:0-36873 GCA_035943095.1 Gemmatimonadales bacterium | reverse complement strand
CCCAGCAGCGCGCCATCTCCGACAGCGACCTGTTCGCGTTCCGCTGGGTGGCGAGCCCCCAGATCGCGCCCGACGGCCGCCAAGCGGCCTACATCCTCGTGACCGTGAATGCCAAGCACGACGGCTACGAGACGAGCGTCTGGCTCGTGGCAACGGACGGCGCGTCGCCGCCCCCCCCCCGGCGCATCACCGCCGGTCCGCACGACGGGGCGCCGCGCTGGTCCCCGGACGGCGCGGTGCTGGCGTTCCTGCGGCCCAAGGACGGGCACGCACAGCTCTTTCTCCTATCCCTTGCCGGCGGAGAAGCGCAGCAGCTCACCGACCTGCCGAAGGGCGCGGGGCCGGCCGCCTGGTCCCCAGATGGGAAGACCATCGCGTTCGTCAGCTCGACCACACCCGAGGACATCGCCAAAGCGGACAAGCCGGACAAGAAGGACGAGCCGAAGAGTGACGTCCGGGTGATCACGCTCGCGGAGTATCGGGCCGACGATGAAGGGTACCTGGATCCCACCGAGCACGATCACATCTGGACGGTGCCGGCCGCCATGCCGGGCGACCAGCCAGCCAAGGCGCAGCAGATCACCTCCGGCAAGTTCGACGAGGACGCCCCCCAATGGAGTCGCGACGGAGCCCGGATCTACTTCATGTCCGACCGCGTCGCCGAATCGTACTACTATCCGCCCGACAACGACTTCTACTCCGTGCCGGCGGCCGGTGGAGCGTTCGATACCGTCGCGGACATCGACGGCCCGATCTTCGGCCCCGCGTTGTCGCCTGACGGAAGGGCCGTGGCTTTCCGCGGCTGGATCAATCCAAAAGCGCCGCGCTCCTATCAAGAATCCGACCTCTTCATCTCGCGGGCCGGCAAAGCAACCAACCTCACCGCCGACTACGACTTCGACATGGGCGGCGCGGTGCTCGGCGACCAGGCGCCGCCGCGCGGAGGCGAGGGCTCGAGTCCCGACATCTGGACGGCCGACGGCAAGGCAGTGATCGTGACCACGACGGAGCATGGTCGCTCGAACCTCGTGCGGTTCGACGCGCAGACGGGCGCGCGCGAGCCGCTCACCACCGGAGACCACGCCGTCCTGGCGTATACCGCGACGCCGGACGCCCGGCGCTTTGTGCTGACGATCGGCGACCCGACGCACTTGCCGGACGCCTACGTGCTGGACGCCCAGACCAGGCGGCTAACGCAGCTGACTCACGTGAACGACTCGTTGTTCGCGAAGCTCCAGCTCGTGACGCCTGAGGATTTCTGGTACACGAGCTTCGACGGCAAAAAGGTCGAGACCTGGATCATGAAGCCCGTCGGGTTCACGCCCGGCAAGAAATACCCGCTGATCCTCAACATCCACGGCGGCCCGCACACCGCCTACGGCTACATCTTCTTTCACGAGATGCAGTGGATGGCCGCCAAGGGGTACGTGGTGGTGTATCCGAATCCGCGAGGGAGCACGACGTACGGCCAGGAGTTCGGCAACATCATCCAGTACAAGTATCCCGGCGACGATTACAAGGATCTGATGATCGCGGTGGATTCCCTGATCCGCCGCGGATATGTGGACTCGACCAAGCTGGGCGTGACCGGAGGCTCGGGCGGCGGGTTGCTCACCGACTGGACGGTCGGCCACTCGCACCGCTTTGCCGCCGCCGTCTCGCAGCGCGACGTGGCCGACTGGCTGGGCTTCTGGTACACGGCGGACTTCACCCTCTTCCAGCCTACCTGGTTCCGCTCTGTGCCGTTCCGCGACCCGCAGGAGTTTCTGGCCCGCTCCCCGGTGCGCTACGCGGACTCGGTCACCACACCGCTGATGTTCATCCTCGGCGATGAGGACCATCGCGCGCCACCGAACCAGGGCGGCGAAGCGATGTTTCGCGCGCTCAAGTATCTCCACAAGACCACGGTGATGGTGCGCTTCCCCGGCGAGTCGCACGAGCTGTCGCGCTCCGGGAAGCCGATCCATCGCGTGGAACGGCTGCAGCACATCTTGAGCTGGTTCGACAAATATCTGCTCGGGAAGCCCACGACGGCGTACGACACGCCATGACCGCTTCGCTGCACACGCTGCTCGACGTCGCCCTGCGGACGTCGGTCGTCTACTTCTTCGTGCTGATCGGGCTGCGGCTCAGCGGGACCCGGACGCTCGGCCAGATGACCGTGTTCGACTTCGTCTTGCTGCTCATCATCTCGAACGCGGTCCAGAACGCCATGGTAGGCGCCGACACGAGCCTCGCGGGCGGCTTGGTGGCGGCGGGCGTGCTGCTCAGCTGGCACCGCGTGTTCGACTGGTGGCGGCTCAGGTCGCGCAGCTTCGCCAAACTGCTCGCCGGCGAGGGCATCATGTTGATTCACCACGGTCAGATCCTCGAAGCCCACCGCCAGCGGGCGGGGATCACCCGCGACGAGCTGGTGCAGGCGTTGCGCGAGCACGGCGTCCCGAGCGTTCACGACGTGCTGCTCGCGGTGCTCGAGCCCGACGGAACGATCAGCGTGGTCAGGAACGACGATGTAAAGCCGGGAGATCGCCCGCACCACAGAATCAGGGCAATACGAAGGAGCACTTGAGGGAGCGGGGAGCAGGGAGCGGTTCCCCCGATCCGTGGCTGGTCGCGGCTCTGAGGGTACCGCTCCCCGCTCCCTGCTCCCATTAGATTTAGAGTTACATGCCCGCCATCCTGATCAAGAAGACTTCCGAGGAGCCCGGTGCCGCTTCGCTCGCGGTGACGGTGCCGGTGGAGCACGTCCGCGAGGTGGAGGAGCGCGCCACGTCCGACTACCAGCGGCGCGCGCGCCTGCCGGGCTTCCGGAAGGGCAAGGCGCCACCCGCGCTCGTGCGCAAGCAGTTCGCCGAGGACATCCGCAAGCACGCGCTGGAGGAGATGATCCGCGAAAGCTGGAAGGCCGCGCTCGCCCAGGAGGCCCTGAAGCCGGTCGCCGACCCGCACATCCACAACCTGAAGTGGGACGCCGGGACGCCCCTCACGTTCGAGTTCCACGTGGAGGTGAAGCCCGACCTGAAGCTCGAACGGATCGGCAAGTTCGCGCTCAAGCGCACGGTCCCGAAGGTCACCGAGGATAAGGTGGTCGCCCAGCTGAACGAGCTGCGCGAGCAAAAGGCGCCCTGGACCCCCATCGCCGGCGAGAAGCCCAAGCTCAAGGATCTCGTGCACGTGACGATCGCTACGCGAGAGAGTGCCGAGGGGGGGGAAGGAGAACCCCGCGATCCGCAGCCGTATCAGCTGGTCCTGGGTGGGGGGCAGGCGATTCCGGAAGTGGAGGAGCGGATCATGGGGCTCGTCCCCGGGGAAACGGTGGACGCGACCGTCCACTTCCCCAGCGACTTTCCGGAGGAGGCGAAGCGCGGCCAGTCGCGCGACGTCCGGATCACCCTCCACGAAGTGAAGCGCCAGCAGCTCCCCGAGCTCGACGATGCCTTCGCGCGCGAGGTGGGGGATTTCGAGTCGCTCGAAGCGCTGCGTCGGGCGGTGCGCGAGGACCTCGAGAAGGACGCGGAGCGGGAGGCCGACGCCCAGGTCCGCCGCGACCTGATCGACCAGATCGCGCAGGCGAATCGCGTGGTGCCCCCGCGGCCGCTGGTAGAGCGGGCGATGTACACGTATGCGCAGGCGTACGGCATTCCGGAGGACCGCTGGCCCGACTTCTCGCGCGAGTTCGCGCCCATCGCCGAGGCGCAGGTACGGCGTGACCTGATCCTCGACTGGCTGGTGGAGCACCACGACCTGCGCGCCACCGAGGCGGAGGTCGAGCAACGGATCGCGGAGCTCGCCCTCCGGCGCGGGATGCCGGCCGCGGAGCTCTCCGCCTCGCTCGAGAAGGCCAAGCGGCTGCGCGATCTGGAGCGCGGCCTCACCGAGGAGAAGGTGTTCGCTTTTCTCCTTTCGCAATCCACCGTGGAGCAGACGTGATCACGAGCCAGCTGTATCCGCCCTATATCATCGAGCGCTCGAGTCGCGGCGAGCGTACCTACGACATTTTCAGCCGCCTGCTCATGGACCGCATCGTGTTCCTGGGCACGCAGATCAACGACGAGGTGTCGAACATCATCATCGCCCAGCTGCTGTTCCTCGATGCGGACAACCCGGAGCGGGACATCTACCTGTATATCAATTCGCCGGGTGGGATCGTGTCGTCCGGAATGGCCATTTACGATACGATGCAGTTCCTGCGAGCGCCGGTGAACACGATCTGCATGGGGATGGCGGCCTCGATGGGCTCGTTCCTCCTCGCCGCCGGCCGCAAGGGACGCCGCTCCGCGCTGCCCCACGCGCGCATCATGATGCACCAGCCGTCGGGAGGTACCCAGGGGACGGCGGCCGACATCGAGATCCAGGCCCGGGAGATCCTGTACCTGCGTGGCAAGCTCAACGAGCTGTACGCCAAGCACACCGGCCAGCAGGTGGAGCACATCGAGAAGGACATGGACCGCGACCGCTTCATGTCCGCGGAAGAGGCCAAGGACTACGGGCTTATCGACCACGTTATAGCTAACTTCCAAGAGATCGACGACGGGAAGAAGAAGTGACCGCTTGCGTCCGCCAGGCTACCTTCCCATACTAGGGCCCGATGTCCCACGATAAGCACCTCCGCTGCTCCTTCTGCGGCAAGTCGAAGGACTCGGTCCGGAAGTTCATTTCCGGGCCGTCGGTCTACATCTGCAACGAGTGCATCGCGCTCTGCAACGAGATCCTGGCGGAGGACGAGGAGCGGGAGGTCTCCGAGGCCATCACCCAGGTCCCCATCCCGTCCGAAATCAAGGACGTGCTGGACCAGTACGTGATCGGGCAGGAGAAGGCCAAGAAGACCCTCGCCGTCGCGGTCTACAACCACTACAAGCGCATCAACTCGCACCAGGGGGGCCGCGAGGCCGAGGTCGAGCTCGACAAGTCGAACATCCTGCTCATCGGCCCGACGGGCGTGGGCAAGACGCTGCTCGCCCAGACTCTGGCCCGTATCCTCGACGTCCCGTTCACGATCGCCGACGCCACCACCCTCACCGAGGCCGGCTACGTCGGCGAGGACGTGGAGAATATTCTGGTCCGGCTGCTCCAGGCTGCGGACTTCAACGTGTCCGAAGCCGAGCGGGGCATCGTGTACATCGACGAGATCGACAAGATCGCACGCAAGTCCGAGAACCCCAGCATCACGCGCGACGTATCGGGCGAAGGCGTGCAGCAGGCGCTCCTCAAGATCCTCGAAGGCACCGTCGCGAGCGTGCCGCCCCAGGGCGGGCGCAAGCACCCGCAGCAGGAATACATCCAGGTCAACACAAAGGACATCCTGTTCCTCTGTGGCGGGGCGTTCGACGGCCTCGAGAAGATCATCGAGTCGCGCACGGGCCGGCGACAGATCGGCTTCACCAAGGAAGAGATCGCGAAGGGCGCGCCCGAGAAGATCAAGAAAAACCCATTCATCGACGTCGAGCCCGACGACCTACTCCGCTACGGCTTGATTCCGGAGCTCGTGGGCCGGCTGCCGGTGGCGGTGCCCCTGGACGCGCTCGACGAGGACGCGCTCATCCGCATCTTGATCGAGCCGAAGAACGCCCTCTCCAAGCAATACCAGAAGCTCTTCGAGCTCGAGGACGTCCGCCTCACGATCGAGAAGGACGCGCTCACCGCCATCGCCCAGAAGGCGATCAAGCGCGGCACCGGCGCGCGCGGCCTGCGCGCGATACTCGAGGAGATGATGACGGATATCATGTTCGAGCTGCCGAGCCGGGACGACGTGCGCGAGGTCGCGATAACCGCCGAGTGTGTCACCGAAGGCCGGCAGCCTCTGCTCGTCACGGAGCGCGTGCGTCAGAAGAAAGAAGCCTGACCGAAGAACCCCGTTTCATCGGCTCCTTCCCCCGAGCCGACGTCTCCCTCACTCCAGCGCTCCCCGAAGTCGCCCTCGTCGGCAGGTCGAACGTCGGGAAATCCAGTCTGCTGAACGCGCTGGCCGGGCGAAAGATCGGGAAGGTGTCCGGGACGCCGGGGAAGACGCGGATGTTGAACGTGTATCTCCTGGGAGCGGGGAGCAGGGAGCGGTACCCTCCGATGCAGCGGGAGGAACCGCTCCCCGCTCTCCGCTCCCTTTATGTGCTCGACCTGCCCGGCTACGGCTATTCCCGCGCCTCTCACACCGACCGCCGGGCGTTCCGGCTCCTCATCGAGCACACGTTGAATCGCGCGCGCCTGGCGGGCGTCGTGTGGCTGCTCGACCTTCGCCGCGAGCCGTCCACGGAGGACCACGCGATGCAGGAGCGCTTTGCCGAGCGGGACACGCGGGTGCTCGCGGCCCTGACCAAGAGCGATAAGCTGTCCCGGACCGAGCGGGAGCGGCGGGAGCGCGAGCTGCGCGAAGTCCTGGGCCTAGATGAGGATCAGGTCATCGCAACGAGTGCGCGGGAGGGCGAGGGGATCGGGGAGTTACGGGAGGCGATTATGGAACTCGCACGAGGTAGCTCTTGATCACGCCGTTGACGATGCCCACCGGTGGGAGCACCAGCCCCGTCCGGACCATGAGCCAATCGACCACGCGGTAGTCCAGGCACGCGGCCGAGCACAGGCCCCACCAGAGGAGTCTTCGCATCGTGCTCCGAACAGGACTAGTTGAGAATGGTTATCAGGCAGTGGGATAGCCGAATCTGAAAGTCGGGATTCCGACGGTCAAGCAGATTATTGTTGTGACCTCGGGAGGGCTGCCCTTGGACCGCTTCCTGCCTGCAATCGCCTACGCCGCGCTGGCGCTCGTCGTCATCGGGCTGGGCGCGGGTGCGATCCACCTCAAGCGGCGCCTGGAGCAGAGCGAGCGCGACCGGCGGCGGGCCGCCGACGAGCTGAACCGGCGGCTGTCCGAGCTCTTCTCCCTCCAGGAGCTGTCCTACATCCTGTCCGGCTCACTCCAGCTCGACCGCATCGTCGAGCAGGTGGTGCGCTACGCCATGCGGTTCCTGGACGCCCAGGGAGCGTTGGTCGCGCTCGCGCCGGATGGGGATGGCGGGTTGGAGCCACGCCCCCTGTCAGTCACCGCCGCCGAGGGCACCCTCGCGTCCCTCGCGGGACGATCGATCGAGCCTGATGATCCAGGCCTCGTGGCGCGATCGCTCGGCCGCGAACGACTCGAGCTGGTCCGGAGCTCGAGTGGCGAGCCGACGCCCTTGGCGGAGGGGATCGTCGCCGACTCCGCTGCCGCCGTGCCGCTGCGGGCTCACGGCGTGGTAGTCGGGACACTGGTGATTGCCAACCCGCGAGACGGCGCCTTCGCGCCCGAGGACATTCGCCTGCTGTCGACCGTGGCCACCCACGCCGCGATCGTGATCGCGAATGCCCGTTTCTTCGAGATGGTACGGCACGCCAAAGAGCAGTGGGAAACGGCGTTCGATGCGTTGTCCGGCGGCATCGCCGTGGTGGACGACGCGGGCCACGTCCGACGGGCGAACCGCGCACTCGCGTCCCTTCTGGGCGCGCCGATCCCCGCGGTGATCGGGTGCGACCTGGCCGAGGCCCTGCACGGCGAGTCCCCCGCCCTCCTCGACCTGCTCGCCGCGGCGCGTCGAGGCGAGCGCGCCCAGCCGCTCGTCCTGCGATCGGCCACCCTCGGCCGCACGATTCGCGTGAACGCCGCCCGCATCCCGACGCCCGCCCAGGACCAGAGCGTCGTGGTGCTCGTCGAGGACGTGACGGACCAGCACGCGATGGAAGCCCAGCTGATCCAGAGCGAGAAGCTCGCGGCAGTGGGGCAGCTCGTCTCGGGCGTGGCGCACGAGCTCAACAACCCGCTCACCTCGATCGCCGGCTTGTCCGAGTTCCTGCTCGAGCAGAAGGAGCTCGGCAGCAAGGATCGCGGGCATCTCCGCGTCATCCACGAGCAGGCGGACCGCGCGGGGCGAATCGTGGGGAACCTGCTCACGTTTGCGCGCAAGGGCACGACGGAGCGCGTGGCCGTCGACCTGAACGACGTGATCGAGCGTACCCTGCTGCTCATGAGCTACGACTTCCAGCTCAAGGACGTCACGATCGACAAGGAGCTGGCGGCCCTCCCGCCGGTGCTTGGAGATCGCCACGCGCTGCAGCAGGTGGTGATCAACCTGCTGAACAACGCCGCGCAGGCCGTGTCAGAGAATCCGCCGGAGCGGCCGCGCCGCATTCACCTGCGCTCCTGGGCCGACGACCGTGTGCGCCTCCGGATCGCCGATTCGGGACCGGGGATTTCGGATGAAGTCTTGCCGCACCTCTTCACGCCCTTCTTCACGACCAAGGAGCCGGGCCAGGGAACCGGTCTGGGGCTCTCGATCACCTACTCCATCGTCGAGGCGCACGGCGGGCGGATCGTCGTCGACCGCGGCGCCGAAGGAGGCGCGGCTTTCCTCGTGGACTTGCCGCTTGCACCGGCTGGTGCGCCAAGACGGGGCGCTCCGGAACCGCGGGGGGCCTTACCGCCCGCGAAGCGTGCGATCCTGCTCGTGGATGACGACCCGGCCGTGCGCCGCATGGTCAAAGCGCTGTTTGGCCGCGACGGGCACACGGTGGAAGTGGCGCGCAATCCCCAACACGCGCTCGATCTCGCCCGCACGCGCAGCTACGATCTGATCCTCGCGGACCGCGAGGCACGAGGGCCGGCGCGCGATCAGTCGTTCGTGGAGCAGCTACTGGAATCACATCCGGAATTGCGGGAGCGGGTGCTGGTGGCGACGGGAGCTCCCGACACGAGCGAGGGGGGCGGCCTGCGTTACGTCCGCAAGCCTTTCAACCTGCGCGACCTTCGAGACGAAGCGGCTCGCGTGTGGGCCGCGGCCGCGCTGTCGTAAGCTTCCGCCGGCCACCCGAACACCGCGAGATTCACCGCCCCTCCGGGCGCGAACTTCACGCCTTCACGGAGCAGGAGCGCCCGCTGCACGACGCTTCCGTGATCGACCCCGGAGAGCGAGATGCGCCCCGCGGCGTTGAGCACGCGCCACCAGGGAACGTCCGAGTCATCGCGCAATGCGGAGAGGGCCCAGCCGACGGTGCGGGCGGCGCCGGGCCGGCCCGCCAGCCGTGCCACGAGGCCGTAGGTCGCAACGCGGCCCCTGGGAATGTGGCGTACGACCTTGTAGATGCGGTGATAGAGCGGGTTCACTCGTCCTCGGCGCCCCCTGCGCCCCCCGCGAGGTCACCTCCAACCTACCCCCGCCGCGCCCGTCGTCCAGCGCGGCCCCGGCTAGGATACGCGTAACACGTCTTCCAGCAAGCCTGCCTCCCCCGACCCCAGGATTGACAAAACGTCTTCCAGTGCTCTGCGCTCCCGGGGCCAGGAGAACCGCGCCGCGGCCTGGGGGACGGCGAGCCACTCGACGCGATCGTGCTCGGCGGACGGTCGCGCTGACGCGGCGCGGTCCACGACGCACGCGAACACGGGAATCAGGGCGATCTCGTCCGTCCGGTGGCGATAAAACGACTCGACGCGGGACAAATTGTAGAGCCGCGCCGGATCGAGTGCGGTTTCCTCACGCACCTCGCGCCGCGCGGCCCCGACCGGCGTCTCGCCGGGCTCGATGTGCCCGTGCACCGTCTCCCACGAGCCGGGGGAACGACCGTTGGGCCCTCGTCGCAGCACCAGCACCTCGACGCCGCGCCCCGTGTCACCCGCACGCAGCACGTACGCGTCGATGAACGCGACCCGCACTTCGGTCATGTTGGAATCCGGCTAACGCCGACGACCCAGGACTGCTTCGAGTCGAGCCGAGAGAGCGCGAGCGCGGAAGGGCTTCGTGAGGAAGTCGTCCGCGCCCAGCTCGAACACCCGCACTTCGTTGTCCTCGTCGCTCTTGGCGGTGAGTACCAGGACCGGAATGTCCGCCGTCGCTGGCCGAGAACGGAGATGGGAGAGCACACCGTAGCCGTCAAGCCCCGGCATGTTCAGATCGAGCACGATGATGTCGGGGCCGACCCGGTCGACTTGATCCAGCGCCTGGACCCCGTCGCGCGCTTCCGAGACGTCGTAGCCTTCGCGCTCGAGCAGGTCCTTCAGGACCTTCCGGAGACTGTCTTCGTCGTCCACCAGGAGGACCTTGCGCGCCGGGAGTCCGTGTGGCCCGGAAATTCGCGGCGGCGCCGCCCCTTCAAGGAGCTCGAAGTGGTCGCCAAACATCTCGTGGGCCACGGACGGCTCCGCGATCCCGTGCGGGCCGGCGTGCGTGACGTGCGGCTGCGGCATCCCACCGCTCGACCGGCGCGGCGCCACTGTAGGCCCCGACGGCTCGTCCTCCTCCGGGATGTCCACCACCCGAGTCAGCTCCTCGAGTGTCGACTCCCCGCGCAACACGTGCTCCAGCCCGGATTCCCAGAGGCCCTTCATGCCCGAGCGCCGCGCCGCGGTCGCGATCTGCTCCGCCGGCTCTCCCGAGGCAATCCGCCGCTCCACCTCGGCCGTCACGGTCAACACTTCCACAATCGAGAATCGGCCACGGTAGCCGGTCATGGCGCAGTCGGGGCACCCGGCCGCCCGGTACAGCGGGGTCCCCTTCGGAACCCATTTTTTGAGGCGGTCGCCAGGCGTCTCCATCCACACCTCTTTGCACGTGGGGCACAGCTTGCGCATGAGCCGTTGTGCCAGCACACCCCGGAGCGCCGCCGCGATCTTGTACGCCTCGACGCCGATGTCCACGAGCCGCGTGACCGCGTTCGCGGCGTCGTTCGTGTGCAGCGTCGAGAGCACCAGGTGGCCGGTGAGGGACGCCTGCACCGCGATCTGCGCGGTCTCCCGGTCGCGGATCTCCCCCACCAGCACGACGTTCGGGTCCTGCCGCAGGATCGACCGCAGCGCCGACGCGAAGGTCAAGCCGGCCTTCTCCTGCACCTGCACCTGCACGATGCCCTGGATCCGGTACTCGACCGGATCTTCCACCGTCACGATGTTCACGCCCTCGCTCTTGATCTGGTTGATACAGGAGTAGAGCGTGGTCGTCTTCCCCGACCCGGTGGGACCGGTCACGAGGATGATCCCTTCGTGATTCTCGAGCAGCCGTTTGATGCCGTCGGTCTCGTTCGAATTCAGCCCCAGGGACTCGAGCGACTTGACCGTCGCACGCGAATCGAGGATCCGGATCACGACCTTCTCACCGAGCGCCGCCGGCAGCGTCGAGACGCGCAGGTCGATCGGCTGGCTATTCACCAGCACGCGGGCGCGGCCGTCCTGCGGCCGCAGCCGGTCCGCGATGTCGAGCGAGGACATGATCTTGATGCGTGAGATCAGCGGCAACCCGGCCTGGCGAGGGATCTTCATCACCTGACGCAGCACGCCGTCGATCCGGTAGCGCACTGCGACGCCACCTTCCTCTGGCTCGATGTGGATGTCACTCGAGCGCTGGAGAATGCCCTCGGAGATGATCAGGTCCACGAGCCGGACCACCGGTCGTTGGCTCGCCTCCGCTTCGGACGCCGCGATCTCGTCCGGCAACTGGTCTTTGATCTGCACCAGCTCCGCCGAGCTTTCCATCCCCTCGAGCAGCTTGTCGACCGCCTTTTCGGGCCGATACATCTCGTCGAGCTTTTCGCCGATCTTCGAAGGCGCGAGCAGCAGCATCCGGATCTCGCGCGCCGTGGCGAACGCGAGCGCTTTCTCGGCATCGAGGTCGAACGGGTTCGCGGTCGCTACTTCGAGATACGAGTCCGTGGCACGGAGCGGCAGGATGTGGTAGCGGCGGGCGACCTGCTCGGGTACCCGCTCCTTGGCGGCCGGGTCGATCTGGTGAACGTCGGCAAGCTTGAGTCGGAACCGGCCCGAGAGAGCGGTGAGAATCTGTTCATCGGTGGAGATCTTCTGGGCCACCAGCGTCTGCCACAGCGTGGCCTGCGGCTCGGCCTTCGCCCGCAGCTCGACCAGGAGCTCGGGCGTCAGCACTCCTTCCAGGGAGTGCGCCAGCCATTCATCCGGGAAGTTGGTGTCGGCCATGCGCTCCTAAGCTACGTCGCGCGGCAAGGATAAGGGAGGTTAGGGGAGGTTCGGGAGGTTGGAGGAGGTTAGGGGAGGCTGACCGCGAGCGGGACAACCTCCCTAGCCTCCCCCAACCTCCCAAACTTCCCCCACCCTCCTTCAGAGGATCCCCCAAAAATCTCTCGCCACATCGAACGCCACTGCCAGCCGGTGCGTTGCAGTCCCGAACCCCATGTCGCATCGAAACACGCCCAGCCACTCGAGCCCGAGGCCGAGCGTCGCCCGGGTCCCCGGCGTGGCGGCCCATGGCGTGCCCGCAACAGGCCGGGCGGTGGACCCGAGGGCGACGAAGGGCGCGAGCATGAGCGTGCGCGGAGTTCGCGCGTAGGGGCCGACGCCGATTGCCACGAACGGTACCGGGACGCGCCATTCGAGATGCAGGAGCGCCATGCGCGCGCCGCCCCACCGCCGGAATTCATCGCCCAACAGCGTCCCCCGTCCTCCCAGGACGAAAGCGCGGTGTGCGGGGAGGTCGGGCCCCGCGACGCCCCCCTGGGCGCGGATCAGGATGCGTGTGGCTCCTGCCGGAAACAACACGTGGCCGGCACTCCAGAGCCGCAGGTAGGTGGCGCCGCCGTCCAGTCGACCGGCTTCGACGACGCTCTCGAAGTGCAGGTCGCGCCTGACCGCGAACCCTTCGCTCAGGCGCTCGAAGCCGAGCTGCACCAGGTCCACGCCGGGTCCGCCGAGGGCGGGGTTGGGCCGGAAGCTGCCATTGGCGGGCGATGCGACCACCGGAAGCGAGCCGATCGACTCACGGCCGACGGTCGCGCGCCACTCACCACGGACACCCACGCCGTGCCGATAGCTCGCGCGCGCTCCCTCGGCCTGGTAGTAATCGCCGTAGTCGCGACCGAATTCCTGGGCGGAAAACGAGTTCAGGAGCGGCGCAATCACCGGAGCATCGCCAACGTCGCGCACCTCTCGGTAGACGCCGACCTCGAGCGTCCCCCGGCCGCCCCGCTCGCCCAGGGCGAGTGTTCCCTTCGCGCGATGATCCGCGAAGCCGTAGCTCGTGAGGGCCCGTAGCTCACGCCGCTCACCCCCGCCCCGGAGCACGATGCCCGCCCCTACCGCCAGCCCCTCGACGCGATTGGCGTGCAAGAGGTCGGACACGCCCCGGACACCGAGGCGCCTGCCCTTGAGGCCCGACAGGGCCCGACGCCCGGCGATTTGCTCCACTTCGGCCCGCACCCGCTCGAGATCATTCTGGCGGACCGGCTCGGCGACGTCCTGAAGCGCGGCCGCGAGCGGTTCCTTCCATGGAAACGAGTCCCGCTCCGCCTTCGGTAAAAACGTGATCTCATCGCCCGAAAACCAGCTTTCGGCCAGCCCGAGGTTGAACGCGTAGCCGTCGATCTCCCACCGCGCGCGGATGATGCCGCGCACCGGCACGTCGAGCCACGTCGCCCGGCGGCGTATTTCGATTTCCTGACGATACGGCAGCCAGTAGCGCTGCTCCCAGAGCGCATTGTCGAGCTCGATGCTCACGTCCTCGAGCTCCGGATCGAGATACGATCGGGGTGTGAAGTTGAACGCCATGCGCACGACGTCCGCGGTCTCGGCATCGAGATACAGCGTGCCGACGATCCGCGGGAGGCCGAAGTCTTTGGGCCGGACGCGCAGCGCGACCACGCGCACTTCCCGTTCGGGCAGCACGATCACCGTGGTGTCGCCGAGCGCGAAGTCGTACACGTCGAGGCCCCCGCCCCCCGTCCGGGTGCCGGGCGCGAGCGGGTGCGGCACGTCGCGCACCTCGTCCCCCTCACCCAAGCGGATCGCGGTACCGAAGTTGTTCTGGATGATGCCGAGGTGGTCGCGATGATAGTTGATGTCGGTGGGCAGCTGGGCCTGGTCGCGCCAACCGATCACGCGCTGCTTGCTGCTCGCCGGGGCCCTCCAGTACACTTCCAGCTCCAGCTGGTCGGCCTTGATGAGTCGGGGAGGATCGGCGAGCCCCTGGCCGAACGCGCCGAGAAAGAAGAGGAAGCCGTGCGCCTGAGCTTTGTAGTCGTGGAGCGAGGTATCGGCCGCCGCGCCGCTCCGCCGCAGCACCGCGCGTCGTGCCAGCGCCAGCGCGCCCTCCGAATTCCAGGCCTGCGCGCGCAGGGCGGGTGCACGAGCGAACACCCCGAGGGCCAGGAGCGCGACGCGCATGTGCATGCCCCGTGTACCCCGATGCGTGCCGGATGAGCGACGCGCGCGCGGACTTCCTCGCCCGTGCCGAGCGGGGAGCAGGGGCGGGCGGGATGGTCCCCGTGGTCCGGGAAGTCGTCCTCGACGGTGACACGCCGCTCGCCGCATTCGTCAAGGTGGCGCGGCCGCCCTTCGCCTTTCTGCTCGAATCCCTGGTGGGTGGGGAGCGCTGGGCCCGCTACACCTTCCTCGGTACGGAGCCCAGAGAGGTGTGGCGCTACCGCGGCCGTTCCGTCGACCGGTGGACGAAGGACACGGGTTGGGCGACCGCCACCACGACCGACGACCCGATCGGCCATCTCGCGCAGCGGATGCGCGCGCTGCCCGCTGCACCGGTGCCGGGCTTGCCCCGCTTCACGGGCGGCGCGGTCGGCTACCTGGGGTACGATCTCGTCCGTACCGTGGAGCGTCTGCCGCGCGCACCCGCCGACACGCTCGGCGTCCCGGACGCGGTCATGATGATCGCGGACACGCTCGTCATCCTGGATAACCTGTTCGGCCGCGCGATCGTCGTGGCGAACGTGGAAGTGCCGCCGCGCGCCGCGCCCGCGGAGCGCCTGCGCCTGTACGACGCCGCGCAAGCGCGAGTGGATGAAATGGTCGACCGTCTGGGCCAGCGGCACGATCTCGCGCCGCTCGCCCTGCGAAACGGCCTGCCGCCTCCTGCCACCGACTCGCGGTACCCCCGCGAGGCGTTCGAGCGCGACGTGGCGCGCGTGCTCGAGTACGTCCGCGCCGGGGACACGTTCCAGACAGTCCTGTCACGCCGCCAGGAAGTGCCCGGCGCCGTGGACCCGCTCCGTCTCTACCGGTACCTCCGGGCGCTCAACCCCGCCCCGTACCTCTTTTATCTGGCACTGGACGACTTCGCGTTCGTCGGCAGCTCGCCGGAGGTTCTGGTACGGGTGGAGGGACGCGACGTCACCGTCCGGCCCATCGCCGGCACCCGCCCGCGCGGGCGTACGCCGGAAGAGGACGAGGCACTCGCCCGGCAGCTCCTGGCCGACGAGAAGGAGCGCGCGGAGCACATGATGCTTGTGGACCTGGGCCGGAACGACGTGGGGCGGGTCGCACGCTTCGGCACCGTGCGCGTGACCGACCTACTCACGATCGAGCGCTACTCCCACGTGCAGCACCTCGTGAGCGAAGTCCGGGGCGAGCTGCGCGATGGGTACGACGCGCTCGACGTGTTCAAGGCGTGCTTCCCGGCGGGTACGGTGACCGGGGCTCCCAAGGTCCGTGCGATGGAGATCATCGACGAGCTCGAGCCCGAGCGGCGGGGCCCGTATGCGGGCGCCGTGGGATACGTCGGCTGGGGCGCCGCCAACCTCGACACCGCCATCGCCATCCGCAGCGCGGTGGTGCGGCCGGACCGCGTGGTGGTGCAAGCGGGGGCCGGGATCGTGGCCGATTCCGATCCGGCGCGCGAGTTCCGCGAGACCGAGGACAAGGCGCAAGCGGTGCTCAAGGCGCTCGCGCTCGCCAAGGCAGGGGGGGCGGGGGGGTGAGTATATTTGGCGCCTGTGTTTAAGCTCCTGAGCACCACAGGCGAGCAGTCCATCGACCTGCAGCCCGGGCGCATCGTCGTGGTTGGGCGCGCGGTGACGAGCGACGTCCCGATCTACGATCCCACCATCTCCCGCCGCCACGCCGAAGTCTCTCTTACCGATGGGGGGGTGAAGGTCAAGGACGTCGGCTCCTCCAACGGCACGTTTCTGAACGGGGCCCGTATCACGGAGGCGGTGGCCGCCGAAAACGACGTGATCACCTTCGGCAAGGTGGCGTTCCGGGTGAAGGAAGTGAGCGCGCCGGCGAAGCGCCCCCAGGTGGTGCCGCCGGTGTCGGTGTCGGCCGAGTTCACTGGCGCCAAGCCCGCGGGCGGAACGATCGTCCGCGCGCTCCCCGTGAGCGTGTCGGGTGGCGTGCCGGCGATCGTGACGGCGAGCCCGTCGGGCGCGTCCCACCTCAAGGTCACCGCCAAGTCCCTCGAGGAGCTCCGGGAAAAAAAGCTCGAGCTGTTGCTCGAGATCTCGAAGGAGCTTTCGAAGCAGCAGGAGCTCGACCGGCTGCTCGACAAGGTCGTGGAGTTCACGTTCCAGGTCATGAACGTGGATCGCGTCTCCATCCTGCTGCTCGAGGCCGCCTCGGGCGAGCTCGTGCCCCGCATCTCCAAGGGAAGGACCACGCAGTCCTCGGCCTCGAAGCACGTGCCCCAGTCCATCGCGCGCAAGGTCGTGGAGGATCGCGTCGCCATCCTGTCGGACAACACCGCGGCCGACGAGCGCTTTAAGGGCAAGTCGATCCTCATCCAGAGCGTGCGGAGCGCGATGTGTACGCCGCTCATGGGGACGGACCAGAAGGTCCTCGGCATCCTGTACGTCGACAACCTCACCGCCACGCACTCCTTCTCGGACGACGACCTCAAGTTTCTCATCGCGTTCGGCTCGCTCGCCGCCGTCGCGATCGAGAACTCCCAGCGGTCGGAGCGGCTGCGCCGCGAGGCGCTCGTGCTGTCGAACTTCCAGCGCTACTTCTCCCCCAACATCGCGCAGGTCATCGCGCAGCAGCAGGACGCGGGGAGGCTGCCGAGCGAGAAGCGGCCCGTGGTGATCTTCTTCTCGGACATTCGCGGCTTCACCCCCATGTCGGAGACGATGAGCCCGGACGACATCGCGACCCTCCTGACGGAATACTTCACCGAGATGGTGGAGCTCGTCTTCGAGCACGGTGGTACGCTGGACAAATTCATGGGGGACGCGATCATGGCGCTGTGGGGCGCACCCATGGCGCACGAGGACGACGCGCAGCGTGCCATCGCCTGCGCCCTGGATCAGCTGGCCGCGCTCGAGAAACTGAACGCCAAGTGGAAGGACCAGGGCCGGCCTGAGCTCGGCATCGGGATCGGCATCAATTTCGGCGAGGTGTTCGCTGGGAACATCGGGTCTGATCGCCGGCTCGAGTACACGGTCATCGGCGACGCCGTCAACACCGCGTCGCGGCTCTGCTCCAGCGCCGGCCCGAACGAGATCCTCATCTCGCAGCCGTTCTTCGAGCAGCTGAAAGACCCGCCCAAAGTCGAGGCCCTCGACCCGATCCAGGTCAAGGGAAAGTCGAAGAAAGTGCCGGTCTACCGCGTGAAGCGATAGGGCTCGCCGAAGCGCGCCAGCAGATCGAGCGCGAGGCGGAGCGGCAGGCCCATCACGCCGAAGAAGTCCCCGTGAATCCCCTCGACGAGCGCCGCGCCCTTCCCCTGGATCGCGTAGGCGCCGGCCTTGTCGAGCGGCTCTCCGGTCGCGACGTAATCCGCGATCTGTTGGCTCGAGAGACGCCGGAAGGTTACGTCGGTCGCGTCGAGCGCGTGCTCGAGCCGCCCGTCCTGCGCCACGGCGACCGCGCTCAGGACCTGATGCTTGCGTCCCTGCAACCGCCCCAGCATGTCGGCCGCATCGTCCGGAGTAGCGGGCTTCGCGAACACGCGCCCGCGCAGCACCACGGTGGTATCGGCCGCGAGCACGACGGACCCCTGCTCTCGCGCCGCCACCGTGCGCGCCTTCTCCTGCGCCAGACGCGTGACGTAGCCCTCGGGCTGCTCCGCGGCGCGTAGCGATTCGTCCACGTCCGGGGCCACCACCCGGAACGCGATGCCGAGCATCTCGAGCAGCTGGCGGCGCCGCGGGCTGCCGCTCGCCAGGATGATCATTTCTCGAGGATGAGCGTCACGGGCCCATCGTTCACGAGCTCAACCTCCATCATGGCCCCGAACTCTCCCGTTTCGACGCGGGTACCGCTCCCTGCACCCCGCTCCCTGAGCAGCGCTACAAAGCGCTCGTACAGGGGAACGGCCACATCGGGCGGCGCGGCATCGATAAAGCTCGGGCGGCGCCCCTTTTGCACGTCGCCATACAGCGTGAACTGAGAGACCACCAGCAGTGCCCCGTGAACGTCCGCGAGCGCCAGGTTCATCTTGCCCTCCGCGTCCGCGAACACCCGTAAGCCGAGAATCTTGTCTGCCATCCACGCGAGGGAGTCCTCGGTATCGGATCGGTCGAACCCGGCGAGGAGGAGGTACCCTACCCCGATGGATCCCGTCACCCGATCACGCACGCGGACCGCCGCGCGGGACACGCGTTGCAGCACGACCCTCACGGAGCTGGCTGCTCGCTCATTCCACCGTGACCGACTTCGCCAAGTTCCTCGGCTGATCCACGTTGCAGCCCCGCCGCACCGCGATGTAATACGCCAACAGCTGCAGCGGCAGGACGGTCAGCACGGGTGTCAACAGATCGAGCGTTTCAGGGACTTCGATCTTGTGATCCGCGAGACGCGCTACACCGGTGTCGCCTTCGGTGATGACCGCGAACACTCGCCCACCACGTGCCCGAACCTCTTCGACGTTGGAGACTACCTTTTGATAAACGGCATCCTTGGGCGCGATGAAGACGACCGGCATGAGGTCGTCGATCAAGGCGATCGGGCCGTGCTTCATCTCGGCCGCGGGGTACCCCTCGGCGTGGATGTAGGAGATTTCCTTCAGCTTGAGCGCGCCCTCGAGCGCCACCGGGAAATTGTACCCGCGGCCCAGGTAGAGCACGTTGTTGGCCCGCATCATCCGCTCCGCGATCCGCTCGACCTCGGGAGCCTTCGCCAGCACCTGCTCCACCAGCTCGGGCAGCCGGCCAAGGGCTCGGACCACCTCCCGGCCCTGGAGAATCGAGAGCGCGCGCAACCGCCCCATCTTGAGCGTGAGCAGCGCCAGCGCGACGATCTGGCTGGTGAATGCCTTGGTCGATGCGACGCCGATCTCGGGACCCGCGTGCAGGTAGATCCCGCCGTCCACTTCGCGCGCGATGGTCGAGCCGACCACGTTGACGAGTCCCAAGGTCCTGGCCCCGCGTCGCTTCGCCTCGCGCAGCGCCGCCAGCGTGTCCGCCGTCTCACCCGACTGCGAGATCCCGACCACGAGGGTGCGGTCGTCCACGATCGGGTTTCGATAGCGGAACTCGGACGCGTACTCGACCTCGGAAGGGATCCGCGCCAGCTCCTCCATCATGTATTCGCCGATCAACGCGGAGTGCCAGGACGTCCCGCACGCGGTGAACACGATCCGATTCACGTGCAGGAGCTGCTCGTCGTCGATGTTGAGGCCGCCCAGGCGCGCGGTCCCGTCCTCCTCCAGGAGCCGGCCGCGCAGCGTGTTTCGCACGCTCTCCGGCTGCTCCATGATCTCCTTGAGCATGAAATGCGCGTAGCCGCCCCGCTCGATCGTGGCCAGGTCCCAGTCCACCCGCGTGACCGCCTTCTCCTTTTCCACGGTCTCGAGGTCGAGGATGCGGTAATCCTGGGGGCGCACGACCGCGATTTCGCCGTCGTCCAGGTAGACCACCGAGCGCGTGTGCGCCAGGACTGCCGACGCGTCCGAGGCCACGAAGTTCTCCCCCGTCCCGATCGCGACGAGCAGCGGCGAGCCGTGCCGGGCCGCTACGATCGTGTCCGGCTCCTTGGTCGACACGACCGCGATGCCGTAGGTCCCTTCCACTTGATGCAACGCGCCCGCCACCGCCTCGACCAGGGGATTGCCCGTCGACAGGAGATCCTCCACCAGATGCGCCAGCACCTCCGTGTCGGTCTCCGAGCGGAACACGTGGCCCCGCTTGCTCAAGGCCGTACGCAGGGCGCCGGCGTTCTCGATGATGCCGTTGTGGACCAGCGCGAGCGTGCCGCCGCAGTCGGTGTGCGGGTGCGCGTTGACCGTGGTGGGGGCGCCGTGCGTGGCCCAGCGCGTGTGGGCGATGCCGGTCCGGCCCGGAGGCAGCTTCTTGCCGAGCTCTTTCTCGAGCACGCCGAGCTTCCCCGGCGCCTTGTGGACGTCGATTCGCCCGTCCTCGACGAGCGCGAGGCCTGCCGAATCGTAGCCGCGGTACTCGAGGCGACGCAGCCCGTCGAGCAGAAGCGGGGCCGCCTGCCGCGGCCCGGTGTAGCCTACGATGCCGCACATAGACGCCGTCCCTCGTCCACGAGTTCCCGCGCCGCCGCGTCCGACGGCGCTTCGGCGATGAGCCGGATGATCGGCTCGGTGTTCGACGGCCGCACGTGGAGCCAGCGATTCGGCCACGCGAGACGCAGCCCATCCTGCGTGTCCACTTGAGCGTCGGCGAACCGGCGCCGTAACGCCGCATACGTTCGATCGAGGCCCTGCTCCCTGCTCCCTGCTCCCCGTTCGACCTTGGCCTTAACGATGACATAGCGCGGTGCCGCCGCCACGAGCTGGCTCACGCGCCGGCCCCCCCCCTCCCCCTCACGAGCCAGCAGGGTCAGGAGTAGCGCCGCCGCGACCGGTGCGTCGCGCCCGACGTGCAACGCGGGATACATGACCCCCCCGTTCCCTTCCCCACCGATGGCAGCCCCAAGTCGCACGATGGCGCGCGCGACGTGCACCTCGCCCACCGGCGTGCGCACGATATCGGCTCCGCATTCACGCGCGGCGTCCTCCACGACGAGGCTGGTGGAGAGATTGCATACGACGGTCGGTCGGTTAGACGGATCCTCTAACCGTCTAACCGTCTGACCGCCTAGCACTGTACGCACCGCGAACGCGAGCGTATAGTCCTCCCCGATCGGCGTGCCCGTCTCGTCCACGATGGCGAGGCGATCCACGTCCGGGTCCACCGCGATGCCGACCTCGGCGCCCGAGCGGCGCACCAGCCCGGCCAGGTCACCGAGATTCTCGGGCACGGGCTCGGGCGGGCGGGGGAACCGGCCGTCGGTTTCGAGGTTGATCCCCGTCACGCGGCAGCCCAGGCGCTCGAGCAGACTGCGCATGACCGGGCCGCCCGCTCCGCGTACCGCATCGAGCGCCACCACGAAGCCCCGTTTGCGAATCGCGTCGACGTCGACCATCGGAAGCTTCAGGACGGCGTCGAGATGGCGTTGCACCGCATCCCGGTCCGCCACCACCCGTCCCTCTCCCGTCTCCCCTCTCCCCCCGTCCTTCGCGGCCAGCTCCGCCACCCGCGTCCCATCCACTCCGTCCAGGAAAATCCCGTCCGGCCCGATGAACTTGAGGGCGTTCCACTCGATCGGGTTATGGCTCGCGGTGATCGCGATGCCGCCTCCCGCTCCGTGATGCTCGACGGCGAGCTGGATCGTCGGGGTCGGTACGACCCCCACCGTGACCACGGTGCAGCCGGCGGACCCGAGCCCCTGGATCACCGCCCGCTCGAAGGACGGCCCGGATTCCCGGGCGTCGCGCCCCACCACAACCAGGGGGCGGGGGGGACGGGGGGGGCGGCCCGTTCTGGCCCACTGACCGAAGGCGGTGGCGTAACGCGCCACCACGTCCTCCGTCAGGTCCTTGCCGACGATGCCGCGAACACCCGATACCCCGACCATCAAGGTGTCGGTCATGCGGACAATCTAATCCGGGGAAGGTGCGGCGCGGCCCAGCGCCTCGGGAACCGGGCTGGGGAGGTGAAGCGGTCGGACTTCAGGATTCGAGAGGGGGAGCGTGGCCTGGTCTGGGAAGGCGGCGAGGAAGCCTTCGACGGCGGGCGGGTGGAACTGACGGCCCTTGCCTTCCTCGAGCTCCTGGAGCGCCTTTGCCACCGAGAGCGCCGGCCGGTACGGGCGCACGCTCGTCATGGCGTCGAACGAATCGGCGACGGTCACCACGCGCACTTCGACCGGGATGTCGTCGGCCTTCAGGCCATCGGGAAAGCCCTTGCCGTCGAGGCGCTCGTGGTGCGATCGGATGATCGCGAGCGCCACGGGGGCCTCGCGCATGAGCGGCGCGAGGATGCGAGCCCCGATCGCCGGGTGCTCCATGATGTGCCGGTACTCCGCGTCGCTGAGCTTCCCCGGCTTGTGCAACACGGACTCGCTCACGCCGATCTTACCGATGTCGTGCAGCTCGGCGCCCAGCGCGATCGTGTCCAACACCGGCTGCGGCAGGCCCATCGCCAGTCCGATCCGCGCGGAATAGTCGGCGACCCGCACTGAATGGCCGCGCGTGTACGGATCCTTCTCCTCGAGGAAGTGCACGAGCGCCTGCAGCCGCTCGAGGGACAACTCCTCGATCCGGTGCGCCTGCTCCTGCACGCGCAGCTCCAGTGTACGGCGGTAGTCCTCTACTTCCATCTTGAGGCGCCGCTTGTCGAGTGCCTGCATCACGCGGGCGCGCACCTCGTCGAGGTGGAACGGCTTGGCGACGTAGTCGAGCGCCCCGAGCTGCAGGCAGGCGACGGCGCTCTCGACCTCGGCCACCGCGGTCACCACGATGACGGCCGTGCCCGGCCAGCGCGCGATGATCTCCCGCAGCAGCGTGACACCGTCCATCTGTGGCATCCGCAGGTCGGAGATCACGAGCGGCACGGACTCCTGCTGGAGCCTCTCAAGGGCCTCGGTGCCGGACCCCGCTTCCATGCAGGCGAATCCCTCGCCTTCGAGCAACCGCACGAGGACGCGCCGGAGTCGCGGCTCGTCGTCCACCACCAGGCATTTGACGGCGTTCGGCTGGGGCATGTGCGCTTAACGTAAAGGTCGCTTGCTCGGCACGGAAGGCGCCCTTACGTTCCCGCCATGACTCGGGTGACCGCCGACGACCTCAAGACGCGCTTTGGAACTCGCGCGGTGCACGCCGGCCACATCGCCGATCCGCTCGCCGGCGCGGTGATGACGCCCATTTATCAGACCTCGACCTACATCCAGGACGGCCTGGGCCGGCACAAGGGGTACGAGTACGCGCGCACCCAGAATCCGACGCGTGAGGTGTTGGAACGGAACGTCGCGGCGCTCGAAGGCGGGCGGCACGGGTTCGCGTTCGCGTCGGGGCTCGCCGCCCTGGATGCCGCCCTGAAGCTTCTCTCGGCGGGCGACCACGTGGTGTCGGGCGAGAACGTCTACGGCGGCACCCATCGCCAGATGACGCACGTGTGGACCCGTTACGGTCTCACGTTCTCCTTTGTGGACGCAACCGACCCGGCGAACGTCGCGGCCGCGGTCACGCCCAAGACCAAGATGATCTACGCCGAGACGCCCACCAACCCGATGATGCAGCTGTGTGATCTCGCCGCCGCCGGTGAGACCGCGCGCGCAGCGGGCGCGTTGTTCGTGGTCGACAACACCTTCGCCACGCCGTGCTTCCAGCGCCCGCTCGAGCTGGGTGCCGACATCGTCCTGCACTCGACCACGAAGTACCTGAATGGCCACAGCGACATGGTCGGCGGGATGCTCGTGGTGACCCAGGACGAGCTCGCCGGGCGGATCGGCTTCCTGCAGAATTCGGCCGGCGCCGTCCCGGGACCGTTCGACTGCTGGCTCGCGGTCCGGGGCACCAAGACCCTGGCGCTACGCATGCGCCAGCACGACGCCAACGGGCGCCGCATCGCCGAGTGGCTCACTAAGCACCCGAAGGTCGACCGGGTGTACTATCCCGGCCTGCCGTCGCACCCTCAACACGACCTCGCGTGCCGCCAGATGAAGGGCTTCGGGGGCATGATCTCGATCGAGCTGGGATCGGTCGAGCGCGCCAAGCGCTTCGCCGAGCGGACCAGGATCTTCGTCCTCGCCGAATCGCTGGGAGGGGTCGAGAGCCTCATCGGGCATCCCGCCTCGATGACCCATGCGAGCGTGCCGCCCGAGATGCGGCGCGCCATGGGCCTCACGGACAGCCTGGTCCGGCTATCGGTGGGGATCGAAGATGTGGACGATCTCCTGGGGGATTTGGACCAGGCGCTCGCGGCGGCGGGGTGATGGCGAAACACGACCGGTATGCCGACGTAGTGGGAGCTCTATCTTCAGGCAGGAGCATGTTATGACGGAATCCACGCTGCCCGCTGCACGCCCACGCAAGATCCTCACGCAGATCGCGCCGGTGGCGTGGGAGCACCCCGCGGACCGCGCGGCGCTGCAGACCCTCCGCTCCGTTCCGGGCTTCGACCAGGTCGTGAAGAAGATCGTCGGGTTCCTGGGCGAGCGCGGCATCCGCCTCTTGTTTCAGGCTAACGCCGTGCGGGTCGGCCCGACGCAGTTCCCACGGATGAATGCCTTGTATACCGACGTCCTCACCTCGCTCGACTGGCCGGACCGCCCTGAGCTGTTCGTGTCGCAAACCCCGTTCGTGAACGCCGGGGCGTACGGCATGGACCGGCCGTTCATCGTGATCAATTCGGGTGCCCTGAACCTGCTCGATGACGACGAGATGCGCGTCCTCCTCGGTCACGAGCTGGGCCACGTGATGAGCGGCCACGCCTTATACCACACGATCCTGGTGCTCATCGTTTTCGTGGGGATGAACTTCCTGCCCTTCCTCGCCGGGATCGTGCTGGCGCCGGTCGAGCTCGCCCTGCTCGAGTGGTACCGCAAGAGCGAGCTCTCGTCCGACCGCGCCGGTCTCCTCGCGGCGCAGGACGCGACCGCTTCGATGCGGATGTTCCTCAAGATGGCGGGGGGCGGGGACACCAAGCAGATGGACCTGAACGCGTTCCTGCAGCAGGCCAAGGAGTACGAGGAGACCGGCGGGGCGATCGACCGGGTGTTCAAGATCCTGAATACGCTCCCGCAATCGCATCCCTTCAATACGCTGCGCGCCGCCGAGCTGCAGCGCTGGATCGAGGAGGGGTCCTACGACCGGGTGCTGCGTGGCGACTACACGCGTCGCGGGCCCGAGGCCGAGCAGCGTCCCATCGACAAGGACATCGACGACGCGCGCGAGCACTACATGAAGGAAGCGAAGGCGGTCGTGGACGACGTGGTCGACACCGCCAAGCGAGCCGCCCAAGCCTTCTCGGACGCCTTCAAGAAGAAGTGAGAATCCTGGTCGTCGGCGAAGGGGGTCGCGAGCACGCGCTCTGCTGGGCGCTGAAGCGCGACACCCCCGACGCGGACGTGTTCGCCGCCCCAGGCAATCCGGGGACCGCGCAGCTGGGAACCAACCTGAAAATCGAGGCGATGGAGGTCGGGAAGGTCGTGGAGGCGGTGGAGGAGCAACGCATCGACCTTACCATCGTCGGCCCAGAAGGTCCACTCGCCGCCGGGTTGGCCGATGCCCTCCGCGCTCGGGGCCACGCGGTGTTCGGCCCCGACCGGGCCGCCGCGCGCATCGAATCGTCGAAGGCGTTTGCCAAGGACGTGATGCGTCGGGCGGGCATCCCCACGGCGGCGAGCCAGACGTTCACCGCGCTCGAGCCCGCCCTCGCCTACATCGAGCGGCACGCTGAGCCCCTGGTCGTAAAAGCCTCCGGCCTGGCCGCCGGCAAGGGCGCCATCGTGTGCGAGACGCGAGCCGCCGCTCTCTCCGCCGCGCGCGCCATGCTCGCCGAGGGCGCGTTCGGCGATGCGGGGCGGGAGGTGGTGATCGAGGAATACCTCGAGGGTGAGGAGCTCTCGGTGCTCGCGCTCACCGACGGCGAGCAGATGCTGCTGCTCCCCGCCGCACAGGACCACAAGCGCCTGGGCGAGGGTGACACGGGACCCAACACCGGTGGGATGGGCGCCTATTGCCCGGTGAGCATCGCGAGCCGCCCGTTGTTGGAGCGAGTACGGCGTGAGGTACTCGAGCCCACTATCAGGGCGCTTGCGGCGGGGGGCGCCCGGTATCAGGGCGTGCTGTACGCCGGCATCATGCTCGCGTCGGACGGGACGCCGTATGTCCTCGAGTTCAACTGTCGCTTCGGCGATCCGGAGGCGCAGGCGCTGCTCCCGGTGCTTCCCGGGGTGACGCACCACCTCGCCGATATCGCGGCGGGTGCCTGGAAGCCTGGGGACACCGCGCTCCCCCTCCCCGCACAGCGCGCGGCGGTCGCCACGGTACTCGCGGCGCCCGGCTACCCGGACAAACCAGAGGTCGGCGCGGCGATCGACGTGCCGCGCGATGTCGAGCCCGGAACGCTCGTGTTCCACGCGGGCACGTCGCGCGCGACCGACGGCACCCTCCGGGTGCGCGGCGGGCGCGTTCTCTCCGTCACAGGGCTGGCCGACACCGTGGCGGCGGCACACGAGCAGAGCGTCCGCGGCTGCGAGCTGATCACCTTCCGCGGAAAGACCTACCGGCGGGATATCGGCTGGCGGGAAATCCGCGCCGGAGAGGGGGAGCGTGCCGGAGCTGCCCGAGGTTGAGACGATCGTGCGGGACCTGGCCCCGCGGCTCGAGGGGTTCCGGATCACACGCGCGCGCCTCGCCAAGACCGACGTGTTGCGGCGGGTCTCGAAGCCCCGCCTCCTCCGGACCCTGAAGGGGAACGCGTTCGAGGAAGTCACGCGGCGCGCCAAGCACGCGGTGTTCCGCCTGGCGAGCGGTCACCGGCTGGTGGTTCAGCCCCGCATGACCGGATCGCTCGTGGTATACGACCGGCGCCTCACAAGGGACGAGTCGAAGTACGCCGTCCTGACCTGCACGTTGGAAGACCGCCGCCTTTTTGTATACCGCGACGTGCGCCGCCTCGGGACCGTGTGGCTCCTGGACGACGCGGCGTGGAACGCCTACACAGGTCGGATCGGCCCGGAGCCGCTGGATGAGACCTTCACGCCGTTCGTGTTCGCCGAGCGGCTGGCGGGCACGCGGTCCGCGATCAAGAAAGCGATCATGGATCAGCGCCGGGTGGCCGGGGTCGGCAACATCTACGCGAACGAGGCCCTGTTCCAGGCCGGCATCGATCCTTCCAAGCCAACGAATAAGCTGTCCCTGGAAGAGTTCGCCCGGCTGCACGCCGCCGTGACCGACGTCCTGCGGCGCGCGGTGGAATCGTCGGGGACGACCGTTCGAGACTATCGGACCGGCGTGGGCGAGCCGGGCCGATTCCAATTCGAGCTGAAGGTGTACGGCCGCGGGGGCGAGCCGTGCGTGACGTGCGGGAGGAAGCTCGTCATGACGCACACCATCGATCTCCGAGCGACGACCTTCTGCCCCAATTGCCAGCGCTGAGTCACAACCGTACCACCCGCCCCCGCGGCGGGATCCCCGCCTCGAGCTCCATGATCCCCACGCTCGCTGGAATCCCGAAGCGCGGGTGCCCCGCGCCGCCGGGATTCATCACTGTGACCGTGCGGTCGACGAGCTCCAGAAGGGGCTTGTGCGTGTGCCCGTACACGATGATCTCGGCCTTGGGGAACGCCTCGTGCAGGGCGGCGGGCGTCGCATGCTCGAACTGATCTCCATGCGTCACCACGACGGTGAATCCGTCGAGCTCGAGCTCGGCCACCTGGGGCAGGCGGGCGCGGAGCTCCGGTCCGTCCGTGTTGCCGTACACCGCCGTCACGGGTGCAATCCCTTCGAGCGCGATCAGTATCTCCGGCTCGCCGATGTCGCCACCATGCAGGATGTGATCGACGTGCCCGAAAACCTCGAACACCTCCGGCCGCAACAACCCGTGCGTGTCCGAGATCACGCCGACTCTCACTGCCTTTACGTTTCGCCTCCCCACCGCTTGACGAGCGCGACTTCGATGCCGATGTGATCGAGGACCCGCTGGACCACGAAATCCACGAGGTCGCGCACCTGCTTGGGCATGTGATAGAACCCCGGCGCGGCCGGGAGAACGATGGCGCCGGCTTCCGCCGCGAGCGTGAGGTTACGGAGGTGCACGATCGACAGCGGTGATTCGCGCGGCACGAGCACGAGCTTTCTGCGCTCCTTGAGCACCACGTCGGCCGCGCGCTCGATCAGGCTGCGACTGGTCCCGTGTGCGATCGCGGCGACGGTCCCCATGGAGCAGGGACAAATCACCATCCCCGCGCTCTTCGCAGACCCCGACGCGGGCTCGGCCCCGCGGTCCTTGTCGTCGAACACCCGTACGCTGCCCCACTCGCCCCCCGTGGCTTTCTTGAGGTCGCGGTCATCCTTGATGCCGCACTCCTCCGTGAGCAACCGCCAGCCGTGGCTCGAGATCATGAGCCAGGTGGGGACCTGGTGCGTCGCCAGTACTTCGAGCAGGCGCACGCCGTAGGGCGCCCCGGATGCACCGGTGATGGCGAGGATGACGGGGAGCTTGGTCAGTGCCCCCTCCGGTTCGGCGTAGGACTGCGCTTGGGATGACGCGGGGGACCCTGAGGAGGAATCCGGTGAGATGCCGGGGAAGGGGGAAGGGTCCGCGGGCTGCCCTTCCCCGGCCTTTTACTCTTCCCCGGCCTCATACCGGCCTCAGCACCCGATCCACCAACGCGCCCAGAAACACCACGATCGACACGACCCCGTTCGCCGTGAAGAAGGCCGCATTGAGCCGGCTCAGGTCTCCCGGTCGGACCAGCTGGTGCTCCCATGCGATGAACACCGCACCCACCGCCACGCCGGCGTAGTACGCGGCCCCGAGGCCCGCGCCCATCCCGAAAGCGACGAGCGCGACGAGCGCGAGCCCGTGGAGCAGTTTCGCAACGACGATCGCTCGGGCCTGGCCGAGACGCACCACGAGCGATTCCAGCCGCTCCGCGCGATCGAACGCTTCATCCGGTAGTGCGTAGAAGACGTCGAAACCGCCGACCCAGAACGTCACGGCAAGGGCACCCACCGGCAACAGCCACCACGGCTCGCTCCAACGTCCGGTCACGGCGAGGTACCCGGCCGGCGTTGCGATGCCGTCCGCGAGCCCAAGCCACAGATGGGACCAGGCGGTGAACCGCTTCGTGTAGCTGTAGGCTGAAATGAACAAGAGGGCCACCGGCGCCAGCACGAAGCACAGCGGGTTCAATGCCCACGCAGCTCCGAGAAACAGCCCCGCCGCGACCGCAACCGCGACCCAGGCTTGGGTCAGCGTCAAGCGCCCGGTCGGTAGCTCACGCGCCTTGGTGCGCGGGTTGCGAGCGTCGAGCGCGCGATCGGCGATGCGGTTGAAGCCGAGCGCCACGAATCGGGCACAGGTGAAGGCAAGGATGACGAGACCCAGCGTCCGCCACGTCAGCGCCGCCTCGCGCGATGCGACCACGAGTCCCAGCAGGGCGAAGGGCAACGCGAAGACGGTATGCGGCAGCTTGACGAAGTTCGCGTAGCGAATGAGCAAGCCATCCCCAAGGAAGGTTTGCCCTTCACGGGGCCGACCTCCACCATCCTCCACCAACCTCCCCCGACCTCGTCCAACCTCAGATTTCAATTCCCAGCTCCTTCCACATCCCGTCGACCCGCCGCTTCGTTTCTGCATCCATGACGATCTTGTTCGGCCACTCGCGCGAGAAGCCTTCCTCTTTCCACTTGCGCGTGGCGTCGATCCCCATCTTCGATCCAAAGGTGAAGCCGCGGCTCGAGTGGTCGAGCACGTCGATCGGCCCCATGGTGAACCGCACGTCGCGCTCCGGGTCGATGTGGTTCAACGCCACCCACCATGCCTCCTGCGGGTCCTGGACCTTCACGTCCTTGTCGAACACGACGATCACCTTGGCGAGCGACATGAGGCCCTGCCCCCACAACCCATTCATGACCTTGTAGGCCTGTCCGGGATACTGCTTGTCGATGCTCACGAACACGAGGTTGTGAAAGATCCCCGCGGCCGGCATATGAATGTCCACGATCTCGGGGATGGTCAGCTTCAAGAGGGGCAGGAAGATCCGCTCCGTGGCGTGGCCGAGCCAGTAGTCCTCCATCGGGGGGCGACCCACGATGGTATGGGGCCAGATCGGCTCGGCGCGCATCGTCACGGCGGTCACGTGCACTTTGGGATAGTAGTCGGCGAGCGAGTAGAACCCGGTGTGGTCGCCGAACGGGCCCTCGAGCACCAACTCCTCACTCGGGTCGATATAGCCCTCGAGAACGATCTCGGCTTCGGCGGGCACCTCGAGATCCGAGGTGACGGCTTTGGCGAGCCGGACCGGCTCCTTGCGCAGGAAGCCCGCGAACAGGAACTCGTCGATGGTGGGCGGCAGGGGCGCCGACGCGGCGTAGACGGACGCGGGATCGCCGCCGAGCGCGATCGCCACCGGCATCCGCTCGCCCCGATCCGCCATCGCTCGCCAGTGAGCCGCCCCGACCTTGTGCCGCTGCCAATGCATCGCCAGCTCATTCCGGCCGATCACCTGAATGCGATACATGCCGACGTTGCGCACGCCGGTCTTGGGATCGCGCGTGATCACGCCGGGGAGCGTGATGTACGGTCCCCCATCCTCCGGCCAGCACACCGGCACGGGAAACTGCGCCAAGTCCACGTCCTCAGCACGGATCACGGTCTCCTGACACGGCGGTCGTCCGCCCGCGGTCTTGGGCGGGAACTTCGCCATCTCGGCGAGCTGCGGCAGCATGGCCAGCTTGCCGAGGAGCGTGTCGGGAACTTTCAGGTTGAGCAGCGTGGCGATGCGCTCGCCGATTTCGTCGAGGCATTCCACGCCAAGCGCGACCGCCATCCGCCGTGCGGAGCCGAACAGGTTCACCGCCACCGGCTGGCGAGCGGGCGTGCCGGAGGAGAGGGTCGGATGCGTGAACAGGAGCGCGGGTCCACCACCGGGTGACTTCATGCACCGGTCGGCGATTTCGGTGATCTCTTTGTCCACCGCTACCGGATGCGCCACGCGCGCGAGCTCTCCCCGGGCCTCGATGGCACCGAGGAAGTCCCGCAGGTTATCGAGTGGCATGGTGGAGGGCGCAGATCCCGCCGGTGAGGAGCTCGTAACCGACGTCCGAGAATCCCGCGCGCTTCAGGCGTCCCGCGAGCGCCTCCGGTGCAGGAAAGTCGCGCACGGACTCTGGCAAGTACGTATAGGCATCCCTATGTTTCGACACCGCGCGACCGATCGTCGGAAGCACGCGTCGAAAGTAGAAAAGGTAGAGCGCGCGCAGCGGTGCGAAGCGCGGTGTCGCGAACTCGAGTATCACAAAACGGGCCCTGGGACGAAGCACCCGATACGCTTCCTCGAGTCCGGCGTCCAAATCCGCGAGATTCCGCACCCCGAACGCAACCATCGCGCCGTCGAAGCGGGCGTCGGCAAACGGGAGCGTGACCGCGTCGGCGCCGACGGGACGGGTGCGTGCCGCCTTGCCCTTCCCTCGCGTCAGCATGGGAAGCACGAAATCCGCCGCGATGACGGTGCCGCGGAACGCGGGCTCGCGGACGAGTGCCGCGGCGAGCTCGAGGGTGCCGGCGCAGAGATCGAGGTACGTGCCGTCGGGTCGGTGCTCCCAGCCGAGTCGCTTCACCGCGGCGCGGCGCCAGGTCCGGTCGACGTTGAGACTGAGGAGATGATTCAGGAAGTCGTAGCGCGGCGCGATGGCGGTGAACATGCGGCGCACGTACGACCGCTTCGCATCGCCACCCGCGTGCTCGGCCACGTCGAGCGCAGGAGACGGGGGAGGGGTCATAGGCGCGAAAGATAGGCCGGGCAACCTGACCGGCGCCAGCGACCAGGACGTCGTGGCGTGGGCCAAGCAGGGCCATGAAGCGGCGTTCCGCGAGCTGGTGCGTCGGTACGAGCGACCGGTCTTCTCGCTCCTCTACCGCATGGTACGCGACCGCAGCCTCGCCGAGGACCTGGCGCAAGAAACGTTCATCAAGGTGCTGAACGCCATCGCGTCGTACAATCCGCAATTCAAGTTCTCGTCGTGGATCTTCAAGATCGCGAACAACGCGGCGATCGATCACCTCCGCCGGCGCGAGCTCGACACGCTCTCGCTGGACGGCTCGCCCCATGCCACCACGCCCGACGAGATGAGCGCCACGGCATTGCAGCTCGGCGATCGCGGAGAGACACCGCTTCAGGAGCTCGAGGCACGGGAGCTGGGCGGCGCCATCGAGCACGCCATCGCCCGGCTCCGGCCCGAGTACCGGGCGTGCATCCTGCTCCGCCACGTGGAAGGCCACAGCTACGAGGAGATCGCCCGCATGCTGGAGCTGCCGCTCGGCACCGTGAAGACGTATATCCATCGCGCCCGCAACGAATTGCGTGGTTATCTGGAGGATCGCAAGGCATGAAACCCGAGTGCCTCGCCGTGCGTAATGGTCGGCCAAGATGACCCACCCACCTGAACCCCGACACCTGACCCCAGACGAAATCGAGCTGTGGGCTCAGGGACTGCTGCCCGCCGTTCGCGACGTGCACGTCGGCGAATGCGCCGAGTGTCGCGTCACCGCGGAGCGGGAGCGCAAACTGCTTCGCGAGCTCGCACAGCTCACGCGATTCGCGCCCGAGTTCGGTTTCGTCGAGCGGGTGATGGCCAAGGTGAAAATCCCGGCGCCGTCAGGCCCGTACCTCCGCCCCGACCCCGACGCCTAGCAGTCTCGCGGCGCTGCCGTCGCGCACCGCGATCTCCACCGTTCCGCCGCTGCCCACCACCGCGAGCAGCGATCCGCGCCCGACGTCCCCGAAGGTCCGCGCCAGCGTCCCGATCTCTATCCCCGCGACTTTGATCCGCACGCCTGGCTCGACCGCCTCGCCGGGCACGTTCGAAATCAGCGTGCCGAAGCGGTCCACATAAATCACCTCTCCAATCACTACCGTCCCGTCGTGACGGGGAGCGGGCAGCGGGGTGCGGTACGGATCGGTGATGGCATGCCCCACGTGCGAGAGGGATGCACCCAGGGCGAGCTGGCCTGCCACCGGGGCGAAGACGTCGCGCGCCTGGAACGTCGGAGCGGCCCCGTCGGGGATCGGGAGAGCGGCGAATTGCGCGTCCTGAGGCAGAAACGACAGCAGGCCGTTGTCTGGGGCGACGAAGAAATGGCCCGCGGTCGAGGCGGCGAGCACACGGCGGGCGGTGCCCACGCCAGGGTCTACCACGGCGAGGTGCACGCTCCCCTGAGGGAAGCGATGCCAGACGCGCGACAAGATGTACTGCGCGGCAGGCACGTCACCGGGCGGCACTTGATGGGTGATGTCCACCAGCGCGGCGCCGTGCACTCCAGACAAGAGCACGCCCTTGATCTCACCGACGTAGCTATCGGCGGTGCCGAAGTCGGTGAGCAGCGTGATCAGGGTGGCCACTATACCGTGGCGCGACGCCAGCTGCCGCGGAGCCAGAACAGCGTCATGGCGATCCCGCGCGCCACCGCGGTCGCCGAGAGCGCGAGCCAGATGCCCAGTAGACCGATCCTCGCTGACCACCACGCGGCGAGCGGTACGCGCAAGAGCGTGAGCGTGGTGCTCGCGACCTGCGGCCACATGGTGTAGCCCGCGCCCGCGAGCGCACCTTCGAGAATGATCTCGAACGTCTGACCGATCTGGGCAAAAGCGATCACGCGCAGGTAGAGGCTGCCGTCCGTGACCACGGCGGGATCGGGCGTGAACAACGCCACGAGCGTGCGAGGAATCGCCAGAAACGCGACCGCGGTCGTGACGGTGACCGCGAGGCAATAGCCGACCGTCATCCGCACCGCCTGGCGGGCACGCGCTTCCTGGCCGGCACCGAGATTTTGCCCCACCAGGGCGGACGCGGACAGGGCGAAGCCCGAGATCGCGATGAAACCGAGCCCTTCCACCTTGTGGCCGACCCCGAGCGCGGCGAGCGCGGCGGTGCCGAAGCGCGAGGTGTACCGTGTGAGCCACATGTAGACGATCGACAGCAGGACGCCGGCGAGCGACAACGGGGCTCCCACCCGGACGATGGTGGGGAGCGCCGACCAGTCCGGCGCGTCCAGGCGAAGCAGCCCGCGCCGCCACGCGATGCCGATCCCGATGAGGAACCCGCCGCCTCGCACCATCACCGAGGCCAGCGCGGCCCCCTCGACGCCGAGCCGCGGAAACGGGCCGAGCCCCGCGATCAGCAGAGGGTCGAGGCCGACGGAAAGCAGCACGGACGCCATGAGCAAGAAGAATGGCGTGCGCGTATCGCCCGAGGCGCGGAAGGTCGCCTCGATGGCGAAGAAGCCGAACACGAGCGGTCCCCCGAGCAGCCAGGTGCGCAAGTAGTGGTGCCCGAGCGTGGCCACGTCGGCCGGGACCGTCATGAGGCGAAACAGCTCGTCGGTGAGGGCGTACCCGAGGACAGAGACGAGCGCGCCTGCGGCGAGCGCATACAGCACCGCCGCCCCCGCGGCTCGCGCCGCCGCCTCCGGCCGCCCCTCGCCGTGACGCCGGGCGGCGACCGCGATCAGCCCTACTTCCACCATCTCGCCCAAGGACAAGAGCACCCACACGTAGAACCCGGCGGTCGATACCGCCGCGAGCGCCGCGGGCCCGATCAGACGGCCGACCCAGATGGCGTCGATGAGATTGAAGCAGAAGTGGCACGCCATCATGGCGACGGCGGGTGTGGCGAGCTTCAAGATGACGGGCCGGAGCGGCCCGACGGTGAGAGAACCGGGCGTGCGGGCGACGCTGGTCATGGCGCCGGAAGCTACCGGGGCGCCGGGCCGGGGGTCAACGAGCCGGACGAATCGCGCGGCGCTGTCGCGCCTTGTTGTCGTACAGCGAGCGATCTGCCGCGTTCATCAGGACCTCGAGCGTGGCTCCGTCGCGGGGGTGGACCGCGACGCCGACGCTAATGGTGAGTCGCGGCTTCTCGCCGTCGCGTGCCACGCGCTCGGCCACGCGCCGGGCGACGTGCCATGCCGCCGCGTCTCCGGTCTCAGGCAAGACGATGGCGAATTCGTCGCCGCCGAACCGGGCGGCCGTATCGATCCCGCGGCAGGAGCCGAGCAACGTCTCCGCCACACGGCGCAACGCCATGCTCCCCACGATGTGACCATAGCGGTCGTTGATCTTCTTCAGGCCGTCCAGATCCAGGAGGACCAGCGCGAACGGCCGGTCGGTCCGCGAGGAGCGCTGGATCTCGCCGTCGAGCGCCTGGGTGAGCTGGCGATAGTTGGAGAGCCCGGTGAGGGGATCACTCACGGCGAGCCGCCGCAGCCGGTCCTCCGCCTCCCGTCGCTCGGTGACGGCGGCGGCCAGGACGAGCGCCATCAGGGCCGATGTGCCCTCGTAGGCCTGCAGGAGTAGCAGCGACTCATTGAACGTCGGCCGGGCGAAGGGACCGTAGCCGGTGAGCGTCCCCCAGATCGCGATCGCCGAGAGGATGACAACGGCCGTCATGGCGACGCGCTGGTCGAACCGGATGGCCGCCCATAAGAGCAACGGCACACAGAGAAACTCCAGCGGATAGTGCGGGCTCTTCCACGGGACCAGCCCGTCAAACACGGCGAGCCCGACCAGGAGCAGCGATGCGCACAACGCCGCTACCTCCGCTGCCTCCTGCCGGGTCCAGCGGATCCGCGGCCGGACCGCCCAGACGAGCAGCGCCGGGGCGACGACGAGGTCGCTGATCGCGTCGCCCATCCACCACGTGGACCAGACCGGCCAGAAGTCCGCCCAGCGGGCGAAGCCGGCGAGGGAAAGCGAGACGACGCCCGCAGTCGCGCTGACGAGCGTGCTCGCGCCGGCGGCCAATCCGGCGAACTTGAACACGTCGCGGCCGCGCTCGAATGTTCGTCGCCCGCGTGCGAAGCGGTTCACGAGCCATGCACCCACCAAGCCCTCGAGCGTGTTTCCGGCTGCAATGCCGACGGACGTCGCGATCGAGCCTGCGGTCGTGATGTTGATGAGGAAGGCGCCGAGGAAAATGGCCGGCCAGACCTCGGTGCCGGCAAGCAGAAAGGCCGCGAGGGCGATGCCCGTGTTCGGCCATACGGGCGTCGCACTCGGGTTTACGAAGGCGAGCCGCAGCCCCAGCTTGCCGGCGACGACGTAGCCGGCGGTGAGGGCCAGCAACAGGCCGAGACGTCTCAGCCACTGCGACTGCATCATCCCCGTCCTCGAAGTGTCGGGACGGCGGGGCGCGCGCCCTTGACCTTCTACTACACGGAGCGGGGCCGGTCGAATCGACGCCACCCGGTCAGCCCACCCCGATGAACCATTCTCCCCACGGGACCCTGAAGGTCTGCTCGCAGCGCGCGCAGCGCAGCGTTTGCGGCGTTTGCTTGAGCTGCGCGCGATTCCGGCAGCCGGGGCACACCGCGTACTTCTCGCCCCAATGCGCCGCGAGGTTCTTCGCGTCGACCGGTCGCGGGACGATGCTCCAGGACTGCGGGGGCGCGAACGCGATCTGCAGCACCCCGCGCGGCACCGCCACGCGCTGCCGGTTGACCTCGAGCAGTGCCTGATCCTCCGTGAGCGTCGCGATGCGATACCACGCGCCGCGGCGCAAACGCCGGTTGACGTCTCCGTGGACGCGCGCCCATTGGACGTCGGTCATGTGCACCCCCGTGCGGGGCTTCGTTTCAAGGATGATAAGACATCGCTGGCGTAACCATGCTAAGACATCGCTGGCGTAACGCCAGAGTTGCGGGCGCGCAACAGTGATCGGGATCACGCGTTAGCGCGATGAGTCGGCGACCTCCCGCAGGAATCGCTGGAACACCGCGTTCCCGGGGTAGCGCTCGGCCAGGCGGGTCACGGCCTCGCGTGCCTCCCGCTCGAGCGCCGGCCGGTCGGCGGGGTCGCGCGCGGCCTCGCGCTCGAGCACCGCCGCGAGGACCCACTCCCCCTCTACGCGGGCCAGGTCTCCTTCGGCGGCTGCCCGCCGCATGTAGCGGATCCCCCGCTCCGCGTTGCCGCTTCCAAGTCCCACGATCTTGGCGACGAGCCGCGCCAGCGCATCGGCGCGCGCCAGACCGTACTGGTAGACGCCAAGACCCAGATAGCAATCGGCGCATGTTGAATCGGCCGCGAGCACCCGCGCATACGCATCGTGCATCGCTTTCCCGTCCTTCGCGGCGCCCCAGGAATGCCTGTGCAGGTCGCGCTGACGGGCGCGATACCCGAGCGCCGTGGCGAGCCAGAAGTCGTGACCCGGCCCG
>DASZCN010000138.1:0-19194 GCA_035943095.1 Gemmatimonadales bacterium | reverse complement strand
CCCCACTTTGAGGCCCTTCTTGCGGGCGTCGGGAATGGGGCGCAGCATATGGAGTGCAGTTTGTGCCCTTCGTGAACCTCGCAGCGTTGGTACGAGGAGGCTTCGTGATGAGACGTACTTCGTTATTAGGGTTGGTCGCGGCGACGCTCGTTGGCGTGAGTGTCGCGTCGGCGCAACAGCGTCAGATCACCGGTCGCGTGGCGTCCACGACGGGCGACCCCGTCGCGGGCGTCGCCGTGTCCATCACCGGGACCGCGTTCGCGGCCGTGACCAACTCCGACGGCCGCTACTCGATCGCGGCGCCCGCGGGCGCGGTCACGCTCGTCTTCCGCCGCATCGCGTTCAAGCGGAAGGAAGTCTCGGTGCCGGCGGACCAGAACGCGGCCGACGTGACGCTCGAGCCCGACGTGTTCAACCTCGAGGCCGTCGTCGTCACGGGTCAGGCGACCGGCATCGAGCGACGCAACGCGGCGATCGCGACGACGAGCGTGACGGGTGAAGAGGTGTCCCGTGTCCCCGCGCCCGCGCTCGATCGAGCGCTGGCAGGCCGCGTTCCCGGTGCGATCATCAGTCAGAACTCCGGTGCGCCGGGCGGCGGCACGCAGATCCAGCTGCGCGGCAACAACACGGTGATCGGCAACCCCGATCCGCTGTTCGTCGTGGACGGCGTGATCTTCAGTGACGCGGCGCTGCCCACCGGGTTGTTCACCGTCACCGGCAGCTCGTCCAACCGCGGCAACGGCGAGGCGCAGGATGATCCGGTCAACCGCCTCGCGGACATCAACCCGGACGACGTGGAGTCCATCGAGGTTCTCCGTGGTGCAGCGGCGGCGTCGATTTACGGGTCGAAAGCAGCCAACGGCGTGATCGTCATCAAGACCAAACGGGGTCAAGCCGGCGCACCTCGGGCGACGATCACTCAGAGCCTGGGGTTCGTTGCATTGCAGCGCGGACCCGCGACACGCGCTTTCACGCCGGGTCCCCCCGTGATCGTGAACCACGGCGCCCTGGGGCCTGACACGATACCCTGGTTCTTCCCCTTCGATTCAACCGACGTCCGCGCGTATGCGGTGGGCGGGTCGATTCCGAACTACGATCACCTGCAGGAGATTGCAGGGAACAAACCCCTTTCGTACCGCACCGACATCAACGTGAGCGGCGGGTCGGAAAACACGCATTACTTCCTCTCCGCCGGCACCTTGCACGACGGCGGCATCGTCAACAACACGTTCAATAACCGCCAGAACATTCGGGCGAACGTGGAGCAGGTGTTCTCGAACCGGTTGCGCCTCAACATGAACACTGCGTGGACTCGGAATCAGACGGACAAGGGGTTCACGAATAACGACAACAACGGCGCGAGCGTCACCTACGCGATCGCCTACATCCCGGGGTTCGTCAACATTCAGCCACAGGCCGGGGTCTTTCCGCAGCCGGCATTCACCTATCTCGGCTCGAATCCCCTGCAAACCATCGCGCTCGGGACCAACGACGAGACCGTGCTTCGGTTCACGGGCGGCGGCACGCTCACCTATCAGGCCTTGCAGACCGAGCGTCAGAATCTGCAGCTCACCCTCGGCGGCGGCATCGACTTTTACTCACAGCACGCGGAGGCCATCGGGCCGCCCGAACTGTTTTTCGAGCAGACGAGCTCGCTTCCCGGTACCTCGGCGCTCTCCGACGCCACGAGCCGCCAGTGGAACTGGAACTTGAACGCGATTCATACCTATACGCCCGGAGCGCTGAAGCTGACGACGTCTGCTGGCGTGCAGGTCGAAGACCGGGAGCTCGATCGCTCGCGCGTCACGGCCTCCGGCCTGCTGCCGGGACAATCGAACATCGACCAGGGGTCGACCGTGTCGCCGTTCGAGCTGAACGCGACCGAGCGGACACTGGCGTTCTACGGGCAGGAGGAAGGACTGGCGCTCCAGGAACGGCTCCTGCTCTCCGCGGGGCTCCGGGCGGAGCGATCGAGCGCGAATGGTGATATCAACAAGTACTACATCTTCCCCAAGGCGTCCGCGTCCTATCGCTTCCCGAACCTGCTGGGCGGCGGCACCGAGGTAAAGCTGCGAGCTTCCTACGGCGAGACTGGCAACCAGCCTCTCTTTGGTCAGAAGTTCACCACGCTGAGCAGCACGGTGATCAACGGCGGGGTGGGCACCGTGGTCACGGGTGTCGCCGGCTCCCCCGACATCAAGCCCGAACGCGTGAAGGAATTGGAGGCGGGGATCGACGCGAGCGCCTGGAACGGTCGCGCGACCCTGGAGGTCACGGGGTACACCCGCCATACGTACGACCTGCTGCTCCAAGCCACGCCGGCACCCTCGACCGGGTTCACCACGCGCATTCTCAATGGCGGCGTGCTCTGGAACGAGGGGATCGAGATCGCCGCCGGCATCACGCCCATTCAGCGGAAGGACTTAAACTGGGTCTTCCGCACGACGTTCACGTCGCTCAAGAACCGGGTGCAGGAGCTGCCCGTCCCCGACGTCTGCACGGTGGCGTCGCTCACAGATACCACGGTAGCGTGCGCCTTCCGCCCCAACGCTGCGGGGTTCGGTCTCGCGTTCGGCGAGTTCTTCATCCAGAAAGGCAAGCCAATCACGCAGATCATCGGCACCGACACGGTGCCGGGGAGCTGCGTGAGAAGCGGCGGCAGTATCGGTTCGGGTGGGAGCATCTCCTGCAACACTTTCGTCCGTTACCTTGGCCAAACGAACCCGAAGTTCCGGATGTCCTTCTCCAACGACGTGACGTACAAGCGCATGTCGCTGTCGATGCTATGGGACTGGCAAGCGGGCGGCGTCGCCCAGAACCAGACCCTGTCGCTCTACGACTGTAACGGCCTGGCCCCCGATCTGCTCACGCCGACGGGGCTCGGTCGGTACGAGTCGTGCAACGACACCCAGGCTGCCCCGGCGTTCGTGCAGTCGACGACGTTCCTCAAGCTCCGGGAGGCGAGTCTCAGTGTCGAGTTGCCCGAAAGCTGGGCAAGCATGTTCGGCGCCCGCACCGCCCGGCTCAGCGTGACCGGGAGAAACCTGCTGCTATTCACGAGCTATTTCGGGTACGATCCCGAAGTCTCGAACTACGGCCAGCAGGCCATCGTGCGGAACATCGATCTCGGGCCCTATCCGCCCGAGCGCAGCTTCTACTTCTCGATCACGGCGGGGTTCTGACAATGACCACCAAACTGTCCATCCGTTCGGTGCGTGCCGGGGCCTTGGTCACCGCGCTGGTGGTAACGACGGCATGCTCGGCGTTCTTCGACGTCCCGAATACCAATCAGCCGAATCTCGAGGACCTCGTGAACAACCCCACCCGGTCCAAGCTCGTGGGCGCGGCCACGGGCGTCTTCTCGAGCGCGCGCTCGGGCATCCAGAACTACATCTGGCGGCTGGGGTCGCTCGGTCGCGAGGGGATCAATCTCTCCGGCAACAACCAGCCTGACTACTCCGAGCCGTACTTCGGTCCGTTGCAGAGCACCGGCTTCGGTGGAAGCCAATGGACGGACCGATACCAGCACATCCGCAACCTGAACGTCTTTCTCGACGCCTTGGCTCGTGTCAGCACCGCCGAGGTGTCCGATTCCGAGAAGGCGGCCGGTCGTGCGATGGCGAACACGTTGAAGGCTCTCGCCTTCATGCACGTGATCTTTACTCGGGACACGATCGGCGCGCCGGTGGACGTCGATCAGCCGATCACCGCGGCACCGGCGCAGTTCGTCACGAAGGACAGCGTGTACGGATACGCCCTGGCGTTGCTCGATTCGGCGAATGCCGATCTTCCGCGAGCGAACCGGTTCTGGTTCCCGGTGCCACCGGGCTTCACGGGGTTCGATACGCCAGCCACGTTCGGCGCGTTCAACCGCGCGCTGGCGGCCAAGGCGGAAGTGATGCGCGGGAGCGCTGCGGCATGTGGAGCCAGCTGTTACGACAAAGCGATCACGGCGCTCGCCGGGTCGTTCCTCGTGGCAGATTCGACGCAGTTCGGGCTCGGCGTTTACTTCGATTTCCTGAGCGAGCCTGGAGGAACCACGAACGGTCTTTCGGAGCCGTTGAACGGAGTCACGTTCTTCGCCCACCCATCCGACAGCCTCGATGCCCAACTGCAGCCCGGGGGCCAGTCGGATCAACGTGTCCTCAACAAGATCGCCGCCAAACAGGGCGCGCCGCAGCAACTTGGCGGGATCCCCCAGATCTCGGGCACTCAGAAGTTCACGATCTATTTGACCGGAGGCCAGGCAGATCCCGGACACCCGATCCCCATCATTCGCAACGAGGAGCTCGTCCTCCTCGATGCGGAGGCGCAATGGTTCCGGAGCGCGCCGAACAAGCTCCAGGCCATCGCCGACATCAATTTGGTCCGCCAGGGGGCCGGTCACCTGGCCGTCACGACCGTCACGGCCTTGAGCCCGGACTCGGATTTCGTCAAAGAGCTGATCTACAATCGTCGTTACTCCCTGCTCTGGGAACAGGGAACCCGCTGGCTCGACGCTCGTCGATTCAATCGGTTGAGCGACATCATCAATGAGGCGCCGAGTCTGCCGTTCGTACCGACCGTCATGCCACTTCCGAAGGCCGAATGCGATCGGCGGGGACTGGGAGATAACTGCCAGCCGCCGAGAAGCTGAGCGCTTCCGTGGTCAGAACAAACGACAGGGCGCGGATGACTCCGCGCCCTGTCGAGCTTCGGACCTGCGGCGTCAGACTTCCTTGTAGATCGAGGCCCCCACCGCGCCCGCCACCGGGAGCGCGATGAGCGCTACACACGTGCCGATGAACATCACGCGCTGCGGCATCATCGCCATCGGCGCTTCGCCGATCGCATGCAGCAGACCGATGAACACCCACAGCGCGAGTCCCGCGATGACGGCCGTCTTCGGCCCCGGGCCGTAGCGCGGACGGATCGCCGCGTAGAGCCATAGCAGCCCGATCCCGTACAGGAAATCGACGAGAATAAAGATCGGAACCGCCTTGTCCATCGCACCCGCGGGCCTGCCCATCGCGGTCATCGCCGCGTCGAGGTCCGCATGCAGCCAGACGCCGTACGTGAGCCAGTCCACGACGTTCAGCACCACCCCCGCGAGCAGCCCGCCCAGGATCACCCGACCCCAGTTGATCTTGCCCATCGCGCACTCCGGAGAGAGGGACCCACTACACTACGGCACGATCAGGACCGCCACCATCCCGCCCATTCCGTCTGAGACGGTCGCTACGCCGTTCGGGACGACCCAATCGGAGCCGTCCACCACCAGGTTGAAATGGTACACGCCACGTTTCAGGCGCAGCGCGGCTTCCCACACGTCATCGCCGAGCGGACGCAACGCCAACGGCTGCCATGCGTTCCAGTCGCCAGCCATGGCCACTCGCTTGGCCCGCGGCATCCGAAACTGCACCACTTGACTGTCGCCGCGGATCTCCGGAGACAGCGGTGCGAGCCGCGGGACCGGCGTGGCGTGGATGGGATGCGTCGAGCGGTGCAGCCGTACGCCGAGCGTGACGAAGCCGGCACGGGGAAGATCCTGGTACGGATCGTTCAAGTAGCTGCCGCCTCCGAGCTCGATCGAGACGCGGGGGGTGACGTACATCTGGATCAGCGCGCTGCCGGCCGCCTTGGATTCGGGCCCACCTGCGAGTCGTCCCGCAAGCCATATGGACGCGACCACTCGGCCGCGCTCGACGTTCGCGCCGGCGCCGACGTCGGTGAACCAGCCGTCGGGGAAGTGCGTGGGCTCCAGGACGAGCTGTAGCTCCGTCGCGCGGGTGTCGTCTTCGGTGCCCGGCCGCCACCAGGCGCGCGCCCGCGTGTGGAGGGCCACGACCGGGAGCGCACCGCTGATCATGCCTGTCGATGGGCCCGCGCCAACGCCCATGCCCCAGGTCGGGGACGTCCAGAGCACTTCGCCGACGCCATGCGCGGCCGCGGTCGATGGCCCACCGCCGCTCAACGTCGTCCCGACAACGGTCGCTTCGCCCGCGAGCTGCAGCCTGCTCGGGAGCCGGGCGGCCACGCCCCAGACGCTGGCCCGTGCCTGGCTGGACCAGGCGAACGGCAGCGACGCCACGGCGCCCGTGGCTTCAGCCACGAGCTGTGAACGGGAAAACCGGAGGGTGGGGGACACGATGGCCGAGCCGAAGCTCGACCCGCCGGCGTATCGTACGGTGCCGACCCCCAGACCGAGGGACGCTTCCGTCTGGGCGACCCCGGGCGCCGCACCCATGCCGATGGCCGCAAGCGACACGATGACCGCACGCTTCACGGGTGCAAAGTAAGGCACAAACAGATAGGGGCGCAGCATGCCGCGCCCCTACCTGTAGATGCCGGCTTCTAAAGCTGTTACGGACGGTGGTTACCGGACTGGCCACCCTTGTGAGCCGGAACCGCGGGCGTCGCCGGCTTGGCCGGGATCGTCGGGCCTGCGCCATGTCCAGGAACGGCGGGTGTCGCAGGGACCGCCGGCGTGGCGGCGTTCGGGTTGCGCACGCCGGGGACCGCTGGGGGCGTCACGACATCCCCCCGCCGATGGGTCGCCCGGTGCACGGCGCCCTGTGAATGCAGCGCGACCATTGCCTTCCCCTGGTCGGATGCGTGCTCGTTGGGGATCTGGGGCGTCTGCGCCACTAGCAAGCTCGGCAGCGCCAACGCGGCCACAAGAACAAGAACGGTGCGAATCATGCGAACTCCTTTATAGCGTGTGTCGCTGCTGGTCCGGCTAGAATCGATCGATCCGGCCAACCCCGCGCCAGGAGCAGACCGCGCGCCCGACCGCGGGCAACCTCCATCAGCCACCCCGAAACCGAGCGGTTTGCCATCCCGGCGAACCGTGCGGCCGCGTTCCAAGCATACGAGAACGTCTCGGCCACCACTTCCTCCGCCTCCTCCTGGTGCATCAGTATGCCGAACGCGAGCGCGTACACGCTCGTGCTGTGTCGCTCGCAGAGAGTGCGGAGGGCGTCAACATCTCCCCTGGCTATACTCTTCAGCAGATGGCGATCCGCCATCGGGGCAGTCTTTTCGGGCATGAATGAGCCTCCCCTTCGTCATGAAGACGACGGGCGGCCCCTCCAGGTAACGCCCGGACGGAAGTGCGGCTGGGGCACAACGTTACCTTGGTTGCGGGATGGGACTCTTTAGGCTGGGACTGGTTGCCCGCGTCGACCCTGTCCCCTACCATCAGCTTCACAATATCCGGCGGGGGTCGGTTGGGTCTCGAGGCCGAAGCATCGGACGCGGATGTGGTGCGGGCGGTGCTGGGTGGCGACGTGGAGCGGTACGCGGTGCTGGTGCGGCGTTATCGGGATCGGTACGCGCGGTATGCAGCGCGCATGCTCGGGTCTCGTGACATCGCCGAGGACGCGGTCCAGGACGCCTTGGTCCGGGCGTTCGATCGGCTGGCGGACTGCCGCGACCCGACCAAGTTTGCCGGATGGCTGTTTCTGATCCTGCGCAACCGCTGCTTCGCGGAGCGCAGGCGACGGCGGAGAGAGCGGCCACTCACGCCGGTGGATGACGGCCTGGCTGGCCCAGATCGGCCCGACGGGGCGTACGACCAGCTGGAGCGGCAGCGAGCGTTGGAGCAGTCGTTGCAGCACCTGACCGCCGAGCAGAGAGAGGTGTTCGTGTTGAAGCACGTTGAGGGCATGGCATACGAGGAGATCGCACAGGTCACGGGCGCGACGGTCGCATCGCTCAAGATGCGGATGCATCGCGCGTACGACCGGCTGCGGGATCTCATGAGGGGACATCAATGATCGCCGGTTACCACCCGCTGGTGAAGCAAGTGCTCGACGGTGAGCGGTCGCTCGCCGACCTACCCGCGCACCTCCGCACCGAAGGTGAGGAGGCGGTTCGCCTGGTGCAGGCGGCGGACCGTGCTCCCGTCACCTTGTCGGCGGCGGTCGAGCAGCGGGTGATGGCGGCGGTCCGCGGGCACGCAGCGTCGCCGTCTCGTCGCGCGTGGCATTGGCTCCACGCGCCGCGCGAAGTGCAGCTGCGGCTGCGCGTCCGCCCCTGGGTGGTGTGGGGTGGTGCACTCGCAGCGGCGGCCGCCCTGGCGATCCTTCTTACGCGCCCGGCCCCGAGCCGTGTCACGCAGGTCGCCTCCCGAGACTCCGTGTTCGTGCGCTTCGTACTGTACGCCCCCGGTGCGCGGCGCGTCGCCGTGGCGGGAACCTTCAATCAGTGGGACCGTAGTGCCGCGCCGCTTGTGCCCGCTGGCACGAGCGGTGTGTGGACCACGACGCTCGCCCTGCCGGTCGGCCAGCATCAGTACGCGTTCGTGGTGGATGGCGAGCGCTGGGTGGCGGATCCTGGGGCGCCGGCCGTGGACGACGGCTTCGGCCGCCGCAACAGCCTCGTGGCTGTAACAGCACATGGGACGCGCGCCCTGTGAGCCGCCTCCCGCTCTTTCTCCCACTCGTTCTCCTGGCTGCCCTGCCGGGAGCGGTCGCCGCGCAGGATGTAGCGACACGGCTCGACGGACGCGTATCTCCCGAGGTACGCCAGGCCGTCGCCAAGATCGCGGCCGATGCCGCGTCGCGCGGATTGCCGGTGGAGCCGCTCGTGCAGAAGGCGATCGAAGGAGGCGCGAAGGGCGTGCCCGCCGATCGCGTGATCGCCGCCGTGCACGCGCTCGCCGGGCGTCTGGGCGATGCGATGGGGGCGCTGCGCGAGTCGGGGATCGCCACGCCGGACGGCGAAATCGTGGAAGGGGGAGCGGACGCGCTCAACGCGGGGCTCAGCAATCGTGACGTACGCGACTTAGTCCGGTTGAGCCGTGCGCCGTACGACCCTGCCCTCACGCTCCGGGTCGTCGCGACGCTGGCAGCACTCGGCGTGCCTACGGATCAGGCGATGCAGCTGGTGGAGCAGATGATCAGCACCGGCCGGTCGACCGCCGATCTGCTCGCCCTGCCCGCCGAGGTGCAGACGGGGATCGGGCAGGGCGCGACGCCGGCGCAGGCCGCAGCGGGACTTAGCCGCGCGGCGACCGCGGGTCGGCCCACGGTGCCGCCGGGACAGACAAAAACCGGCAAGCCCGTAAACCCGCACAGACCCTAGCAGTCCCCGCGCCCCGACAGGAGCGCGTTACTTCCCGCTACGGGCGTAGGTAGATTCCACTTCCTATGCCCATCGCCCATAATCTCGGCTTCCCACCGCTCGGGGTTTCCCGCGAGCTCAAGCGCGCCACCGAAGGCTATTGGAGCGGGAAGGTTGCGCTCCAGGACCTCCTCAAGACCGGCGCCGAGCTGCGCGCTCGGCATTGGCGTCTGCAGCAGGAAGCCGGCATCGACCTCATACCGTCCAACGACTTCTCGTACTACGACCGCGTGCTCGATACGTGCGCGCTGGTGGGCGCGGTGCCGAAGCGCTATGGATGGACGGGAGGGCCGGTGGACGTCGATACGTACTTCGCCATGGCGCGCGGCGTGCAATCGGGCGGACGGGACGTCACCGCGATGGAGATGACGAAGTGGTTCGACACCAACTACCACTACATCGTGCCCGAGTTCGAGCCCGGGCAGACGTTCCGGCTCTCGGCGACGAAGCCGGTGGACGAGTTTCTGGAAGCCAAGGCGCTCGGCCTGCAGACAAAGCCCGTGCTCATCGGCCCGGTGACGTTCCTGCTCCTCGGGAAGGCCCGCACGGCTCGGTTCGATCGGCTCACGCTGCTGGACGCTTTGCTGCCGGTGTACGCCGAGGTCCTGTCGCGGCTGGCCGCGGCGGGAGCGACCTGGGTTCAGCTGGACGAGCCGTGCCTTGCGCTCGACCGCACGCCCGCGGAGCGCGCCGCGTTCGCGCGCGCCTATCGGTTCCTCGCGGAGCGCGCACCCAAGATCAAGATTCTGGTCGCGACGTACTTCGCGGCGCTGGATGAAAACCTCGCCACGGCGCTCGAGCTCCCGGTGGCCGGGCTGCATCTCGACGCGGTCCGCTCCTCCGGACGCCTCGACTCGCTGCTGAGGGGATGGCCGGCGGGAGGCGGGAGCGAAGGCAAGGTCCTGTCGCTCGGCGTGATCGACGGGCGGAACATCTGGAAGGCCGACTTGGGCGCGGTGCTGCGGGAGCTCGAGGAGGCGATGGAGCGTGCTGGCGCGGCACAATTGTGGGTCGCCCCGTCGTGCTCGCTGCTGCACGTTCCCATCGACCTCGATCGGGAATCGCGGCTGGACACCGAGCTCAAGGGGTGGCTGGCGTTCGCGAAGCAAAAGCTCGTAGAGGTGGCGACGCTCGCCCGCGCGCTGCGGGAAGGCCGGGAGAGCGTGACGCCCCAGCTCGATGCCAATGCCCGCGCCCTTGCCAGCCGGCGCACCTCGCGCCGCATCCACAACCCCGCCGTCAAGCAGCGCGCGCGAGGCGTCACCGAGCCGGACATGCGCCGCGCCTCGCCCCATGCGGACCGGCGGAAGAAACAGTTCCGGCTGCCGCTGTTTCCGACGACCACTATCGGGTCGTTTCCACAGACGGCCGAGGTGCGAGCCGCCCGCAAGAAGCTGCACGACGGGGCGATGACGTCACAGCAATACGATGCGTTCATCGCCGAGCAGATCACGCGCACCCTGAAACTGCAGGAAGAGCTCGGCCTGGACGTGCTGGTCCATGGCGAGTTCGAGCGCAACGACATGGTCGAGTACTTCGGGGAACAGCTGGACGGGTTCGCCTTCACGGAGCACGGCTGGGTGCAGTCCTACGGCAGCCGCTACGTAAAGCCGCCGATCATCTTTGGCGACGTGTCACGGCCGAAACCGATGACCGTGCGCTGGAGCACCTTCGCGCAATCCAAGACCGCGCGGCCTGTGAAAGGCATGCTCACCGGTCCGGTGACGATTCTCCAGTGGTCATTCGTGCGCGACGATCAGCCGCGCGCGGACACCGCCAAGCAGCTGGCGCTGGCGATCCGGGACGAGGTGCGAGACCTGGAGGCGGCGGGGATCCGGGTAATCCAGATCGACGAGCCGGCCCTGCGGGAAGGTCTCCCGCTGCGACGGGCCGACTGGCCCGCGTACCTCGAATGGGCGGTGAATGCGTTCCGGCTCGCCACGGCAGGCGTGTCCGACGCGACGCAGATCCACACGCACATGTGCTACAGCGAGTTCAACGACGTGATCCGCGTGATCGAGAAGATGGACGCGGACGTCATTTCGATCGAGAATGCGCGCTCCGGATCGGAGCTGCTCGAGGGGTTCAAGGAATACCGTTATCCCAACGAGATCGGGCCCGGTGTGTACGACATCCACTCGCCGCGCGTTCCGAGCACAGCGGAGATCGTCCAGGCGTTGAAACGCATGCAGGAGGTGCTGGAAAACCGCCAGATCTGGGTGAACCCCGACTGTGGCCTGAAGACGCGTGCGTGGGAAGAGACCCTGTCGTCACTGCGCAATATGGTTCAGGCGGCCCGGCAGTTACGACCGGTGCGTGCGCCGAGCGGGGCGCCGAGTTAGGTTTGGGGATATGACTCCCGGCGACATCCGCATCACAGCCGAGCCGATCGACAACGGCCGCTGCAAGTTTCTCGTGAGCGAGCAACTGCACGCGGGTGGGGTTCGGCGGTTTGCCTCGGGTGATGAGGCACGGGGCTCCCCGCTCGCGGAGGCGATCTTTGCGATCCCGGGAGCGGACGTGGCCGAGGTCATCGTGTCGGGCAACCTGGTCACCGTGGTGAAGCAGGGCGCTGCTCCGTGGCCCGTGGTGGGAAAGGCGGTCGGGCAGGCGATCCGTGCCGCGATCACCGGCGACCGGCCCGCAGTGGCGCCCAAGTCGGCACCCACCAGCGGGGGGGGCTCGAGCGGGACCGCGGACGACGCGTTGTACGAGCGCGTGGCGAACCTGTTCGACCAGCAAGTGAACCCGATGGTCGCGCGCCACGGGGGCCGAGTGGAGTTGATCGACGTCCAGGACGCCGTCGTGATGGTCCGCATGGGCGGCGGCTGCCAGGGCTGCGGCATGGCCGACGTGACGTTGCGCCAGGGCATTGAAGCGATGTTGCACCAACACGTCCCGGAGGTGCGGGGCGTCGTGGACATCACCGACCACACCGCGGGCTCGAACCCCTACTTCGCCGCTGCCAAGAAGTAAGGCGCCGCATGCCGCGGCTCCTGCTCCTCCTCCCGACTGCGACCTATCGTACCGCCGCGTTCGTCGAGGCCGCACACCGGCTGAACGTCGAGTTGACGGTCGCGTCGGAGCGGCCGAGCGCGTTCCAGGCGGCGAACCCGGCAGGTCTCATCACGTTGGATCTCTCCCGGCCGGATATGGCGGCTGAACAGGCCCGCGCGTTCGCACGCGCCCATCCCGTCGCTGGAGTGGTGGGCGTGGACGACGACACAGCGGTCGTGGCGGCCGCGATTGCAGGGGCCTTTCGCCTGCGGGGGAACCGGGTCTCCGCCGCCGAGGCGGCCCGTGACAAGCACGAGCAGCGAGCGCTCCTCTCCGCAGCTGGCGTGCCGGTGCCGAGGTTCGCGCTCCATCGTGTGGACGAGGACCCGCGCGACCTCGCGGAGCGGGTCGCGTACCCCTGTGTGCTCAAACCGCTTCGCCTGTCGGCCAGCCGTGGCGTGATCCGCGCCGACACGTCGGCGCAGTTCGTCGCTGCCTTTGAGCGGGTGCGACGAATCCTCGCGGAACCGGACGTAGCAGCCTGCGGCGAGCCGGCCCGTCGAATACTCGTGGAGGAGTTCATTCCGGGCGCTGAAACCGCGCTCGAGGGGCTCTTGGTCGATGGGGGGCTGCGCGTGCTGGCGCTGTTCGACAAGCCGGACCCCCTCGACGGGCCGTATTTCGAAGAGACCATCTACGTCACCCCGTCCCGCCTCCCGTCAGACGTTCAGCGGGGGCTCGCTGCCTGCGCGGAGCGGGCGGTTCGCGCGCTCGGCCTCACGCAGGGTCCAGTCCACGCCGAGCTGCGCCACAATGAGCTGGGAGCGTGCCTGATCGAGCTGGCCGCGAGGCCGATCGGTGGACGGTGTAGCGCGGCACTGCGGTTTGAGGGCGAGTCGTCTTCGTTGGAGGAGATCGTCATTCGCCACGCGCTTGGGTTGGAGCTCCCGTCGCTCGAGCGGGAAGCGTGCGCGTCAGGCGTGATGATGATCCCGGTGCCGCGCGCCGGGGTGTTACGGCAGGTGCAGGGCGTCGAAGAGGCGCGGTCGGTTCGTCTGATCAACGGGGTCGAAATCACTGCGCATCCCGGCGAGACGCTCGTGCCGTGGCCCGAAGGCTCGCGCTACCCGGGATTCATCTTCGCGCGGGGGGATACACCTGGACAGGTGGAAGCCGCGCTGCGCGCGGCGCATGGCCGGCTGGAATTTGTCTTCGAGTAGCGGGGCGGCGCGCGGCGCCGCTGACATCATGCGGCCGTCGCGACGCACTCCAACCAGTTGCGCGGCACACTGGACACACCTGTCTCTTCCATCGCCCGCTCGAGACCCTTCTCGAGCGCGGCTGATCCTTCTTCAAGGGGCACGCCTGGCAGCGCACCCTCGATAAACAGAGAGAATCGCCCGATGTCGCGGATGCTGTCGGGAGTCATCTCGATTCGGACCAGATCGACCGACGGAGGCGCGAAACCAGCCTGCACGCACAGCTCGGAGTATTCCTGCGGAGTGAGGAACTGCCGGGCCACCGCGTGCTCCGAGTGTCGCACCTCCAGCCCCCGCTCGCGCACCGCCTGCACCGCCCGCACGATCCAGCGACGCCAGAACCCGCTGGTGCCCTCGACGTATGCGCCGTTGAAGAACGTCGTGTTGAATGCGAACACGCCGTCTTTCTTCAGGGCCTTCCGGATCTCGGCTATGACCTGTGCTTTGTCGTGAACGAGGTGGATCGCGTTGAGAAAGACGACGGCGTCGGCGGAGGACACGAGGCGTGAGACCCACTCGGCGCTGCCTTCGATGAACTCGACTACCTTGGAGTGAATCGCCGCGCGGGCCTTCTCTAGCGCAGACGGGGAGGGGTCGATGCCGATCACTTCCGCGTTGCGCGCGTCGCCGAGGCGCTCGAGAATGAGCTTGGTGACGGCGCCGGGGCCGCAGCCCAAGTCGACGATCTTGCGTCGTCCAGGACAGATGACGCGCTCCACAATCCACCGATTGACGTCGGTGAAAAAGGGGTGGCGCGTGAAAGCCTCGAACGAGAACCGTCCGTCGTCAACCATCTCGTGAACTGCCATCCCACCCCCCGGGTGATCCGCGCCGCGCGCTTAACCGCGCCAGCTAATGAAGATACTACGTTGGGGCTGGACGGGCGCGGTTTGGTGGCTACAATGGGAATCTAAGTGACCTCGCCAAAACGTCTTAGTCAAGAGGAGGAGCGCGCGCTCGAGCGCCGCCTCAAGGCGCGTGACCAGCGTGCCCTGGGGGAGTTGTACGACCAGATCGCCCCCTGGGTGCTGGGTCTCACCTTCCGCATTCTGCAAGACGAGGACGAGGCGGAAGAGGTCATTGGGGACGTGTTCGTGCAGGTGTGGCGTCACATCGATCAGCACGACGCAAGGCGCGGACCGCTTGTGCCGTGGATCCTCTCGATCGCCCGTAACCGCGCGCTCGACGTGCTGCGGCGCCGTCGCCGCTGGTGGCGCAAGACGGAACGCATCGCGCAGGCGGAGCCCGAGGAGAATGTTGCGTCGACGCCACACGAAGCTGCGGTGCCGGGGTGGCCGGTCCATCGGGAGGTCCACGCCGCGTTGGCCGCGCTGCCTGAGGAGCAGCGGCGTGTGGTGCTGCTCTCGTATTTCGAGGGCCTGTCGCATAGGGAGATAGCCCGGCGGTTGAATCAGCCACTCGGGACGGTGAAGACGCGCATGCGAATGGCGCACCAGCGGCTGACGGAGCGTTTGAAACATCTCAAGGATTGGCTGCAATGACGGATTGGCTGGGTATTCTGGCACCGGCACGGACGCCACGTCCCGAGCTCAAGGGGCGGGTGCTCGAGCGCGCGCTCGCGCCGCGGCAGCGATGGCCGCTTGCGGTCGCGGCGGTGCTCGCGCTCGGTGCGGCGGGCGCGGCGTGGTGGGCCTACCGCACCATCGATGGACTCACCACGGAGCGCGATGAACTCGCCAGCCGGGTGGAAGCGTATCAGGACACGGTCTCCACGTTCATCCACGGCTCCGCCACGCAGCTCATCCAAATCCCGGTCTCGACCGGGGGTCGCGTGGGCGCCGTCACGATCTTCGCCGACGGCGCGCGGCACCGCTGGCTGGTCCGGTGCGACGGCCTCGCGCCCAACGCGCGCGATCAGGCATACCAGCTGTGGTTCATCACCGAGACCGGAATGCTCACCGCGGCGGTGATGCCGATGGACGAGGACCGACCGATGGTGATGGCGCTGGATATGCCGCGGGCAGGCGGGCGGGTGATGGGAGCCGCGATGAGCATCGAACCGCGCGCCGGATCGACCAGCCCCAGCGGCCCGATGGTGTTCCACCGGATGCTCTAGCGCTTTTCGGCCAGGTCGTGCACGGTTTGGAGCTCCAGGACCTTGAGGCGCCGCTTGCCCGCGGGGAGGGCGATGGTGACGGCATGCCCGACCTTGGCGCCCAGCAGGGCGGTACCGAGGGGTGAGGCCATGGAGACCGGCATCTCCTCCTTGTCGTCATCACCCTCGATGAACTCACCTAGGGTCAGCGCGTAGGTCTCTTTCTTCTTCGTATCGAGGTCCTGGACCGTGACGCGCGAGCCGAACCCCACGCGGTCGCGGGGAATGTCGGCCTCCCGCACGCTCGACAGCTTGGAGAGCCGCAGCCGCAGATGGCTCAACCGGGAAGTGACGAACTGCTGCCGCTCGAGCGCGGCCTTGTACTCGGAGTTCTCGCGCAAGTCGCCGTGCGCGCGCGCCCGCTCGATCTCCTTCGGGAGCACGAAGTTGATCTCGTTGTTCAGGCGCTCCACTTCCGCCTGTAGTTTCTGCTTCAGCTCATCGATCATGGGGGCAGAATCTAGAGGGTTAGACGGTTAGACGGTTAGAGGGCTCCCGCGTACACTAACCGACTAACCGCCTAGCCGTCTATCTTTGCCCCGTGCCCCTCAACATCCGCACCTACCACGAGTTGACCGAAGCCGATCGCTCGGGCCTCGGCGAGCAGATCGCTGCCCAGCGCCGGCGCGTGGCTCTGCGGATGGCAAGCGTGCGACGCGTGCTGGCCGTGTTGAGCGGGAAGGGGGGCGTTGGGAAGAGCTTCGTGACGGCCGGGCTCGCCCGGGCGCTGGCTCGGAGCGGGCGTGCGACCGGCGTGCTCGACGCCGACTTCAACGGGCCGACCGCCCCCCAGATGCTTCACCTCCCCGTTGCCAGTTGCACGTTGCACAGCGAGGTCATAGAGCCGGCGGTGAGCCCGGAGGGCGTCCGCTGTTTTTCGATGGGGCTGCTTCTTGAGGAGGGCCGCCCGCTCGCGTTCCGTGGCCCCGAGGCGGAAGGCCACGTCTGGCGCGGCACGCTCGAGGCCGCCGCCTTACGGGAGTTTCTGGCGGATGTCGCGTGGGGGACACTCGACGACCTCCTGGTGGACCTTCCGCCCGGCGTCCAGCGTTTCAGCGAGCTGGTCGAGCTCTTACCGGGCCCTCCTTCGGTGCTCGCCGTGACCATTCCGACGCCGGAATCGCACGAGGCCGTGCGCCGGGCGGTCCGCGGCGCAACGGAGCGGGGCGCGAACCTGCTCGGCGTGGTCGAGAACATGGTGGGAGGAGGGTTCTCGGGCACGGCGGGTGACGACCTTGCTCGTGAATTCGGTGTTCCGGTGCTCGCCCGGATTCCCTGGCACCCGACACCGGACACCTGGGATGAGCTGGCGGGGCGGTTGGGATGAAGTTCCTCTGCGTCGAATGCGACCGCCAGATGCTGTTCGAAGAGCGTCGCGTCCCCGGGGACGGGACGCTCGCCGCGGCGTTCAAATGCCCCGCATGCGGCCGCATCGTCGCATTGCTCACCAACCCGATGGAAACCCAGCTGGTCGCATCGCTCGGCGTGAAAATCGGCGGGCGCACCATCGACGAGCAACCGCTGGAAACAGTACGCGGAATGGTGGCGACGGGTCGGGACGATGCGTTCGTCGAAGACGGGGAGCAGGGAGCAGGGAGCGGTCCCATCTGGTCAAGTGAAGCACGGGATCGCCTGGCTCGAGTTCCGAGCTTTGTACGTGGGATGGTCAAGCGCATCTATCTCGACTACGCGAAACAACACGGGATCGCCGAGATTACACCCGCCATCATGGATGCCGCCCGGACCGAGCTCGGCCTCGAGGGCATGTGAGTCTCGACGAGCGAACGGTCCACGGGCTGCGCATCGTGATCGACCGCGACCAGTGTGTCGGCTTCGGCGACTGTGTGAAGGAAGCGCCGGAGGGTTTCAAACTGGACGCAGACACGGTCGCCGTGTTCGTCGCGCCCGAAGCCGTAGAGCGCGAGCGGCTGCTGCGCGCATGCGATGCGTGTCCGGTGGACGCGATCACCGTGTACGATGAATCGGGGATGCAAATCGTACCATAGTTCCGACTTGACAGCGTCCGGACGCGGGCGCATACTCGCCGAAACGCTGCACCGAATCGCTGACTCTGGCGGGCTTTGACCCGCCATGACGGTCGGACATACACTCAAGCGCTCATCGCCCTCCAGGTACCGACCCGGCGCCGCACTCCGGGTCCGGCGAGAGGGGAGTGCACGCCCGGCCCACCCCGCACGAGAGAGGGGGATGTGCCGGTGTATCGCGAAATCTTCGTCCCGGTCGACAACTCGGCGCATTCCGATTGGGCTGTCGACCGCGCCATCGAGCTCTGCCGCCGCACCGACGGTCGCATCACCGGCAATCACGTCTACGCCGCCCGGCTCCACGATGTCCGATTCCGCCAGCTCGAGACCGGCCTTCCCGCCCGGTTTCAGACCCCCGAGGAAATCAAGAAGCAGCGCAAGATCCACGACAAGCTGATCGAGAAGGGCCTGCAGCTCATCGCCGACAGTTTCCTCGATCAACTCGGCAAGCGCTGCGAGACGGCCGGCGTCCGGCTCACCCGCCAGCTGCTCGAGGGGATCAACTACGAGGAGATCGTCAACGAGGTCAACCAGGGCGCGGGTCGCCTGCCTGGGTTGATCGGGTTCGATCCCGATCGCGCCTCGGGCTATGACGGTGGCGACAAAGTCCGCTCGGACGTGAAGGTCGGCGAGAACGGCCGGCTCGTCGCCGAAGACGAGGACGCCGCGGGGCGGCTCGCCGGCACATCCGGCCGGCAGTACGACCTGCTCGCGATCGGGGCACACGGGCTGGGCCGTCAGTCGTACTCGCAGCTCGGCGGCGTCGTGTCGCGCGTGCTCCGTGGCATCGAAAAGGACCTACTGCTGGTCCGGGACGAGCGCTCATTCGAAGGCGGGCGGTTCCTCGTGTGTGTGGACGGGTCGTCCTACGGCTATCGCGCCATGCGGGCCGCGCTCGAGTTGGCCCAGACGTTCGGCGGCTCCCTGTACGTCTGTAGTGCCTTCGACGTCGAGTACCACCACGTCGTGTTCCACAACATCAAGGACGTGCTCTCCTACCAGGCCTCGAAGGTCTTCAAGTTCGAGGAGCAGGAGGAGCTGCACAACAACATCATCGACAAGGGTCTCCTGAAGCTGTGCCAGGCGAACCTGAAGCGCGCCAGCGTGATGGCCCAGGAGTTCCCCGGCGTACCGATCACGACGCAGATCCTGATCGGCAAGCCGTTCCAGGTGGTCATGCAGTGGGTCGACGAGATCAAGCCGTCGCTGCTCGTGCTCGCGCGCCACGGCGCGCATCGCATCGAGGGCACGGACCTGGGAAGCCAGGCCGAGAACCTGCTGCGACTGGCAACGTGCAACGTGTTGCTCGCCGGCACAGGTGGGGTCAAGCCAGAAGACATCCCCTGGATCGAAGAAGACGGGGTGGCCGGCCTCCCCTGGGCGCCGGAAGCGGAAGTGCGGATTCTGCGGGTGCCGCCGTTCGCGCAGGGCATCGCCCGGCGCGCGGTCGAGGAATACGTGTTGGAGCGCAGCGGGGGCGAGCCCGCGACGGTCACCAACAAGTGGCTCGACGAAGCGATCCAAAAGCTCCTGCCCACGCACATGCAGCTCATCATGGGCATCGGTACGGCCGAGGAGATCGCGCTTGCGGAGGTGAAGGCGCACGAGCAGCTGAAGGCGACGAAGGTGCAGGGGCACGACGCCGATCCCGAGCCCGGGGCGGAGGTCGAGG
>DASZCN010000137.1:0-16465 GCA_035943095.1 Gemmatimonadales bacterium | reverse complement strand
CGACACCGCCGCGGCCGCACGGGGCGTGTCCTTGCCGTAGCGCTTGCCCAGGCTGCTGTAGACCGGCTTGCCCTTGAGCCGCACCAGGTCGTGGTCCGATCCCGCGACTTCGACCGCCTTGGCGTTCACTTCCGCGGCCAGGATATCTAACAGGTCCGCAAAGGGCGGGCCCTTCACGGCGGCGGGCACGGCCACCTGCACCCGGGCGACAGGCTGGCGCACGTTGAGCTTCCTGGTCTCCCGCGCCGCCCGGGCCAGCGACACCAGCCGGCGCTGCGCGGCCATGGCGTCGAGCAGCTCCGGCTCGCGGCGTCCCTGATCGGCGGGAAACGGCGCGAGGTGGACCGAGGTTCCCGTGAGCGCGCGGTGCAGCCAGTCGGCGATGAACGGTGCCGCGGGCGCGAGCAGCCGGGCCGCGGTCACGAGCACTTCGTACAACGTGGCGAGCGCGGCCGGGTCGGCTGCCCGGTCGGGCGCCCAGAACCGCGGCCGGTTGATGCGCACATACCAGTTGGACACGTCGTCCACCACGAAGCTCATGACCGCGCGCACTCCCGCGGTCACGTCGTAGGCGTTCCAGGCCTCGCGGGTGGTGGCGACGACTTCGTCCAGTCGCGCCAGCACCCAGCGGTCGGCGAGCGGCCGCGCGGCGGGCGGCGCCCCTCCCCCGTCGTTCGCGGGCCCCCAGTCGCCCCCGTATTGGGCGAAAAAGTTGTAGGTGTGGCGCAGGGTGTTCAGGAACCCGCCCGCCACATCCGGCACCTGACGCCGATCGAACCGCTTGGGGAGCCACACCTGGCTCTGGCCCAGCAGGTAGAGCCGCACCGCGTCCGCCCCGTATTCCTCAATCACTTCCCACGGGTTGACCACGTTGCCCCGGCTCTTGGACATCTTCTGGCCCTGGGAGTCGAGCACCAGCTCGTTGACGATCACGTTCTTGAAGACGGGCGCATCGAAGCCCGTCACCGCGATCGCGAGCAGCGCGTAGAACCAGCCGCGCGTCTGGTCGACCCCCTCGCAGATGAAGTCCGCCGGAAAGTGCGCCTTGAAGTCGGCCTGGTGCTCGAACGGGTAGTGCCACTGGGCGTACGGCATGGCACCAGAGTCGAACCACGCGTCGATCACTTCGGGCACGCGCCGCATCGTGCCCGCGCAGGCGCGGCAGCGCCAGGAGTACTGGTCGATCGCAGGCTTGTGCGGATCGAAGTCCTTCGGCAACCGCTTCCCCCACCGCTCGGCGAGCTCCGCGTACGAGCCGATCACCTCGCGGTGCTCCGCTTCCGCGTCGCACTCCCAGACGTTGAGGGGTGTGCCCCAGTACCGGTCCCGCGACAAGGCCCAGTCGACGTTATTCTCGAGCCACGCCCCGAACCGCCCGGACCCCACCTCCGGAGGATGCCAGCCCACCTGCTCGTTGACCTCCAGCATGCGCGCCCTTACCGCCGTGGTGCGGACGAACCACGAGGTGCGGGCGTAGTAGATCAGCGCGGAGTCGCAGCGCCAGCAGAACGGATAGGTGTGCGTGTACGGTTGGGTTTCGAGCCACCGCCCCTCGTGCTTCAAGCGCTCGATGATCAGTCGGTTGGTCTCTTTCTCCGTCACCAGCCGGCCGTTGATTTCAGGCCACCGCGTGTCCTGGAACGTGCCGTCGGGCGCCACAGGATTCACGAACGCGAGGCCGTACTGCTGGGCGGCCGCGTAGTCGTCCGCGCCGAATGCGGGCGCCATGTGCACCAGACCGGTCCCCTCGTCGGCGGACACGAACGCCCCCGCCACCACGATGGCCCGCTGCCCTTCTTGCGGCAGCGGCACGACCTCGAGCGGCCGCACGTACTTGAGCCCGACGAGCTCGCGTCCGCGATACCCGGCGGCGCGAGTCGCCGCCGCGAGCGGCTTGCCGCCCACGTGCACGTGAGCCGCGCGTTCCGCCGCCACGATGTAGCGCACGCCGTTGACTTCGTACTCGCCGTATTCCAGGTCCGGATGCACCGCCACCGCCACGTTCGCGAGCAGCGTCCAGGGCGTGGTCGTCCAGATGACCAGGTGGCGGTTGGCATCGGTCGCGAGCGGGAACGTGACGTACACCGAATTCGTCTGCACCTCCTCGTAGCCGAGCGCCAGCTCGTGCGAGGAGAGCGCGGTGCCGCAGCGCGGGCAATACGGCAAGACCTTGTGTCCCCGGTACAGGAGCGCCTTCTCATACAGTCGCCTGAGCAGCCACCACACCGTCTCGATGTATTCGTTCGAGTACGTGATGTAGGGATGCTCGTAATCCAACCAGTACGCGATTCGCTCCGAGAGCGACTCCCAGTCGGTCTTGTACTTGAAGACGTTCTCGCGACACAGCCGGTTGAACTTCTCGACGCCGTACGCCTCGATCTGCTTCTTGCCCGAGATCCCGAGCATGCGCTCGACTTCGATCTCGACGGGGAGGCCATGGGTGTCCCACCCGGCGATGCGCGTCACGCCCTGCCCGAGCATCGTGTGGTAGCGGCACACGAGGTCCTTGATCGTACGGGCGAACACGTGATGGATGCCGGGTCGCCCGTTGGCGGTGGGCGGCCCTTCGAAGAACACGAATGGCGGCCCGTAGCGCGCGGCCTCCTGCGTCTTGTCGAACAGCCGCTCGTGCTTCCACTCGGCGAGGAGCTTCTTCTCCAGCGCATCGGGCGTGAGCTTGGGTTCGAACAGCGGGTAGGCCATCAATTGAGGCGCTCGACCACGCCGCGCACCAGCGCCGTGAGCCGCGGCTCGGCCTCGCGGGCGACCGCGAGGATCTGCTCGAGCGACGCGGGTGCAAGGGCGTCGGGAAGGCACTGATCGGTGATGATGGAGATGCCGAGCACCCGCATCCCCATGTGGACCGCCGTGATCACTTCGGGGACGGTGCTCATCCCGACGACGTCGGCGCCGAGTGCGCGGAGCATCCGGTACTCGGCGCGCGTCTCGAGATTCGGGCCGGTCACCGCCACATAGACGCCTTCGCGGAGCGGGACGCCGAGCGCGAGTCCCACGGCGAGGGCCAGGGTGCGGAGCTCCGTGTCGTACGGCTCCGACATGTCGGGGAACCGCGGGCCGAGGTGATCGTCGTTCGGCCCCACGAGAGGATTCGTGCCCAGCAGGTTGATGTGATCGGCGATGAGCATCAGATCGCCCGGGTTCCACAGGGGATGCATGCCACCACACGCGTTGGACACCACCAGGGTCCGTGCCCCGAGCTGCGCCAGGACGCGAACCGGGAAGGCGATCTCCTGCGGCGTGTAGCCTTCGTACAAGTGCACCCGTCCCTGCATCGCGAGTATCCGCCGGCCGCCGAGCGTTCCGGCGAGCAGCCGCCCGGCGTGGCTCTCCACCGTGGACAGCGGGAAGCCCGGGATGTCGCTGTAGGGCACGCGGGCCTCCACCGTCATTTCGTCGGCCAGCCTGCCGAGCCCGGTGCCCAGGATGATCGCGACGTCGGGCACGAGCGTCGTCCGCGCCCGCACGGCGCGGACCGCGGCCTCGATCATCCGCCCTGCTGGCTCCCCCCGTCCAGTGCGCGCAGCTCGGCCAGCTGGCGCTCGAGCAGGGCGCGGAATCCCACGACGTACGCCTGGAACTGGCGTTGCACGTCCGCGCTTTGCCGCTCGACTTCCTCGCGGGCCAGTCGTGCCTCGTCGAGAATCCGCCGCGCGTCCGCTTCCGATTCGCGCACGATCACCTGCGCCTCTCGGAGCGCCGCGCTGCGGCTGTCCTCGCGCAGCTGTTGCGCGGCCACGAGCGCCTCGTTCATCGCGCGCTCCCGCTCGCGATACGCCTGCAGCTGCTCGCCCAGGGCGGCCACGCGCTCCTCGAGCACGGACTTCTCCCGGAGAATCCGCTCCAGCTCGTCGGCCACACGGCCGCGGAAGTCTTCCACCCCGACCGGCTCGTAGCCGCGCAGGCTGCGGCGGAACTCCTGCTTGCGTACGTCGAGCGGGGTGAGGTGAAACGCGCTCTCGCTCACGTCTCCGCCGTCGCCCCCACCCTCGGGCCGAACAGGACGGTACCCAAGCGGATCACCGTTGCCCCCTCCTCGACTGCTACGCCGTAGTCGGCGGACATCCCCATCGAGAGCGTCGGCAGCCATAAGCCCTCCTCCTGCAATGCGTCGCGAAGCGCCCGCAGCCCGCCAAAGGTCCGCCGCTGCACGCTTGCATCGTCCGTGAACGGCGCGATCGTCATCAGTCCCTCGAGCGCCAAATGCGGCCGCGCCCCCGCATGGCGCGCCAGCGCCGGCACCTCACCGGGCGAGCAGCCGCTCTTCTGCGGTTCCCCGGCCACATTCACCTGCAGCAGCACGCGCTGTCTCGCCCCATGGCTCGCTGCCCGCCGGTCGAGCTCGTCCGCCAGAGTGACGGAATCCACCGAATGCACCAGCGCGAAGCGCCCGGGAATCTGCTTCGCCTTGTTCCGCTGCAGATGGCCGACCAGGTGCCAGGTCGCCCGCCGCCCGGCGGCGCTCTCGAGCTTGTCGAGGGCCTCCTGCACGCGGTTTTCTCCCAGGTCCATGACGCCGGCATCGAGCGCTGCCTCGACGGCGTCGAGCCCGAATCCCTTCGTGACCGCGACGATCGTGACGGGTGCGGTCCGGCCCGCAGCCTCCTGTCGTCGAGCGATCTCAGCCCGTACGTGGGCGAGCCGCTCGGGCAGAGCCGCAAAAGTCATAACCGCAAAAACTAGCCCGGGGTGAAGCCTGAAACAATCGGGGGGGTCAGCCGGCTTGAGCGCTAACTCGTTCGCCGCCTTCGAGGTGCGAGATCGCGCCGCTCAAGAGATCGCGCACCTGCGGCGCCGAGAGGTGGCGGTGCAGCAACCCGTGGCTCGCGACCGAGATGGTGGACGTCTCCTCCGACACGACGAGCACCGTGGCGTCCGTCTCCTCCGAGAGCCCGAGCGCCGCGCGATGGCGCGTGCCGAGCGACTTGTCGGCGACCTTGAACTGGGTGAGCGGCAGGACGCACCCGGCGCCGATGATCCGGTCGCCGCGGACCAGCACCGCGCCGTCGTGCAGTGGCGAGTAGGGCGTAAAGATCGTCGTCAGGAGGTCGGCGGACACCTTGGCCTCCATCGGCACACCGGAGGAGATGAACTCCTCGAGCCCGATGTCTCCCTCGACGGCGATGATCGCGCCGGTACCCCCGCGCGACAGCCGGTCCATCGCCTCGGCGATCTCCTCCGCGACTGACTGGCGCTCGCTCTGAGAAAACCGGCGCATGAACCGCGACTGGCCGAGCCGGGCCAACGCGTTTCGCAGCTCGGGCTGGAACACCACCACGGCCGCGAAGGCGCCGAACGTGAACACATACGAGAGGAGGGTGCTGATCATCGTAAACTTGGCCAGGAGCGACGCGAAGTACGCGATCGAGAGGATCATCACACCGACCACGATCTGCATGGCCCGCGTGCCGACGAGAAACAGGAGGAAACGATAGATCACGAACGCGACGAGGAGGATCTCGACCACGTCCGGCCAGAGCCGCGGGATGAGGAAGCGGTAGGCTTCGAAGTTCACCGTACGTTGGTTGTGGCGACGGCCACCCGCAGGGCTTCGCGTGCGAGGGCCGCGTCGTGGACCCGGAACAACCGCGCGCCGCGCTCCCACGCGAGCGCGCACGCCACCGCCGTCGCGCGGTCGCGGTCCTCCACCGGCCGCCCGGTCGCGGCCCCGAGAAACCGCTTGCGGGACGGCCCCACCGCTACAGGATAGCCCAAGCCGACCAGCGTTGCCAGCTCGTCGAGCAGCCGGAAGTTCTGCTCCGCCGTCTTGGCGAACCCGAACCCCGGATCCACGACGATCCGCTCCCGCGCCACGCCGCCCGCCTCGGCCCGAGCGGTGGCGACGCCGAGCTCCGCCGCCACCTCCGCCGCCACGTGCCGGTACACGGCGAGCGAATCCATGGTATCGGGCGTGCCGCGCATATGCATGACGATCAGACCCGCGCCGGAGCTCCCCACCACCCCGGCGAGCGCGCGATCGAACGAGAGACCCGAGACGTCGTTCACGACCGCGGCGCCCGCGTCGAGCGCCGCCCGCGCCACCGCGGCCTTGCGGGTGTCGACCGACACCGGGCCGAGCCCCCGGCGCGCCAGATCCTCGATCACCGGGGCCACGCGCGCGATCTCCTCCCGCTCCGCCACGGTGGCCGCACCGGGGCGCGTGGACTCGCCGCCCACGTCCAGCAGCTCGCACCCGTCCGCGACGAGGCGCTCCGCCTGCGCCACCGCCCGGTCGACTGTGGTGTAGCGGCCGCCGTCCGAGAACGAGTCGGGCGTGACGTTGACGACTCCGATGAGCACGGGGTGATCCAACGCGAGGCTTCGTGCGGCGAGCTCCCAGCAGCGGGGTGGATCCGCGTAGCTCGCGAGGAAACGGCCCAGCTCGGGCGCCAGGCCTTCGAGCCCGGGCGGCAGTCGGTCCGGGCGTGCGAGCGGCGCGAGCCGGCTGGCCGCGGCGCCGACGAGCGCCCAACCGTCGCCGGTGAGCACGTCGGCGCCGGCTTTGACACTCCAGCGCAACAGACTCTCGCGCTCCGGCTCGCTGACTTCTTCGAGGAGGACGATGAGGGGTTGGACGCCGTGGGCGGCGAACCAGGCGGGCTGGGCATCCCAGCCTCGAGCCGCGAGCGCCGCGCGCACCGCTTCAGGGGTGTGCGCGGCGAGCGCGGTGAGCTTCACGCGCCGGCGGGCTCGGGGGGCGGGCTGCCCAGCACGGGACCGCGCGTGGTCGACGGCTTCTCGCGCGCGGCTCCCTCGGGAGACGACGCGGCCGGCGCCGGCGGGGGCGGCGGTAGGGGCGGCAGCGGCTTGCCCGCGACCACCAACTCCACGTCCTCGCGGTCGAGCGTCTCGCGCTCGAGCAGCGCCGCGGCGAGGCGGTCGAGGGCGTCGCGGCGTTCGATCAGGACCGTTCGGGCCCGCTCGTACGCGTCGCCCAAGATGCGCTTCACTTCCGTGTCGACCAGCTCGGCCGTGCGTTCTGAGATCTCGCGCCGCTGTACGATCTCACGACCGAGGAAGATCTCCGCCTCCCGGTCGCCTACGGCGATCGGGCCGATCGTATCGCTCATGCCGTACTGCGTGACCATGCGGCGCGCCACGTCGGTCGCGTGCTGGATGTCCTGTGCCGCGCCGGTCGTGACCTTCTCCGGCCCGAACACGAGCTCCTCGGCCACCCGGCCGCCATACGCCATGGCCAGGCGGGACAGGATCGACTGCTTCGTGTACTTGTGCAGCTCCTCCTCCGGTAGGTACGCGGTGATGCCGAGCGCGCGACCGCGCGGGATGATCGTGACCTTGTGCAAGGGGTCCGAGCCCGGGAGGTTGAGCGAGACGAGCGCGTGCCCGGCCTCGTGGTACGCGATCAGGCGGCGCTCCTCGTCCGACAGTACACGGCTCCGGCGCTCGAGACCGAGCATGACCTTGTCCTTCGCGTCCTCGAAGTCCTGCATGTCCACGGCCGACTTGTTGCGGCGCGCGGCGAGCAGCGCCGCCTCGTTCACCACGTTCGCGAGCTCCGCGCCGGCCAGACCCGGGGTGCCGCGGGCGATGCGCTCCAGGTTCACATTGGACCCGAGCGGGATCTTGCGGGTGTGCACGCGCAGGATCTGCTCCCGGCCCTTCACGTCGGGCATGTCCACCACGATCTGGCGATCGAAGCGCCCCGGGCGGAGCAGCGCCGGATCGAGGATGTCGGGTCGGTTGGTGGCGGCGAGCAGGATGACGCCGTCGTTCGACTCGAACCCGTCCATCTCGACCAGGAGCTGATTGAGCGTCTGCTCGCGCTCGTCGTGCCCGCCACCGAGCCCCGCCCCGCGGTGCCGGCCGACGGCGTCGATCTCGTCGATGAAAATGATGCAGGGCGCGTGGGCCTTGCCCTGCTCGAACAGGTCGCGCACGCGCGACGCGCCGACGCCCACGAACATCTCGACGAAGTCCGACCCCGACATCGAGAAGAACGGGCGGCCCGCTTCCCCCGCCACCGCCTTGGCCAGGAGCGTCTTGCCGGTACCCGGCGGGCCGACCAGCAACGCGCCCTTGGGGAGGCGCCCACCGAGCCGCTGGAATTTCTGCGGGTCCTTCAGGAAGTCGATGATCTCCTCGAGCTCCTGCTTCGCTTCGTCCGCGCCCGCGACGTCCGCGAAGGTCACCTTCGGCGTATCTCCCGCGAGCAGCTTGGCTTTCGACTTGCCGAACGCGAAGGCGCGGTTCCCCCCCTGTTGCATCTGGCGCAGCATGAAGATGAGTAGGCCGAAGATGAGCAGGTACGGCAGGAACCCGAACAAGAACACGCCGAAGGACTGCTTGTCCTGCAGGGCCTTGACGCTCACGCCGCGCTGGCGGAGGGTCGTGACCCAGACGTCGCTCGACTCGAACGGCAACAGCGTCGTGAAGTGCTCGACCGTGCCGTGCCCATCGCGCCGCGGGATGGCCGCCTTGAAGTCTCCGCGGACCTGCTGGCGCTCGGTGATCTCCACGGCGGCCACGTTGCCCTTGTCGAATTGCTCGGTGAACTCGCTGTAGGAGATATCGATCGCGTCCTGCTTGCGCGCGGCGAACTGCACGAGCGCGACGGCCCCCACGATCAGGAGCGCCCAGAACGAGAGCGTCCGGAGGGTCCGGGCCCAGCTGAACTCGCGCGGCGGCGGAACGCGGTTCGCCATCAGGTCAGACTCGCGACGTAGGGCAGGTGGCGAAAATTCTCGGCGTGGTCGAGCCCGTACCCCACAAGAAACACTTGGGGGGCGTCGAAGCCCACGAACGCGGGCTGGAGCTCGAGATGCTCGGCCAGATGCTTGTGAAGCAGCGCACAGATCTCCAGGCTTCGCGGGGCGCGCTCGCGCAGCATCGTCACGAGCCGGTTGAGCGTCTTCCCCGTGTCCACAATGTCCTCCACCAGCAGGATGTGCTTACCCCGCAGCTCGGTTTCCGGATCGTACAGCAGCCGGACGTTCCCGCTCGAGATCGTGTCGGCGCCGTAGCTCGCGGCCACCAGGAAATCCACCTGGAGCGGCCGCTCGATCCGACGGACCAGATCGCTCAGGAAGATGAAGCTCCCCTTGAGGAGACCGAGCACGAGGAGCTCGCCGTCGGGGTACGCCGCCGTGATCTCCTGGCCCAGCTCGCGCACCCGCCGCGCGATCGTCTGCTCGTCAAAGACGATGCGCTTGAGCTCACGCCCGCCGGTCTGCTTGAGGCCCGCCGTGCTTTGTAACATCGACTCGCACCGCCCTGGTTCCGGGCTGCGGAAGATCGGCAGCGCTCCGGCAGATGCCCGGCACCCAGAGAATGGTTTGGCCGCGCGCGACCACCGGATATCCGGCGCGATCGCCGCGCGGCACGCGTGCTTCCATCAACATCCGTCGCACCGGCCGCCGCCCGACACCTCCCAGAGGAACCAGCCGGTCGCCCGGGCGAAAGGGTCGCACCTCCCAGTCACCCCCCGCGATCCACGTGGTCCAGTCGCCTCGGGCGAGCCGCTCCGGCGCCGGCTCAGACGACCACTCCACGTGGAACGCACCGAAATCCGCCCTGCCCCACTCCTTCTCCTCCCCAACCTCCACAACGTCCCCAACCTCCCGCGCGTCAGCGCGGCTCACGCGCACGCGCTCAAACGCGACTTCCGCCCACCATTCGCCGCCGAGCGACAGCCGACGCCCCGAGGGGCGGCGCGCCAGGTCGAGCAGCCGCCGGGCACGGCGCACGCCGAGCACCAATCCCGCCCGGCGCGCCGCGGCGCGCAGCAGCGTCACGGACAAGCTGGGATCATAGCGGGCGAGGCCTGCCCGAGCAACGTCGAAACCATGCGCCTCGACGCGAACCTCAAGATCGGGAAGGTGTTCGAGCGCGCGGGCCCAGGCGCGCCGTTCGAGCGCCGCCGCTCGCCCCGCGCGCCGCACGTCGTCGCCGACCCGCGTCCCCAACCTCGCCGCGATGAGCGGCAGGAGCACCGTGCGCACCCAGCTGCGGAGATGGCGCGGATCCCGGTTCGCGGGATCGTCGTGCACGGACAGCCCGCGGAGGGCCGCATGCGCCGCGAGCTCGCGCTTGGCAAAAGGCAGGAGCGGTCGTACGAGCCCGCCCCGCGCGCGGGCGGCGATGCCCGCGAGACCGGCTGGGGCGCTGCCCCGCAGCAAGCGCAGGAGGATCGTCTCGATCTGGTCGTCCTGGTGATGCGCCGTCACGAGGTAGCGGGCGCCGCGCCTGCGCTGAACCTCGCGCAGCCACGCGTAACGTGCCCGCCGGGCGACGGTTTCGGTCGCGTCGGCACCGAGGTGGAGCTCGCCCAGCTCGAATGGCAGTCCGTGACGCTCGGTGAGCTCCCGCACCATGCGTGCGACGACTTCACTGTCCGCCGCAATTCCATGGTCTGCGTGCGCGACGACGAGCGTGAGGCCGAGCGTCGGGGCGAGTCCGTGGAGCAAATCGAGGAGCGCCACGGAGTCCGCGCCGCCGGACACGGCCACGACGGCCGTGCCCGGCTCGCGAAACAATCGGGCCCGGCCGATGTGGCGCGCCAGACGCGAGGGCAGCGAGGGCATACTGTAAGTATAATTGGGGCCATGCCGATGGCCGTCTTGGCAGACCACTTTCGGGGTATAGCGACGCGCTACGGGCGCGTGCGCGACCTCGACGTCCGCGCCGTGCGGCGGATCGTGCGTGTGGTCGCGCGTCACGCCGCGGACCGCGGTCCCCTGCACCTGCTCGACGTGGGCACCGGCACCGGCCGATATCTCGAGGCGATATGCGGGGCACTGCGCGAGCGCGGCGTCCTGCTCGCTCACGCGATCGGCGCGGACGCGAGCCCCGCGATGCTGCGGGGAGGGGAGCAGGGCGACGCCGGTGTCCCGTTCGAGCGCAGTGCGTGGGCCGCCATCGCGGCGCTCGCGGAAGCCCTGCCGATCGCCGACGGGGCGTGCCACGTTGTATCGACCTTCAACGCCATCCATCATCTGGGGTTGGACGGGTTCCTGACCGAGGTCGCGCGCGTGCTCCGCCCCCACGGATTGCTCGTCGTTTACACGCGCACGCCGGCGCAGAACCACGCTACCGTTTGGGGCCAGCATTTCCCCGGCTTCGCCGAGCGTGAGTGGCGCCTGTACGGGCATGCGGAGCTGCGCGCCGCCCTGACACAGCACGGCGCGTTCGAGCGCGTGCGGGTGCGGGCGGCCGCCTGGTGGCAGTTCACCTCGCTCCCGGCGCTGGTGCGCCAGGCGCGCGCCCGACACTACTCGACGTTCCGGTTCTACGAGCCAGCGGAGTTCGAGCTCGCGCTCGCCACGTTCTCCGAGCGCCTGCGCCGCCGCTATCGCTACCCCTGGGCCATCCCCGTCCGCAACAACCATACGATCGCCTTCGCTCGCCGGCGCGCGTAGGGATGCAGCCCGGCGTCGTCTATCAACTGCTTCGGAACCTCACCTCTCCAGTGGTGGCGATCACATCGGAGCGGGACGGAAAACGTAACGGCATGATTTCGGACAGCGCCGTCCGGGCGTCGATCGTCCCCGCCATCCCCCGCGTGTCCGTCTACATCCACAAGTTCAACTATAGCCACGACCTGATCTTCGACACCGGGCGATTCGTGCTGCATCTGCTGCGCGACGACCAGTTTGACCTGATCCATCGGCTGGGGTTTTCGAGCGGGCGCACACGGGACAAGATGGCCGAAGTGCCGCAGCGGCAGGGTGTGCTCGGCGCGCCGGTGCTGGACGAGTGCTACGCGCACTTCGAGTGCCGCGTGGTGAACGTGATGGATACGGGAAGCTCCACCTGCTTCCTCGGCGACGTGGTGGAGGTCGGGCATGGTGCGGCCCACGAGCCGCAGGGCGTCGTGATGACCGCGGCCCACTTTCGCGCCCACATGCCCGCCGCCTGGCGGGCGGAATACGAGGCGTTGCTGCGAGCCGCCCAGGAGTATGCCGCGGAGCGCTCGCGCGACATCCAGCCGGTGATCTGGAAGGGACTCGATGGATCGAAGTGAACGTGCGGGGAAGGCGCGGGCAGCCTTCCGGAAAGGGAGGAATCCATGCGGTCGATCATGGTTACCCTAGCCGTGTGTGCGCTGGCGACGTCCGTGACGGAAGCGCAGGACGATTCCGCCAAGGTGGGTGTCGGTCTTGCCTTCCTCGCGGAGAATCCCATCGGCCAGCTCACGGGAAGGTCCACCCTCTACCTCCCGATAGCGACCGGACCGTCGTTTCGGGTGGAGCCGATGCTGGGATGGACGCACACGTCCGACCACCTGACCACGAGCGATCCCACCAACCCCGAGAACGGCGTCTCGCAATCCTCGAGCGCGTTGCTGTTGGGCGTCGGGCTATTCGGGATTAAGCGACTCGGGAGCGGAACGCTCCTCTACTACGGCCCGCGCATCGGTATCGCCTGGGGAAGAGTCCAGGACACCGACCAGTCCGGGAACTCGTTGAAGACGAGTCAAACCGACTGGCTTGCAGAGGGGGCCTTGGGCGGCGAGCACCGGATCTCTCATTTCAGCGTGGGCGGGGAAATCGATCTTAGCTATCTCCATATGGGAGACCCGAGTTTCGAGCAGACCGGCGCCCAGACGTTCCTGGCGGCCGCCTCCGGGGGCTCGAGCGTCGGGACGGGCGCCTCGGCATTCGTTCGCTGGTACTTTTGATCGCCCTTGTCGCCTTGCTGCAGACCGTCGGCCCGTCGCCCAGGTACTCGGGTCGCGACGGCGAGCTCCGGGTCGAGATCCCGAAGCTCGAAGGGTCGGTGACGATCGACGGCGCGCTCGACGAGCCGGAGTGGGGCGGCGCCGCCCGGCTCACCGGGTTCTCCCAGTACACCCCCGTCGACGGCCGTCCCGCCGAAGACTCGACCGAAGTGCTGGTATGGTACTCGAGCAGCGCGATCTACTTCGGCGTCCGCGCCTTCGAGCCGCACGGCCCCGTTCACGCCACCCTCGCCGACCGCGACAAGATCGCCAGCGACGACTACGTACAGATCCTGCTCGACACGTTCGACGACCACCGCCAGGCGATCGTGTTCGGCGTGAACCCCCTCGGCATTCAGGCCGACGGCGTCCTGAACGAGGGCACACAGTCCGGCGTGACCGGCTTGGGAGCCACGATCCGCGACTCGGTGGACCTGTCCGCGGATTTCGTCTACCAATCGAAGGGCCGGGTGACCGAATACGGGTACGAAGTCGAAATCCGTATCCCGTTCAAGAGCCTGCGCTACCAACCCGCCCCGTCGCAGGACTGGGGACTGAACGTCGTCCGCCAGGTGCAGCACTCGGGCTACCAGGACACGTGGACGCCCGCCCGGCGCGCCGCCGCGTCCTTCCTCGGCCAGTCGGGCACGCTCGCCGGGCTCCACGACTTGCGCCGCGGGCTCGTGCTCGATCTGAATCCGGAAGCGACCGGGAAGGCGGACGGCGCGCCTCAGAGTCCGTCGAGCTGGCACTACACGACCACCGGTCCCGAGCTGGGGGGCAATGTGCGCTGGGGGATCACGAACAATCTGACCCTCACCGGCACCGGGAACCCGGATTTCTCTCAGGTGGAGGCCGACGCGGGCCAGCTGCAGTTCGACCCGCGGCAGGCGCTCTTCTTCCCCGAGAAGCGACCGTTCTTCCTCGAGGGACTCGAGCAGTTCGATACGCCGAACACGCTCATTTACACGCGCCGGCTGGTGCAACCCGTCGTCGCCGTGAAAGTCACGGGCAAGGTATCCGGGACGAATCTGGGCGCGTTGTTCGGCGTCGACGACGCGGGAGCCTCGCTCACGGGGACGGACCATCCCGTATACAACATCCTGCGCGTTCGGCGAGACCTGGTCGGGCAATCGACCGTCGGGATCGTGTACACCGACCGGATCGAGGGCGGTGACTACAATCGGGTGGCCGGCGCCGATGCGCGCCTCGTGTTCGGACCGATTTACGCGTTGGCGTTGCAGGGTGCCGAGAGCTTCACGCGCTCGAATGGCGCCGTGGCCAACGCGCCGCTGTGGCAGGCAACGCTCGATCGCACGGGGCGTGAGTTCGCCTTTCATTATGGTATCACGGGCATTCATCCCGATTTCGTGGCCGCGAGCGGGTTCATTTCGCGGCCCGGCATCGTCACGGCGGTCGTCGATCACCGGCTCACCTTCTTCGGACGCCCGGGCTCTTCGCTCGAGAGCTGGTCCCCCGACTTGTTTCTCTTCGGCCGCTGGCAATACGACGACTTCACCTCGGCGCGGGCAGCCGAGGATCGCGAGCTGCACGTCAATCTCACCGGCGTGCTGCGGGGCGGCTGGACGATCACGAGCGGGGTGTTCTTCGAGTCGTTCGGCTACGACTCGTCGTTGTACCGGGATTACGCGCTCGAGCACACGGCAGGCGGCGTGACCGACACGGTGCCGTTCGTCGGCACGCCCCATATCCGTAACCTCGACCTGCTCCTCAACGTCGCCACGCCCCAGTTCAAGCGCTTCTCGGGCACGCTGCTGCTCCTTCCCGCCATTCAGGACGAGAACTTCTTCGAGTGGGCGCCGGCCCGCATCCTCATCCTCGAGGCAAGCGGCGACTGGCGACCGACCGACCAGCTGCGCGTGAGTGCGAGCTACTCACACCAGCAGTACTGGAGAAAAACGGACGGCAGCACCGTGGGGTTGCGTCGCATCCCGCGGCTCAAACTCGAGTATCAGGTTTCCCGCCCCGTCTTCCTGCGATTGGTGGGTCAATACGACTCGCAGTGGCAGGACTCGCTGCGTGATGACTCTCGTACCAACGATCCGATTGTCATTAAGGACCCGAGCACCGGCGTGTACACGCGCGCCACGGCGCAGACGAACAACGCGGTACGAGTCGATTGGCTCGTGTCGTACCACCCGACGCCGGGGACGGTGTTCTACGCGGGGTACGGGAACAGCCTGACCGAGCCCGACGCGCTCGCGTTCCGCGACCTCCACCGCACGAGCGACGGGTTCTTCCTGAAGTTCAGCTATCTGTTCCGAATGGAGTGAGTGGTTTAAGGAAGGAAATAGCAGGGGCGGGACTCGAACCCGCGACCCCGGCATTATGAGTGCCGTGCTCTAACCAGCTGAGCTACCCTGCCACGCGCAAGCGAGGCGGAGCGGAGCCTAACCCCGCCTCCCGATCCCGTCAACGACGCCCAACTCCAAGCGGCGCTTGGCGTAACATACATGTTTGCACCCGGTGGCTCATGCTACGGCGTGGGAGCCCCGACACACCCGTTGCCCCGACACAACACCTAGGTGCCCCTTGGCACTGAAATCGGGCGGTTTCACTCCTGTCGAAGCGCGGCTGAGCGGTGCGACGCTTGCATCCTGCCGTGTTGAACCATGAGTAACACACCTGCGGCCGGATTGACCGCCCCGGACGACGCGGTCGCATTGCCCACCGAGCTGGACGCGCGCCGGGAGTTGGCGCGCGAGTTCCAGATCGAGGATCTGCTGGGGCAGGCACCGATCCTTTACCTCGCGCGCGACGCCGAGGATCGGGCCCTCGCGATCAAGGTCGTGCCCCGTGGGCAGTTCGAGGAATCGGTCGCGGAAGTCCTGGAGCCGGTCGTTCTCGCCAAGCGGCTCGATCATCCGCACATCGCCCGCGTGTACGGCTCGGGCGCCACCCACAACTTCCTGTGGTACGCGACGCGCCACGTGGAAGGCCGCACGCTCGCGACCCTGCTCCGCACAGTCGGGTCGATGGAGCTGGCGGCGTGCCTCCGGATCTTCGAGCAGGTGGCGAGCGCGCTCGACTACGCGCACCGCCGGGGCGTCTCCCACGGCGCGCTGACCGCCGAGTGCGTCGTCGTCGATGCGAACGAGTGGGTAGTGGTGAGCGACTTCGGTGCTGCAGAGCTGTTCCAGTCGGCCCCACCGGGCGACGTCTCTCCCGCCTCGGACCAGCGCGCGCTGGCGCTCCTCGTCCGCCAATGCCTGACGGGTGGAAGCGTACCGGCGAGCACGCGATCGGCACCCTCCGGCCGCGGCGAGGCCGGTTTGCCCCTTCACGTGTCGCAGGCGTTGCGCCGGGCGATGAGCGCCCGAGCCGCCGACCAGTTCCCGAGCGTGCTCGACCTGGTGGCCGCCCTGGACGACCGGAGGGCTGTCGGAGGCGGAGCCGCACCACCAGAAGCGCGTCCGGCCTGGTTCGGCTCGAAGCCGCACTCGACGCGGAAGGGTGGCACGCCCGTCGTCATCGCCGACGCGGACCAGGATCCGGCGGCCACGAGCCACGCAGGCGGGCGCGTCGTCGCGGTCGCAGCGCTCGTTGGCGTGTTCGCCGTCGCGGCGATAGGGATCAGCCGGTGGTCGGCCACTCCCCCCGCCCCCGCCAGCGCGGCGCAACCAAGCCGGGCCAGGCCCTCTCAGGCCCGCGCCGACCCGCCACCGAGCCCAGTCCCTGCGCCCGTACAGGCGGCGCCACCAGACTCGGCTGCTGCGCCGGTGACGCCGCCACGTGCTGCGCCCGCGCCCC
>DASZCN010000136.1:0-32498 GCA_035943095.1 Gemmatimonadales bacterium | reverse complement strand
GGGGCGCGGTTCCCATGGGCGCTGCGCGCCATCGGCGCGGCGTGACGTCCCCCCCCACACCACACCGATTCCACCCCTTCACCCTGCTCGCCATCGCGGGGGCGCTCCCGGCGCTCGCGTGGATCCTGCCGGCGCCCAGGGGCGGGTTGGCGACGCTGGTCCTCGCCCTCGGGCTCACACTGACCCCGGTTGCCGGCGCGGGGTTGAGGGTTCTCCGCACCGCCGTCCTCACCGCGGCGCCTTTCTGGCTTTTCCTCCTTCTGTTGCACGACGTGCCGACCACCATCGCGATCGGGCTCCGCATCACCACCATGGTCACGAGCTTCGTGTGGGTCGTAGCCGCCTTACCGCCGCCACGTCTGATCGAGGCGATGGTGGCGGCGGGATGGAACGCGAGTGCGGCCTACGTATTCGCGGCGACGCTCTCCGCGGTGCCGGTGTTGCGGGCGCGCGCCCGGCGGATCGCGGACGCGCAGAGCTGCCGGGGGATGTCCCTCCATGGTGGACTCGCTCACCGGCTGCGTGCGCTCCGGGCCCTGGCCCTGCCGCTCATCCTGTCCGCGCTCCACGAGGTGGACGAGCGGGCCCTCGCGCTCGAGACCCGGAAGCTCGGGTCGGGAGCGCGCCGCACACCCCTCTCACCGCCGCCCGATCGAGTGGCCGAGCGAGTCGCCCGGTGGACCCTGCTGGCGGGATGTGTGGCAGCGCTCGCGTGGAGGCTCAAGTGACTCGTCTCTCGCTCGACCGCGTGACGTTCCGGTACCCGGCGACCGAGGCGCCGGCGCTCGAGGATGTGTCGCTCGAGGTGGCGGCGGGAGAGGTCGTGGCCCTCGTAGGCAGCGTCGGGGCGGGTGCTTCGACGCTGCTGCTCGTCGCGGGCGACCTGGCGCCGCGAGTGGTGGGAGGACGCCTGGAGGGGCGCGTCATATTCGACGGAGCAGGCGGGGATCTCCGCGGAATCGTTCTTCCGATGCCGTGGACGCAGCTTTCCGGGATGGCCTTTACGGTATGGGACGAGGTCGCGTTCGGGCCCGCCAACCTGGGCCTGCCGCGTGACGAGATCGTGCGCCAGGTCGATCGCGCCGTGGCCCGGCTCGGGATCGAGCACCTCGTTGCCCGCGACCCCACCACACTATCAGGCGGCGAGCTCCAGCGCGTGATTGTCGCGGGAATCCTCGCCATGCGGCCGACGCTGTTGTTGCTCGACGAGCCCACCGCGGAGCTCGACCTCGCCGGAGCGCGGACGCTGTGGGAGCTGGTTCGTGCGCTGGCGAGCGAAGGTACGGCGATCCTCGTGGCCACGAGCGATCTCGATGCGCTCCCTGACGTCGCTGATCGCCTGGTCTGGCTGGACCGCGGTCGCGTGGCCGAGACCGGTCCGGTGCGCCTGCTCGCGAGCGACGAGATGCTCGCCGCGAACTTGAGCACCACCGTGGCGAGTGTGTGGCGCGCGGCGGACCTCCCCGCGCCGTACCCGGTGACCGTCGCACAAGCGATGCAACGATGGCAGGGCCGCTGACGGCCGCGCTGCGGTTCGATCGCGTCTCGTTCTCCTACGGCGTCGTTCAGGCGCTCGCGGAGGTCTCATTCGAGCTCGAGCCAGGCGAAGGCGTGGCGCTGCTGGGCAGGAATGGAGCCGGGAAATCCACGCTGGTGCGCCTCGTGACCGGCCTCGCCCGGCCGGGGGCGGGCACGATCTGGGTGGGCGATTGGGACACGCGGGATGTGACGCCAGACCAAGTCGCCCGGCGCGTGGGTTCCGTCTTTCAGCACGCGGACCAGCAGCTCTTCGCCCGGACGCTCGAGGACGACGTCGCATTCGGCCCGCGAGCTCTGGGACTCGCGCCGGCCGACGTGGCGGGGCGCGTGGCGCGGGCGCTGGCGGCGCTCGAGCTCGGCGCGCATGCCCGCGACCATCCCTATGATCTGCCTCCGGCGCTCCGCAAGCTCGCGGCACTCGCGGGCGCGCTGGCGCTCGAACCGAGCCTGCTCGTGCTCGACGAGCCGACCGCCGGACTCGATCGGGCGCTGCGCGAGCGCGTCGCGCGTGCCTTGCTCGAGCGCGCGGCTGGAGGCGCCGCGCTGCTCGTCATCACGCACGATCTCACGTTCGGCGCCGAGGTGCTGGACCGGGCGCTGGTGCTGGACCGCGGGCGGCTCGTGTGCGATGAATCGCTCGCGGGCCTGCTCACGACCGCGCCACGGCTCGAAGCGCTCGGTCTCATCCCGCCGCCCGTGGCCGCGCTGTCCACGGCGCTCGATCTGCCGGGCCGACCGGTTCGTGCGGCGGATGCGGCACGAATGCTGGCGCGCGTTGCAGGGGGTAGGCCCGTCCCCTAAATTGACCCGCCCGATGGCGACGCTCGAGACTTTTGCCACGCGGTTCGCACACTGCGTGAGCCTGTTCCGCGACCCGGGCGCGAAGGACGAGCAAAAGGCAGAATTCCGCGCGCTCGTGTCGCTGTTGAAGGACACCCCCGTCACGGTTCGCGTGGCCGGCCGCGGCATCGAGGTGAACGGCCTGCCCTGCGAAGGGGAGACGCTCACCGGTCTGGTGCAACGCCTGGATATGCACGGTATCGGCGAGATCATCCTCGCCGCCGACCCGCCCCCCGCGCAGGTGTTCGAGCTGATGAGGGCCCTCGCGGAACAGCCCGGTGCGGGTGGGGACGACGTCGCGACTCGGCTCAACGCCGCCGGCGCGAGTGGAATCCGCATCGTCCCGGCGCCGGGGTCCCCCCCTTCGGGTCCGACTGCTCCGCCGCCCCGTGCGCCCGTGGCCACACCAGCGGATTTCGACGCGCGTGAGCCGATCGTGCCGCAACCCGGAGCTCACGTGGATCGGAAGTCGCATCCACTGGGCACGGAGGGAATTCTCCGCGGCGAGGCGTGGCAGGATATCAAATCCGTACCACTCTCCGGCGTGCCGCTCGTGATGCACGATCCGCCACCGCCCGCAGCCGGGGACGCGCTGCCGGGCACGGCGGCTCCCGGGCGCGCACCCGAGGAAGGGTCGGAACTGTCGCTCTCCGTGTCTTCCACGCCTGGCGCCCCTCCGCCGAGCCCGCCTGCCACGCCCAGCCCGCCAGGTCGCGCACCGGCAGCCGAGCGGCCACCTGCCTCGGAGCGTCCACGCGCTCCATCCACGCCGGCTCCGGCTGGCGGGCGGTCGCCCTTGCCCGCGGGCGCGGCCGATGTGCTCGCCGAGCTCGAGCGTAACCCCACGGCCCCGAACGTGGGCGACCTGCTGGCGGCGCTCGTTCGCAACGCCGAAACGGCCATCAAGCAATCGCGCTTCGAGCAGGTGATGGGTGTGATCGTGGGCATCATACACGTAGAGCAACGTGTCTCGGAGACGAGCGGCATGCGACGCCAGTACGCGATCGCGGTGCGCCGCATCTATACGAAGCCGGTGCTGCAGGCCCTGGCGCAACTTCTGGCCACTCCCAAGCATCGAGCCGACGCGGTCGCGGCGCTCCAGCGGGGCGGTGCGGCGGCCGTGGAGGTACTCATGGACCTGCTCGTAGCAGCCCCCACCGTGAGCGAGCGCCGGGCCGTGTTCGACGCGCTCAAGCAGATGACCGAGGGCACCGAGCAGCTGATCCAGATGCTCGACCATCGGGAGTGGTTCGTCGTGCGCAACGTGGCGGAGCTGCTTGGCGAGCTGGGGATGGACGATGCGGTCCCCGCGCTGGCGCGACGGCTCGACCACGCGGACGAGCGGGTGCGCAAGGCGGTGGCGCTGGCGCTCGCCAAGATCGGCACGCGCAGCGCCGCCGAGCCGCTGCGCCGCGCGCTGCGCGACCGATCGCTCGAGGTACGGATGCAGGTGGCGCTCGGGATCGGCGGGCGGAAGTCGAGCGCACTCGCGATGCCGCTCGTCGTCGCCATGGAAGAGGAGAAGGACGAGGCGGTCGTGCGCGAGCTGATCCTCGCCCTCGGGCGGATCGGGAGTCCGGACGCCGTGCAGGCGCTTATCAAGTGGGCGCAGCCCGCGGGCCGCATCTTCGGCCGCAAGCCCCTCGTGCTGCGCCTGGCGGCCGTAGACGCACTGCGGCTCGCGGCTACGCCCGCCGCGCTGGGAACGCTCGAGGGCCTGGTGGACGACGGCGACCGCCAGATTCGCGAATCGGCCAAGAACGCCGTCGCGGAGCTCAGGCGGCCGCCCCGCCCCTAGGGCTGTTTCGGCTTCAGCTGAACCGTCAGGATCCCCGGGCCCGTAAATGCGAGGCTCAGACAGGCGGTCAGGAGCAGCAGGGTGTACTCGTAGCCCCGCTTCATCGGGTCGCCGTAGTGGAAGACGTCGAAGCCGTTCGACACGTGTACGGTGACGAGAGCGATGAAGAGGTACAGGGCCGTCAGGAGTCCCACCGGCGTGAGCCCGATACCCAAGAGAAACGCCAGGCCGCCCAGCGTCTCGATCAACATGCCCACGTAGCCGAGCAGCGTCGGGGCCGGGTAATGGAGCGAGCCCAAGAAGCCGATGAACCCCTGCATGCCCGGGCCGGGGAACGGCGGCCCGATCAGCTTGCCGAGTCCGTGCATCACGAGAATGAATCCCACCACCACACGCAGCAGGAACAGGCCGAGGCCGGGGTTGTTCCACTTCACGGCGTCCTCCTTGGTCAGGCGGGAATGAACGTCACTTTGGGGTCCAGCCGGCGCGCGAACACCGCCAGCAGGCGGGCCGCCCGCTCGAGATCCTCTCGTGCCACCATCTCGTTCGGGCTGTGCATGTACCGATTGGGCACGCTCACGAGTCCCGTAGGGATCCCACGCAGCGCGTTGTAGATCGCGTCGGCGTCGGTGCCGGTGTCGTGAGGCGCCGCCTGGATGCTGTAGGGAATCTTTTCCCGTTCGGCGCACTCCGCGAGCATCTCGAACACGACGGGGCTCACCGCCGAGCCGCGCGACAGCACGGGGCCGCCGCCCAGCTTGTGCTCGCCCGCCCGCTTCTTTTCCGCGCCCGGCCAATCCGTCGCGTGCGTGACGTCCACCACCAGGGCGACGTTGGGCTCGATGCCGACGGCGCTTGTGCGCGCCCCGCCCCCCGTCCAGGCGATCTCCTCGCGTGTGGTCGCGACGGCGAACACCGCGGCGTGCTTCGGGCGGTCCTGCGCCAGCAAGCGCAGGGCCTCGGCGACGACGTAGGCCCCAATCCGGTTGTCGATGCTGCGGGAGACGATACGGCCGTTGGGAAACTCGACCACGCGAGCGTCGAGCACCGCGGCATCGCCGACCCGAACGCGCTGCAGGGCTTCGGCCTTGCTGGCCGCGCCGATGTCGATCCATAGGTCCGTAATCTTCGAAACCTTGTCCATGTCGTCGCGCTTCATCAGGTGCACCGCCTGTTTGCCGATCACCCCCGACACCGGGCCCCCCAGTCCCGTGATCACGACGCGTTGCCCCACCAGCACCTGGGAGTCCCACCCGCCGATGCCCGCGAAATACAGGTAGCCCTCGTCGTCCACGTGCGTGACCTGCAGGCCGATCTCGTCGATGTGGCCCGCGAGCATGAGCCGGGGCGCGCCCTTCGCGTTGAGGGTCGCCACCGAGTTCCCGTGGACGTCGGCCGTCACCTGTTCGGCGAAGGTCTTCACTTCGTCGCGCCAGACCCGCGCAGGCGCCGTCTCGAAGCCGGAGGGCCCGGGGGTGTCGAGGAGTCGCTTCAGGAAGTCGATGGTGTCTCTCGTCATGGCTCGATGAGCGTGGGTGTCGAAAGGGGTACGCGCAGCCGGCGATGAATGCTATCCGCCGCGGCGCCAATTGCGAGCGTCGGCTGGAAGCCGACCCGCACGGGGATCGCCGTGATCCGGATGCGGTGGTCCGGCGTCACCACCACCCGCAGGATGGCGGACAGGCGGGCCCACGGATCGCTCTGCATGAACACAAAGTTCCCGAGTGACTGCACGATCGGCTTCCGCTTGTACCACACCACGGGCTGCAGCACGTGCGGGTGGTGGGCGAGCACCAGATCGGCGCCGGCGTCCACCAGTTCGTACAGCAGCTCCCGGTGGTAGTCCGGCGCCGAATCCGCGTACTCACGGCCACCGTGGACGCTCACGACGATCAGGTCGGCGCGGCCGCTCGCTTTGATCGCGCGGATCGCCGGGGCAATCCACGTCGTGTCACCCCAAGCGATCCAGTCCGCGCCCGGGTGCTTGTAGAAGGTGTAGGGCGCCGGATTCCAGGCGCGAGTGATCGCGAAGAACGCCACTCGCCAGCCGCGCCGCTCGAGGATGACGGGCTGCTCCGCCATGTCGCGTCCGAACCCCGAGCCTACGAACCGGACACCCGCCCGGGTGAGCTGCCGCATCGTCTCCTCCACGGCCGGGCGCCCGGCATCCCAGGCGTGATTGTTCGCAGTGCTCACGATGTCGAACCCGGCCCGGGCCAGCGCGGCGGCGGCGGCCGGCGGCGCCGCGAACACGCCCCCCGAGTCCGGCTCCGAACTCGAATCGGGGGCGATCGGGCTCTCGAGATTCCCGAAGGTGATGTCCGCGGCGGCCAGGGAGTCGCGCAGGGCGAGGAACGGATAGAGCGTGTCGCCCTTCAACAGCCGTTCTTTCGCGACGCCCCGGCCGAGGTTGATGTCCCCCACGGCGTAGAGCCGGAGGGTATCCGTCAGGTCCTGAGTGGCTCTGGGCGCGGCCAGGGTCAGGGTGACAAGCGCGACGATCATGCCAAACGCGCCGCGAGCGTCAAGTGACCATCAACCGTGAGAGCAACTCGGCGGCGTCGACCAGACGGGGCCCCGGGCGGGACGTGTAGGCGTTCCCGTCGATCACCTCCGCACGCCGCGCGAGGACGGAGGCCGCGTCTCGGTCCGTGACCTGCGCGAGCTCCACACGGGCCCGCTCCACGTCGAATCCGCACAGGGCCACCACCACGAGATCGGGGGCCAGCGCCGCGAGCTCGCTCCAGGGGCGCGCGCGGGACCGCTCGCCCGCAGTGCCCCCCACATCCTCCCCGCCTGCCAGCGTCACGAGCTCGGGGACCCAGTGACCCGCGACGTAGGGAGGATCGAGCCATTCCAGTACCAGCACGCGCGGCCTGCCCGGGCCGTGTGATCGGTCCCGGACGCGCCGCATCCGGTAGCGTAGCCCGTCCACGAGCTCCTCCGCTTCGTCCCGCAGCTCCAACGCCTCGCCGATCTTGCCGATGTCCTGAAATACGCCTTCGAGCGTGTGGGCGTGCAGGGTCACCACCCACGGTGTAGGCATCAGCGCGGCGACCACGCGGGCCAGCTCCCCTTCGCCTACCGCGCACACGTCGCAGACCGATTGCCCGATCAGCACATCGGGGCGCAGCTGCGCCACGAGCTTCAGGTCCACGGTGATCGGGGACGTGCCTGCGCCCTTGGCGTCCGCCATGGCTCGATCGATCGCTCCCGATGGCAGGGCGGGGTCGATGGCGGTACCGGTGACGCGCGGTAGCGAGCGGACGCCGGGCGGGAAGTCGCACTCGTGCGAAACGCCGACCAGCCGGCCGATCGCCCCGAGGGCGGCGACGATTTCGGTGGCCGCTGGCAGCAGCGACACGACGCGCATGCACAAATGTAGAGCCTCCGCCAACGGCGGGGCCCGGACAGCGGGGGAACATCACTGCGGGCGCAGGGCGATCCGGTAGAGCAAGACGCCGAGGGCCGCGAACAGCGCGTAGGCGAGCAGGCTCGACTGCGCCAGGCTTCCCAATGCGTGAAACACCGGGAACTTCTCGGCCAGCGCGTCCGCCGAGCCGAGCACGCCGGCGATCGCGGCGAGCACGATGCCGCAGATCGCCCCGCCGGCGATGAGGCCGCTCGAGAACAGGACGCCAGGCCCGGACTCGACCTCGGCAATCGATTGCTGCTGGGCCTGCGCCCGGCGCTCGATCAGCCAACGGATCACGCCGCCCGCGAACATCGCCGAGGACGTCGAGATCGGCAGATACACGCCGACCGCCACGGGCAGGGCCTGCACACCCATCAGCTCGATGGCGATCGTGATGAACACGCCGAGCAGCACCAGCGCCCAGGGCAGCTTGTGGGTCAGGATGCCGTCGGTGATGAGCGCCATGATCGTCGCCTTCGGAGAATCGAGACGCGGAATATTCTTGCCGTGATAGTCGTGGATCCGGCCACCGATGCCCGGGTCCAGCACGTAGCGCAGCTCGTGCGTCGCCGGGTCCATGAGGTACTTACCGGCCGCTACTCCCTCCGTGATCACATAGACGCGGGCGACTTGGTACGTCCCTCGGTCCACCGAATCCGTGCCGGCGATCCGAAAGCCCGACATGGTCTCCGGTCGAATTTCGACCGCAGCCCTACCGCCTGCCGCTGGCGCCAGGGCCTGTGCGCTGAAGCCGGGGTGGGTCTCGGGCACCGGGTAAGTGTAGGCGCGGTTCAGCAGGGTGAGGGTCCAGCCCACCACAACCGCCGAGCCGAGGGCGCCCACCAGGATGGCGATCTGCTGACGCCGCGGCGTGGAGCCCACGAGGAAGCCGGTCTTCAAGTCCTGGGACGTGTTTCCGGCGTTGGCGGTCGCGACGGCGACCACGGCAGCGATCGAGATCGCCTGCACGCGGTGGTCCACGCCGGTCCAGCCGATGGCGACGAAGATCAGACATGTCCCGAGCAGCGCGGCGATGGTCATGCCGGAAATCGGATTCGCCGATGAGCCGATTTGGCCGCAGATGCGCGAGGACACCGTGGCAAAGAAGAACCCGAAGATCACGATCAGCACGGCGCCGAGCAGGTTGACGCCGACTTGCGGCAGCAGGGCGAGCACGATGGCGAGGGCCACGGAGCCGCCGACCGTGAGGGAGATCGGCAGATCGTCCTCGGTGCGCAGGCGTGTCACGGCCTGACCCATGCGCGAGTCCCGCAGGTCCTTGAGGCTCGAGGCGAAGGAGCTCACGATCGTCGGGAGCGACCGGGCCAGCGCGATGATCCCGGCGGAGGCGACCGCCCCGGCCCCGATGTAGAACACGAAGCTCGAGCGGATCTCCCCCGGGCTCATGTCACGGATCAGTTTCACCGCCGGGAACCCGAACGGCTCCGTGAGGCCCGATCCCACGAGCTTGATGGCGGGCGCGAGCACGAGGTAGGCGAAGCAGCCGCCCGCGAACAGGTACCCGGCGATGCGGGGACCGATGATGTACCCTACCCCCATCAGCTCCGGCGATGTCTCCGTAAAAACCGCGGCCCCAGGGTAAAAGCCGAGCGCCTTGCCGGGCACGTCCAACCAGAACTTGAGCCCCGCCTGGAGGAACTTGTAGACGAACCCGACACCGAACGCCTGGAACACGCGCTTGGCCTGCAGGCCGCGCTCCTCGCCCGCGATCAATACTTCCGCGCAGGCGGTCCCCTCCGGATAGATGAGCGTATCGTGCTCCTTGACGATCAGCGCACGGCGCAGCGGGATCATCATGAGGATGCCCATCAAACCGCCAACCGTCGCGAGCACCGCGACCCGGCCGATGTCGAGGTCATAGCCCATCAGCAGAATCGCCGGGATCGTGAATACGACGCCGGCGGCCACGGAATCGCTCGCCGAGCCGGTCGTTTGCACGATGTTGTTTTCGAGGATCGAGGTGCGGCCGAGCGCGCGGAAAATCGTGATGGACAGGACCGCGATCGGGATCGAGGAGCTCACGGTGAGCCCGATCTTGAGCGCCAGGTAGACGCTCGAGGCGCTAAAGATCAACCCGAGCAGGACCCCCAGGATCAGGGCGCGTGCCGTCACCTCGGGGGGGGACTGCGACGCCGGAACGTACGGTTGGTGGTCGGGCATAGGGGGCAGAATTTGAACTGCGGCGGGAGAAGTCGGTAGAGGACTCTGCCGACCTCTCGGGGAACACCACGTAGCCTCCGTGGGGTATTCAGGCCCGGTGACGACGGACTCTTTTTCCCCCGAATTCCGGCGCGCGCTGGCCGGACGGTACGCGCTGGAGCGCCGTCTCGGGCGCGGCGGGATGGGGATCGTCTACCTCGCACGTGATCTGCGCCTCGACCGCCGCGTGGCGATCAAGCTGCTGCCCCCCGAGCGGGCCAGCCAACCGTCCGCGCGGGAGCGCTTCCTGCGGGAAGCGCGCACCGCGGCACAGCTCTCCCACCCAGGAATCGTTCCCATCTTCGCCGTGCACGAGGTCCAAGACTTCGTGTTCTTCGTGATGGCCTATGTGGACGGGGAGACGCTCGGGCAGCGGGTGCGCGACGGCGGCCCGCTGGGCCATGCCGCCGCCGCGAGCATCCTGGAGGAAGTGGCGCGCGCACTGGCGCACGCCCACTCCGGCGGCGTGGTCCATCGGGACGTGAAGCCCGACAACATCCTGCTCGAGCGGGCGACCGGTCGCGCGCTCGTGTCGGATTTCGGGATCGCGCGCATGGGCTCCGGGGCGGGCTCGACGAGCGGCCCCCAGCGTGTCATGGGGACCGCATGGTTCATGAGCCCGGAGCAAGCCACGGGCGCCCCCGTCGATGCACGCAGTGATCTCTATTCGCTCGGCGTCGTGGGGTTCTTCGTTCTCTCAGGCCGACTCCCCTTCGAGGGCACGGATGACATCGCGGTACTGGCGCGCCACGTGACCGATCCGCCGCCCCTGCTCGCGACCGTGGCCCCCGACGTCCCGCTGCGGCTTGCACAGGCGATCGACCGCTGTCTTGCGAAGGACCCCGGTGCGCGCTACGAGAGCGGCGAAGCACTCGCGGAGGCGCTCGCGAGCGCGCTCGATCGCCGGGCGGCGGTGGCGGTCCGGGCGTTCGTCACGCAGGCGGGCCACCTCGCCACGACGGTCTGGCTCTACGGCGCAGCGGCGAGCCTCGTATTGGTCGTGACCGCGATTCGCTTCGGCCGGGCCACGTTGGTCGGCGTTGCAGCAACGATTGTCGTCGTGCCCCTGGTCGTCTCGCTGGGCCGCGTGCGACGGCTGGTCCGGGCGGGCTACGGCCGGCGCGATCTGACCGATGCGTTACTGGCGGAGCTGACCCACCGACGTGAAGAGCTCGCCTTTCTCTACGGGCACGGTCCAACGCGGCTCGAGCGCGTGCTCCGGGGAGCGACGTATACCTGCCTGTCGGCCGCCGCCGGCATCGTCGGGGCTGTACTGGACGCACCGGAATTGAATCACGTGGCCGGTATTTCGACCGCGTTCGCTGTTGTGTCGGTGTGCGCGATCCTCGCGGCGTTGGTTGCGCGCCGTCGGACCGAACTCCGCACCGATCCGAGAACCGGGCGGCGCCTGCGATTTTGGAGTGGCCGGCTGGGCGGTTGGTTGTTCAAGCTTGCCGGGCTGCATCTCGCGCCGAGCGACCCGCTTCCGGCGTCGGCGGCGCTCTCACCCGTTGGTGCACCTGCTACGCCCGTACCGGGCGGGCGTGATGCCTGACGCGGGCGAGGCGGTGCGCCGCCTCGCCCAACATGTCTTCCGTTTTGCAGAACGCGAACCGGACGAGCCGCCGGCCCAGCTCCGGTCGGCTGAAGAAGCTCGAGCCGGGCACCGGTGCGACGCCGATCTCCTTCGTGAGCCAGAACGAGAACTCGTCGTCCGGGAGGTCGGAGATGGCCGAGCAGTCCGCGAGCACGTAGTACGCGCCCTGGGGCGGCGTGCAGCGGAACCCCGCGTCCACGAGCGCCCGGCAGAGTAGGTCACGCCGCGCGCGATAGTCGCGGGCCAGGCCCTCGTAGTAATCCTTTCCTAACGTCTCGAGACCCACCGCGACCGCTTCCTGGAGCGGGGCGGGGGCACCCACCGTCAGGAAGTCGTGCACCTTCCGGATCGCGTCGGTCGCTGCGGAGGGAGCGACGATCGTGCCAATACGCCAGCCGGTGACGCTGAAAGTCTTCGACGCGCCGCTGATCGTAATGGTGCGGTCCCGCATGTCGGGGAGCGTGGCGATGGGGATGTGCTCGCCCTCGTAGTAGATGTGCTCGTAGATCTCGTCCGTCACCGCGTAGGCGTCATGACGCCGGCACAGCTCGGCAATGCCCTCGAGCTCACGCCGCGACAACACTCGGCCGGTCGGGTTGTTGGGCGTGCACACGATGATCGCGCGCGTGCGGGCCGAGAATGCGGCGGATAACCGGTCGAGGTCCAGCTCGTCACCGGACGCGAGCGGGACGTAGACGGGCTGAGCGCTGCAAAGGATCGCGTCCGGACCGTAATTCTCGTAAAACGGCTCGAACACGATCACCTCGTCGCCCGGATCGACGATGGCCAGAAGGGCCGAGGCCATCGCCTCGGTTGCGCCACACGTGACCGTGATCTCCGTCTCCGGATTCACCGTCATCCCATACCATTCCGTGTACTTCCGGGCGAGGGCGTCACGCAACCGCTTGGCGCCCCACGTGATTGCGTACTGATTCACGTCGTCGCGAATCGCCCGGGCGGCTGCCTCCTTGAGAACGTCAGGCGCGGGGAAATTGGGGAACCCCTGCGCGAGGTTGATGGCGCCGTGCTGGGAGGCGAGGCGGGTCATACCGCGGATGACCGATTCCGTGAAGGAGTGCGTGCGGCGGGCGGTGTGCATTGCCCCGGAACTTACAAGCGAAAGGCCCCGGCCAAAACAGCCGGGGCCTTCGTTTGAGACAACCCGCTTGCGACGCAGTTACGGGGTCAGATTGCCGAACCAGATGAAGCTCGCGCCCGCGCCGTCCGTCAGCGTGATCGTCCAGCCGGAGCCGCCTGCGCACGCCGGACCGCTCGTCGGGAACGTCTGATGCCAGCCTGTCTGCACAACATCGCAGACCGTATACGTGCCCGCCGGGAGACCGGTGAACGAGTAGTTGCCTGACGCATCGCTTACCGCCGTTGCGCTCACCGGGCCGCTCAGCTGCAGGCACCAGCCCTGCAGGCCGGGCCACGGCGACGCGTCCACAAACACCTGCCCGTCAATCGACGCGGTCCCGCCGGACGGCCCAGAATTCACGCACGCCGAGCTCGTGGGAGGCGGCGGTGGGGGCGGTGGGAGCGGGGGCGGGGGTGGCGGCGGGTCCTGAGCCACACACAGCCCCTGATGAGCATTCGCCGTCCCCTGGGCCGAGCGATTACTGCTGCCCTGGCCGTTGTTGCAGGAGCTCTTGCCCGGCAGCTGGGACACGCCCATGGCCAGCGGCGTCGCCACCAGGGCGAGAAGGACTATGTAGGCACGCATCGACACTCCTAGCTCGTTTTGGGCTGAGGAGGGGCGGCCTCAGCGGGACTTACCCAGTACTGGGGAGCCGGAGGGCGCACCGCCCGCGCTCCCACCTCACTTTACTGGGCCCATGAAGATCGCGACAACTGGGCGTTATGGCTGTGAAATTTATCACAATCGTTGAACACGAAGCGTCGATTGATCTTATGAGGCGTTATTACAACTTCTCATGGAATAGCATGCACACGGTGTATATTAAGCGCCACTGTCGCTACAGTAACATGGCACTTCACCTGAGGATCTGCTTCGCGATCGTATTCAGTTGCATGTTGCTCGTCCCCTCGTAGATCGTGCCGATCTTGGCGTCCCGGTAGAACTTCTCTACCGGGTATTCCTTGGTGTAGCCATAGCCGCCGAACAGCTCGACGGCGAGCGACGTCACCCGCTCGGCCACCTGCGACGACAAGAGCTTCGCCATCGCCGCCTGCATGGTGTACGGCTCGCCCGCGTCCTCGAGCCGGGCAGCGTTGTACACCATCAGCCGCGCTGCTTCGAGTTCGGTGGCCGCCTGGGCCAGCTGGAACTGCACCGCCTGGAAATCGCCTATCGGCTTCCCGAACTGCCTGCGCTCCTTCACGTACTTAAGCGCAGCCGTGAAGGCTCCCCTGGCGACGCCGATCATCTGGGCGCCGATCCCGATCCGACCTGTGTTCAAGGTCTCGATCGCGACCTTGTACCCGACGCCCACCTCCCCCACCACGTTCGCGGCGGGCACCTCACAGCCGTCGAGGATCAGCTCGCACGTGCTCGACGCCCGGATGCCCAGCTTGTCCTCCTTCTTGCCCACCGAGAAACCCTTGAATCCGCGCTCGACCGCGAAGGCGGTGATGCCCTTGTATCCCTTCGCGAAATCCGTGTTCGCAAAAATGATGAACAGTCCTGCCTCGGCACCGTTCGTGATCCACAGCTTGCGGCCCTCGAGCAGCCATGTATCACCATGCCGCGTGGCCCGGGTCTCGAGGCCGAACGCGTCCGACCCTGATTCGGGCTCGGACAAGGCGTACGCGCCCAACAGGGCCGTCGCAAGGCGGGGCAGGTAGCGGTGCCGGAGATCGTCGCTCGCCCACTTGCGGAGCAGGGTGTTGACGAGGGTGTTCTGGACGTCCACGAAGATCGCCACCGAGGCGTCCACGGCCGACAGCTCCTCGACCGCAAGCACGGTCATCAGGAGTTTGCCGCCGGCCCCGCCGAGTGACTCGGGGATGTCGATACCCATAAGCCCGAGCTCGAAACACTGTTTCAGCAGGTCCGGGTCCACCGCCGACGCTTTTTCCATACTCGCTACGCGGGGCTTCACCGCGCGCTCGGCGAAGGCGCGTACCGTGTCGCGAAACAGCTCCTCCTCTTCGGAGAGCTTCGTGAGGGGGAGATGCGTCATGAGATCGGGCATGAGCGCCCCAATTTAGCGCCGGGCCGGAAATCCGGGCTCCGTCGCCAATCCCGCTCCAGATGGTCGGACCTGCGCTTCGTTGCAATGTGCAACGGCATGCAAATCTAGCGGAGCCCGGAATCGCGCGATATAAGGATCGGTACAGTGAGCGCGGCCGTCAGCTCGCGCCCGCCTGATTGAGTTCCACAGTGGCAACGCAACGAGATGGGAAAGACGTGAGTGCCGCCGTCGGCGTTTTATCACGCCCGGCGCTCACATCCTTTGCTACATCCACCACTGGAGGCGGTGTCCATGTTACGTCCTCTTGTATGTGTTGTGGCGCTCCTCAGCGCCCCGTTGAGTGGCGTCGCTCTCGCCCAGCGATCGCTCCACGGGACCGTGAAGGACGCGCAAACCGGGTCGCCAATCGCGGCAGCTCAAGTGTCGGTTCAAGGAACGAGGGCTTGGGCATCCTCGGGCTCAGATGGTCAGTTCACGATGACCGCCCCGGCGGGTGCGGTGACCCTCGCGGTGCGTCGCATCGGATTCGTCTCGGCGAACGTTCCCGTCGCGGCGGATCAGAGCGACATCCAGATCACACTCAAGGCCACGGCCCTCGAACTGAGTGAGGTCATCGTGACGGGCCAGGCGACGGGTGTCGCCCGCCGCAACTTGGCGAATAACGTGCAGTCAGTGGCGGGCGACGCGCTGACCCGTACGCACAGCGAGACCATCGAAAACGCACTCCAAGGAATGGTGCCGGGCGCGGTGATCACGGCCAACTCGGGCGCTCCGGGCGGCGGCATGCAAGTCAGGATGCAGGGTGTGACCTCGATCTTCGGCCGGTCGCAACCCCTGTATGTCCTCGACGGCGTGCCGGTCGCGAACACGGCGATCTCGAACGGTCTTAATGCGGTCACCGCGGCGGGCGCGGGGCTCGATGCGTCGAATCAGGACAATCCGGTCAACCGCATCGCCGATCTGAACCCGTCGGACGTCCAGAGCATCGAATTCCTCGAGGGGCCGTCGGCGGCGGCGATCTACGGCTCCTCCGCGGCGAACGGCGTGGTCGTCATCACGACGAAGCACGGCACACCGGGACCAGCACGGTTCTCCGTGAGCCAGCGTCTCGGGACCCACGTTCTAGCGAACACTCTGGGGCTACGTCGCTTCAACCTGTCCGACGCGATCGCGTACTCGGCGGGGACGTTTTGTACGGGGAACCCCCCTCCCATGTGCAGTGCGGACACGGCCGCGGTCACACAGATGTTTCAAGCGAGCGGCGGGTTCCAGGACTTCGAGCAGCAGGTCTACGGCGATAAGAGTCTGTCATACGAGACGAATGTGAGCGTCAGCGGCGGGAATGAGAACACCCAGTACTTCTTTTCCGGGCTGAACCAGCATGACAACGGCATCATGTACGGCACCGGGTACGACAAGCAGGGGCTGCGTCTCAATCTCACACAGCTCGTCGGGTCGAAGTTGCAGATCAAGGCCAACACGAACCTGCTGCACTCACTGACGAAGCGCGGGATCAGCAACAATGACAACGTGAATATCACGCCGTATTTCGTGATCGGAGAGACCCCGAGCTTTTTCGACATGCGTCCGGCGAGCGGCGTGTATCCGTTCAATCCGTTCACGTTCGGTAGCGGGACGAACCTGCTGCAGACGTTGTCGCAGTTCCAGCTCCCTGAGGACGTGTTCCGCCTCATCGGCTCCGTGAACGCGACCTATACCTTCCTGAGCGGTGAGACGCACACGCTCCGGGCGACGGTCGACGCCGGCATCGACAGCTACCAGGACAAGGCGAACATCTACGCGCCGGCTACGCTGTATTGGCAGCAGACGAGCCTCCCCGGCCTGGCGAGCGACTTGACCGGCACGGAGACGCAAACGACCGTGGCGGCCACGCTCACGCATGCGTACTCGCCCACGTCGAAGGCCTTCACGGCAACGACGTCCGCCGGGGTGCGTGGCGGATATGACTACTTCCGGACGAACAACGTGGTGACGCAGAACTTGCTCCCCGGTCAACAGAACGTAGACCGCGGCACCGCGGTGAGCGTGTTCGAGAACCGGCAGAAGACGCGCACCCAGGCGCTGTTCGCACAGGAAGAGCTGTTGCTGTTCGACGAGCGTCTCTTCGTGTCCGGTGGGGTGCTGGCGCAGAAGAGCACCAACAACGCCAACAACGGCGACGTCAACAAACTGTTTTACTATCCCAAGGCCGCCGCATCGTTTCGCTGGCCAACGCTCGGGCCATTCGAGGAACTGAAGATCCGGGTCGCGTATGGCCAGACGGGGAACGAACCCCTGTACGGTCAGAAGTTCACGTGTCTGACCGGTCTGACGTACACCGGTGAGAACGCGCTCGCTATTGCGGCTCCTTGCAACGTGGTTGGCGATCCTAATCTGCATCCCGAGCGCGAGCGGGAAATCGAGGCCGGCTTCGACGCGGGGCTCTTCAATTCACGCGTCGCGTTGTCGGCGACCGTGTATCAGAAAAACAACACGGACCTGATTTTGCAACAGACACTAGCGCCAAGCACGGGGTATGCCACTCGCATCTACAACGGCGGCAGTGGCGCCGATATCCGCAATCGCGGCATCGACGTGTCGATATCGGGGTTCCCGTTGCGAACGCGTGACGCGAGCTGGCTGGCACGCGTGACGTTTGCCAAGAACACGGGCGTGGTTGACACCCTCTCCGTTCCCGCTTTCGCGCCGGCGAACAGTTTCGGCTTCTCCTACGGTGCCGGATTCATTCAGCAAGGAGCATCCCCTTCGCAGATCTACGGTCGCGACGGGAAGGGTGGGGTTGCCGCGCTCGGCGATTACGAGCCTAAGTTCACGATGGGGTTCGCGAGCGACATTTCCTACCGCCGATTCCGGTTGTCCGGACTGCTCGAGTGGCGGCATGGTGGCGACGTGGTGAATGTCACCCAGAACGTGTTCGACGAGGACGGGATCGCTCCCGATTCCGCCGCATCGGCCGCGCGGCTCGCGGCGTTCCACGCCACTGGGAAACGTCTGGCGGTCTACATCCAGGACGCGTCGTTCGTGAAACTCCGCGAGATCACGCTCTCTTATCAGCTTCCCGACGACATCATCCGCAATCTCTTTCGCGGTAGTGTGACCGGCGCGCGCGCGGAGCTCAGCGGCCGGAACCTGGCCACCTGGAGCAAGTATGCCGGCCTCGACCCTGAGGTCTCGAACTTCGGCAACCAAAACATCAATCGTGGTCAGGACCTGGCCCCGTATCCGCCGTCCCGCAGCTTCTTCTTCACGATCGCCGTGGACTTCTGACCATGACGACGACACCGATCACTCGACCTATCTTTCCGCACCGCGGGGGAGCCATGCGGATTACCTACACGGCCCTGGCACTCGGCGCGCTCGTATTGGGCGCGTGCAATCTGCCGGACGAGGCCAATCTGAACAACCCGAGCGCAAACGATTTCTCGGTCATCAATGACTTGCCCCATCTGCAGGCACTCGTCACGGGCGTGGTGCGCGGCGATCGCGTCCAGAACGAAAACGAAATCATTTACGGAGAGACGATGGGGCGGGACGGCATGCGCCTCACGGGCTCCGAGCCGCGCTTTGTAACGGAGCTGCTGGGGCCCAGCAGCATCGACCCGAGCGACTTCCTGGGTGGCGCCTTGTGGCCGTATGCGACCGTGCGACTCGCCAACATCGGCCTGCACGGAATCGCCGGTGCGCCGTCGACTCTCCTCGACGCGCAGGGCAAGCCGGCGACGCTGGGATTCGTCCAGACCATCAAGGCCCTGATCATGCTGCGTGTGGCCGAATCGCACGACACCACGGGCGCGCCGATCGACGTGGACGTCGATCCGACCGGCCCGCTCGCGCCACTGCGCTGCAGGAACGACGTGCTGGCCTACGTGGCGGCGCTGCTCGACTCGGCGGCGACCAACCTCGCCGCGGGGGGTTCGGCGTTCCCGTTCGTGCCGCCGTCCGGCCTCGCCGGGTTCGATACGCCTGCGACGTTCCGCCAGTTCAACCGGGGGCTGGCGGCCAAGGTAGACGTGTATCTCGCTTACCGGGGGTACGCGCCGCTTGGTAGCGTGGTCGGTACGATTGATCCCGTGTACCTCGACTCGGCCGACGCCGACCTTGCCGCATCGTTCATGAATCCGGCGAGCGCGCTCGATGCTGGTCCGGCCCATGCCTACAGCACGGGCACGGGCGACGCGACGAGCGGGTTGTGGGACCAGGGTCTCGCTAAAACGGCATTCCGCGCGAATCCGCGCGTGGTGACGGAGGCGGACGCTGGGGATCACCGGGTGACTCGCAAGCTCGTGACGGGGAGCTCCATCGCGGTACAGGGCTTCTCGTCGGATCAAGTCTTCACGCTCTATCCGGACGCGACCACCCCAACGCCGATCATCACGAACAAGGAGCTGCTTCTCCTCCAGGCCGAGGTGAATTGGGGGAGGGGGAATTACGCCACGGCGCTGGCGGAGGCCGATGCCATTCGCAGCCAGGATGGTGGATTGACAACGGACACGACCACGGCAGTCGCGGCCGGAGTGCTGAATCGCATTCTATACGAGAAGCGGTACTCGTTGTTGTGGGAGAGCGCGAGTCGCTGGATCGATGCTCGGATGTTCGGCAAGCTGGACTCTCTTCCGCCACCGGCGGGTGTCGGTGCAGAGAAAGAACCCGCCCCGGGCGAGCCGTATCGGAACTTCCCGATTCCCTTCAACGAGGCCGCGGCGCGGAACAACGACCTCAGCAAGCAAAGCTGCAGCCTGCCGTAGTCGTTCCGCCACCCGAGTCAAAGAGCGGCCCCGGCGATTCCTGCCGGGGCCGTTTGCTCAGCGGTCCTTGAGCCGCCGCACAAACTTGAGCCCCGACCACACGTCGTCCACCGCCGCCACCTTCACGTCCACGAGGCCGTGCGCGAGCCCGACCCCCCGGATCACGTCCTCCGTGAGATCAGTGGCGACCCCGGACGCTTTCTTCGGCCAGGAGATCCACAGCATGCCCGCGGGCGCGAGGGCCCTTGCCAGCGCTCCGAATCGGCGCTCGAGCTCCCGCCTTTCGGTCGTGAAGAATTGGACGAAGTCGAGCGGCCCCGCCGCACTGGTTCGACGTGTCACCGAGCTCGGCAGCTTCCCGAGGGTGCGCTGGTAGCCGTCTGGCGGCGCAAGGATCGCGATCGTGGCCCCGGGCTTGATGCCGAGCTTGTCGACGAGCGCCCGCTTCGAGTATCCGGCCACCTCTACCGCCCTCTACCGCCCTCTAGCACCTCTACCGCCCTCGATACATCACCCGCCAGATCCTGCCCGCCGCATCATCGGTGATGTAGAGGGAGCCGTCCGGTCCCACCGCGACGCCGACGGGGCGGTGCTTCGGTCCCGACGGGTCGTCCTTCCAGAAGCCGTCGGCGAACGTCTCGTACGTGGTTCCCCCCACAGGCTTGCCGTCCTTGAAGGGCACGAACACGATGCGGTAGCCCGCCTGCGGCAGCGGGGCCCGGTTCCAGGACCCGTGGAAGGCCACAAACGCACCGCCGCGATAACGGGCGGGGAATTGCGACCCATCATAGAACGTCAGCCCGTCCGGCGCCCAGTGTCCCGGGAACGCGACCGCCGGCTCCTTCATCTGCGCGCAGCGCCCGACCTGCTTGCCGTCGCCGCCGTATTCGGGCGCGAGCACGAGGTGGCCGAGCTCGAGGTCATGATAGCAGTACGGCCAGCCGAAATCGTCCCCCGCGTTCACCTGAAAGAGCTCTTCTGATGGCTTTTCTGCGTTTTGCGTGTCGTTGAAGAGCTTCGGCCAATTCTGGCCCAGCTGGTCACGGCCGTGCTGTGTCGCCCAGACTTGACCATTGGATGCCACGGTGAGCCCCACGGCGTTGCGTATACCGGTAGCGTACCGAGTGCCACTCGCTTCCGTCTGGTTCGCCTTCGCGGCGTCGAACTGCCAAATACCGGAGCGATACGCGAGCTCGAGGCACGGATCGCGCCCGGGCGACTCGAGCGTGCGGTCCGCGACCTGACAGGAGTTTGTAGCCGAGCCGAAGTTGACGAACAGCGTCTTGCCGTCGCTCGAGAGCGCCAGGTTTTTCGCCGTGTGGTTGCCGTCGCTCGGCAGGTCTCGGGCGATCACCTGAGGCTCTCCGATCGGCATGAGCTGCCCGGCGTGCATCGGATAGCGAAGTACGGTCGACTTGGTCGCGAAGTAGAGCCCCCCCCCGCCCGAGGTGAGGACGATTCCCGTGCCACCGGCGGTGCCGAAATGCGCCTCGACGTCCGCCTTGCCATCGCCGGTCGTGTCGCGCAGGGCGAGGACGCCCCCGGTCCCGCCGCGCCGGTTTTCCAGGGCGACGAAGAGGTCCCCGTTGGATGCGACCGCGATGTGCCGAGGCGAGCCGACCTGGTCGGCGACCACCACCGCGCAGAATCCGGCGGGCAGCGTGAGGCCGCCGTTGTCGGGGTCACAAGCTGGCAAGGCGGCGGTCGGGCGGTCGGGAAGAGCGGCGGTCAGCAAGAGACCAGCCAGGGCGACCAACAGACCGCCCTTTAATTTCTTCATGTCTTCTTGTCTCCCGTTGGCCCCGCCAGCATCTCCCGGATCCCGCCGAGCGACGACAGCACGCCCGTCGCTTCGTAGGGGACGTAGATGACCTTATTGCTCTGCGGGCTGGTGACCATGTCCTTCAGCGCCTCGATGTAGCGGATGGCGATCAAGTACCGCGCGGGGTCGCCGCCGGTTCCCTTGATGGCGGTTGTGATCCGCTCGATCGCCTGGGCTTCCGCCTCGGCGACCTTGAGTCGGGCGTTGGCCTCGGCTTCGGCCGCCAGGATTTTCGCCTGCTTCTGGCCTTCCGCCTGGTTGATCTCCGACTGGCGGATACCCTCCGCCTGGAGAATGCGCGACTGCTTCTCCGCCTCCGCCGTGAGGATCGCGGCGCGCCGATCCCGCTCGGCGCGCATCTGCTTTTCCATCGCATCGCGGATGTCGCGCGGCGGGTTGATGTCCTTGAGCTCCACCCGGCTCACCTTCGCGCCCCACTTGTGGGTCGCTTCGTCGAGGATCTCCCGCAGCTTGGCGTTGATCGTGTCGCGCGACGAGAGCACGTGGTCGAGCTCCATCTCGCCGATCACATTCCGCAGGGTGGTCTGCGTCAACTTCTCGATCGCGTCGGGCAGGTTGGCGATCTCGTAGGTCGCTCGGACGGGGTCGGTAATCTGGGAATAGATCAACGCGTCGATCTCCACCACCACGTTGTCCTTCGTGATCACGTTCTGGCGCGGGAACACGTACACGGTCTCGCGCAGGTCGATCTTCTCCGTGCGGAAATGGCGCGCGAACGACTCTCCCGCGGGGGTGACGATCACCTGGTGCCAGTCGATGGCCCGGGGCTTGTCGATGATCGGAATGATGAGGTTCACCCCGGAGGCCAGCGTGCGGTGGTACTTCCCCAGCCGCTCGATGATCATCGTCTGCGCCTGCTGAACGACGCGAACGCCCTTGGCGACGATCGAGATCGCGACCAGGGCGATCGCGGCGGGAATGATGTAGGCGCCGATGTCCATCTCAGCTCTCCTTATCCACGTACAGAGTCGCACCCTCCACTCGAACCACCATCACCCGGGTCCCGGGCTCGAGGCCTTCGTCCATAAGCGATGCCGCGCGCCAGTCTTCCCCCTCGACCAGGACCCGGCCCTTGCCCGTGGCGGGGTCGATGCGCTCCGATACGATTCCCACACGGCCGGCGAGCGCATCCATGTTCGTCCGGATCTCGGTTCCGCGGGGGTGCAGGTAGCGGAGCAGGAAGGGACGGATGCTGACGAGGGACAGGAGAGTCCCGGCAGCGAAGGTGAGGGCCGGAACGAAAGCCCCCGGCACCACCAGGGAGACCACACCGGCGGCGAGGCAGCCGACCGCCACCGAGAGGAGCCAGAATCCGGGGGCCACCATTTCGGCCACGAACAGGAGCAGGGCGGCGACGAGCCAAACTTGCCATTCGTGCATGGGGAAAAACTAGCGCGGGATAGGGGGGATGGTAATGCGCAACAGTCATCAGTTCTCAGTCATCAGTCGTCAGTGCTGGTCGCGCGAGTCAGCTTGCGGATGAGACCGGCCAGCAGGCGCTTCACCGGTGCAGTGACAGACGCCAAGGTTCAAGCGGTTGTCAGCGACAGGTCGCAAGGATTGCGGTTCGCATACCCTGATCGCTGTCAGCGGAAAACCGCTTGCAACTTGGCGTCTGTCGACGACTGAAGGCCAGCGACAACCGTTCACTCAGTCGGCCGGTGCCGGTATGGGGTGCCCGGCGGCTTGCCGCCGTTCCGAGCGCTGCTCAAACCATTGTTGCACCCGGTCCAGCGACGTGTAGATCACGGGCGTGATGTACAGCGTGATGAACTGCGAGAACGCCAGCCCTCCCACCACGGCGATGCCGAGCGGCCGGCGCGACTCCGAGCCCTGGCCCACGCCCAGCGCGATGGGCAGCGTTCCCATGAGCGCGGCCATCGTCGTCATCATGATCGGCCGGAACCGGATGCTGCACGCCTGCAGGATCGCCTCGCGCGCCGACTTGCCCTCCTTGCGCTGCGCCTCGAGCGCGAAGTCGATCATCATGATGCCGTTTTTCTTCACGAGGCCCACTAGCATGATGATGCCCACGAAGGCGTAGACACTCAGGTCGACCCGGAAAATCAGGAGGGTCAGCAGCGCGCCGAACCCCGCGAACGGCAGCGCCGACAGGATCGTGAGCGGGTGGATAAAGCTCTCGTAGAGGATCCCCAGCACCATGTAGATCACGAACACCGCGAGTACCAGCAGCATGAGCAGCCCCGACTGGCTCGACTGGAACGCCTGCGCGGTCCCGGAGAAGCTGCTCGTGATGCTCGATGGCAGGGTCTGCCCCGCCACGCGCTGCACGTCGGCGACCGCGGTCCCGATGGACACGCCCGGCTTCAGGTCGAAGGAAATCGTGACCGACGGGACCTGGCCCGCATGATTGACGGTGAGCGGGCCGACGCTCGAAGTGATCGTGGCGAGGGATGCGAGCGGTACCAACGTCCCGCTCTGCGAGCGGATGTAGAGGAGGCTGAGGGCCGACAGGTCTTGCTGGTACTCGGGCAAGAGCTCCATGACCACCCAGTACTGGTTCGTCGGCGTGTAGATGGTCGAGACCTGGCCCGAGCCGTACGCGTCGTACAGGGCCTGCTCCACCTGCTGGGCGGTGACGCCTAGTGCGGCGGCGCGGTCGCGGTTGATCGCCACGGTCGCCTGCGGGCTCGAGATCTGCAGATCGGTGGTGACGTTCACGAGCCCGGGCAGCGCGCGCAGCTTTCCTTCGAGCCGACCGGCGTTGTCGTACAGCGCGTGGATGTCAGGGCTTTGCAGCGTGAACTGGTACTGGCTCTTCGAGAGCCGCCCGCCGATGCGGATCGGGGGCGGGTTCTGCAGAAAGACCTGGATGCCCGGAATGCCGGCGAGCTTGGCGTTGTAGACCCGGATCAGCTCGTCCACGCTCAGGCGACGCTGCGAGCGGGGCTTGAGCTGCAGAAACACTCGCCCCTGATTGATCTGGCCGCCGCCCAGGAACGACATCATGCCGTCGACGTTGACGGTATCCTGCTGCAGGATCGCCATGACCTGGAGCTGATGGCGTACCAGGTCATCATACGACGTCCCCTGCACGGTCTCGGTGGTCCCGAAGATCTGAGAGCTGTCTTCGCTAGGCAGAAACCCCTTCGGTACGACGACGAACAACACTGCGGTCCCGGCCAGGATCACCGCGGAGAAGGCCAGCGCCGCGGTCCGTCGCTCCATGACCCAAGCGAGGCTGTCCTCGTACCAGCGCAGCACCCGCTCGTACACGCGCTCCGAGGCCTCGTAGAACCGCCCGTGCTGCGCCGCGTGCGACGCCTTCAGGAATCGACTGCACAGCATCGGCGTGAGCGTCAGCGAGACCACTCCCGACACCAGGATGGCGGCGCCGATCGTCACCGCGAACTCGTGGAACAGCCGCCCGATGATCCCGCCCATGAACAGCACGGGAATGAATACCGCGGCGAGCGATAAGGTCATCGAGAGGATCGTGAACCCCACCTCACGCGACCCCTCGAACGCCGCCTGCAGCGGTGGCGTACCCTTCTCCATGTGTCGCACGATGTTCTCGAGCATCACGATCGCATCGTCCACCACGAACCCGACAGACAGCGTCAGCGCCATCATCGACAGGTTGTCGAGGCTGTAGTCGAGCGCGTACATCACCGCGAACGTGCCCACCAGCGAGAACGGCAGCGCCAGGCTCGGGATGACCGTTGCCGAGAGGGTGCGCAGGAAGAGGAAGATGACGAGCACGACCAGCGCCAGCGTCAGGAACAGCGTGAACTTCACGTCCGTGAGCGACGCGCGGATCGAGTCCGACCGGTCGAACCGCAGCTGCAGGTCGACCGAGGCCGGCAGCAGCACCTTCAGGCTCGCCATGACGGTGCGCACGCGGCCCGCGACGTCCACGGTGTTCGCCCCCGGCTGGCGCTGCACCGCGAGTATGATCGCCCGGTTGCCGTTGTACCAGGCGGCGCTCTTGTTGTCCTGCAGGTCGTCGAGCACGCTCCCGACGTCCTGCATCCGTACGGGGGCGCCGTTGCGATAGGCGATCACGAGCGGCCGGAACGCGGCGGCGTCCTGCAGCTGCCCGGTCGCCTGCACAGTGTACGCGCGGTGCGGCCCCCACAGAATGCCCGTCGGCAGGTTCACGTTTCCGGCCGCGACGGCGTTGGCGACCTCGTCGATCCCGATTCCCCGCGTCGCGAGGGCCTTGGGGTCGAGCTGGATGCGCACCGCGTATTTCGCGGCCCCGTATACGTTGACCTGCGCCACCCCATCCACCGTGGACAAGCGCTGCGCGATGAACGTCTCGGCATACTCATCCAGCTCCGGCAGCGACAGCGTGGCGGAGCCCATCGCGTAATAGATGATCGGCTGGTCGGCGGGGTTCACCTTTCCGTACGACGGCGGCACGATGCCGGTGGGAAGCTGACGCAGCGTCTTGGAGATGGCCGCCTGAACGTCCTGCGCCGCCGCGTCGATGCTCCGGTCCAGCGTGAACTGGAGCGTGATGTTGGTGTTGCCGAGGCTGGACGACGACGTCATCTGGTCGACGCCCGCGATGGTCGAGAATTGCTTTTCCAGGGGCGTCGCAACCGCGGACGCCATCGTCTCCGGGCTCGCCCCGGGGAGCGCCGCGCTCACCTGAATCGTGGGAAAGTCCACGTTGGGCAGATTGCTCACGGCCAGCAGCCGGTAGGACATCAACCCGAACACGAGGATCCCCAGCATGACGAGCGTCGTCATGACGGGCCGCTTGATGAACAGCTCCGAAAGGCTCATTTGTCTCCTGCCGTCTCTCGCGTCTGGTCGGCCGCGGCCGCCCCCTTGATCTCGACCGGCGCGCCCGTGGTCAACCGCAGCTGGCCGTCCGTCACGACCTGGTCACCCCCGCTCACGCCCTGGGCGATCACGGTGTACGTGCCGGCGGTGCGCTCGACGGTGACGGGCTGCGAGCGCGCCGTGCCGTCGTGGTTCACAACGAAGAGATACGTGCCCTGCTGCCCGGTCATCACGGCCTGCGACGGCACCACGACCGCCCTGTCTTCCACGTACAGTTGCAGCCGCACGTTGAGGAACTCGCCCGGCCAGAGGGTGTTGTCGCGGTTCGGGAACTCTCCCTTCAGGAGCACGGTCCCGCTGCTCGAATCCACCGAGTTGTCGATGAAGCTCAGCACGCCTTCCTGAAATATGGTGTCGGCCTGCGACGGGCTGACCAGCACGGGAAGCCGGTTGCGGCGGTAGCGCTGGATGTCGGCGAGGTAACGCTCCTGCACGGGGAAGCGCACCAGGATCGGGTGGATCTGGTTGATCACGACGAGCGCATCGCTGTTGGCGCGTACCAGGTTGCCTTCCCGCATGAGCAGCCGGCCGGTCCGCCCGTTGATCGGCGCGCGGATGGACGCCCACTCGAGGTTGAGCAACGCATTGGTGACCGCCGCGGAGTCGGCCCGCACTGCGGCACGCAGCGCTTGCGCGGCGGCCTGTTTCGCGTCGTAGTCGGACTTGGTGACGTAATCCTGCTTCACGAGATCGGCGTACCGCGCCGCGTCGAGCACGGCACTCTGCGCCTGTGCCTGGTCGCGGGCGAGCATGGCTTGCGCTTGCTCGAGGGCGGCCTGGAAGGGGCGGGGGTCGATTTGGAACAAGAGCTGCCCCGCGGACACTTCGTCCCCCTCGTGGAACGCCGCCCGGAGCAGGACGCCGGTCACCTGCGATTGGACCGTTACGGTCTGGAGCGGCTCAACGGAGCCGGTCGCCTGTATGTCGAACGGTACGGCCCGTTGCTCCGCGTGCGCGACCGTCACGGGTACCCGCGGCGGTCCCCCCGCGTCCTTTCGCGAACAGCTCGGGGCGAGGGCGACTGAAAATGCCGCGATGGCGGCGGTGCGCTTCATCTACCAGTTCCGGTTGTGTCGGTTTGCATTCGGAGCGGGCTCGATCCGTCGAGCCCGAGGATGCCTACGTCGTGGGCGAGTTGCGCGAGCGCCGTGTTCCACGAGAAGCGTGCCTGAATCGCTTGCGCACGCGCGCTCGCCAGGGCGGCCTGCGCCGTGAGCAGGTCGAGCAAACTCCCGGCCCCCGCCTTATAGCGTCCCAGCGCCACCTGCTCGGATTCCGTGGCGCTCGCGAGGAGGTCCCGGCTCGTGCGTACTTGCTGCGTCGAGGTGCGGAGGGCGTAGTACCCGTTGAACACCTGGTAGACGACCTGCTGCTCAAAGCCGTTCGCCCGCAGCGCGGCCGCGTCCGCGGCAGCGGACGCGGCCTTCACGGTGTAGATCTGCGACCACCCCGAGAATATTGGGATCGAAAGCGTCAGCGTCGCGTTGTAGCTGTTGCCCGCCGGAGGCGTCGAGGCGGGCGGATTGTGGACGAAGTACGTCTGGCTCGCGGTCCCCCCGACGGAGAGCGACGGCAGGGCCTGGGACCTGGCGACGCTCACTCGAGCGCGAGCCTGCTCGGCCAGTGCGCGCTGGGCCGCGAGGTCGGGTCGCTCGCGCACCGCGCGGGCAATCAGGGTGTCCACGCTGTCGATGATTCCCAGCGGCACCGTGGTGTCCGGCAACACCTCGATGTCGTAGGGGACGTTGGCGGGGAGGCCCATAGAGAGCGCCAACGCGCCGCGTGTGGTCTGCAGGTCGCCCTCTGTCGATTCGAGGGCGAGCCGAGCCTGCGAAAGCGCCGTCCTCGCCTGAAGGACGTCCGCGATGGTAGCGAGACCAACCCGGTGCCGTTGCTCAGCCGCGCCGAGATTCGTCTGGGCCTCCGTCAGGGTCGTCCGTTCTGCCACGACCAAGGCTTTCGTGCCCATATACAGGAAGTACGCTTGTTGAACCGTGAGCACGACGGTCTGCAAGGTCGCGTTGTGGGTCCAGTCTGCCGCGAGGAGCGCTTCCCGCGCCTCACCGATCGAGCCCGAGCGGCCGCCGAAGTCCAGCAGGAGCCACGACACGTTGAGGCCGGGCCCGAAGGACTGCTGCTTGGCGGCCCCGACGCCGCCGGAGGCGATACGCTTGATGGCCTGTGCCGTCCCGTCCAGGGCGATGATAGGGAAGTATTGCCCTTTTGCCGCTCCGTAGCTCGCCGCGGCAGACCGGGCGTCCGCCCAAGCTGCGCTGGTCGCGGTATTGTTCCGGAGCGCGATGTCGATGACGTCGGTGAGCGTGAGCTGCGCGATCCGCGCGGCGAGATCGGGAGGTAACCCGGGAGGCAGCGCCTGCGGAGCCGCTTGCCGGGACGACGCTGGCGGCGTCCACGCTACGTTCGGGGTCGGTGCAGTCCCCGCGACGCCGCGCACGCCCGTTCCGCACGCGCCGCCGCCTATCACGAGCGTTGCAGTCAGCAACGCCCGGCGACCGAGGGGTCGAGGGCAGAGGATGTCTGGTTGGCCCGTCGGCATCCGTTTGCGCATTCGGCTCTGTGCGAAAGGGTGGCGGCTGGATCGGTGTTCCCGGGAGTATACGCACGGCCGGCCGGCTGCGTGGAGCTTGGAGGAGGCGCCAAAATGCCTGATGCGGGACGCGTACGTCTGGATCGCTGGCTCTGGGCCGGGCGCTTCTTCAAGACCCGGGCGCTCGCCGCCGCGGCGATCGGCGGTGGCAAGGTTCAGGTCAACGGGTTGCCGGCCAAGCGCGCCAAGTCCCTGGCCATCGGCGACGAGCTGCGTATTCGGCGGGGGCCGTTCGAGTACGTCGTGCATGTGCGGGTGCTGTCGGAGCACCGCGGCACGCCCGCCACAGCGGCGACGTTGTACGACGAAGATCCGGATGCGAAGCGGCTGCGGGAGCGACTCGCGGAGCAGTTGCGGATCGCGCCGTCGCTGCGCTACGAAGGGAAGGGCCGGCCCACGAAACGAGAGCGGCGTGACATCGAGCGGTTCAAACGCGAGTGAGGGTGCCGGGCTCTTCACCCGCGTCGCTGCAGTCTATTGAGCAGCTGAATCTGGCCGGCGTGATACAGATCGTGTGACGCAATCCCGTAGATATGCGCCGCGTTGCTCCAGGTCGAGCGCCACCCCCTCGCGTTGAGCCGCGCGGCTGGGAATCGGACGATCGCGGCTCGGAGTAGGCGGTGCTCCTCTTTGAGGAGCGCGACGTCGCGTCGCCACGCGGCCGCGTTCGGTCGCTCAGGGAAGCGGGGCCAGTTCGAGCCCGGGCGCGGGAAGGAAAGGGTCGCGTCGCGCGTCAACCGCCGGCGCACGATGTACTTCCAGTACGCCGTGTGCAGCACGACCTCCCAGATGTTGTGCCGGCCCCGGCCCCGACCCGGACGCCACAGCGCCTCGCGGTGCGTGAGGCCCCGGATCGATCCCCATAGCCCGGTGCCGTGCCACGCCCGGCGATTGAACGCTTGATCGAACAGATCAAGGAGCTGCGTCGAGCGAGACATCAGGGCAAGAGGTCCGGCGGTATCGGGTGGGCCGCGTCTTCTTCGAACCAGATGGCCGACGCGACCCACCAACGCGTGCCATCCCAGAACAGCTGCAACGCATTCACGCCCCTGCCTTGGACCGGACCGTCGGCCGTGCGATGCTCCTCGTACGTGCTGAACACCTGCACGATGTTTCCGTACGACCGGGTCACGCGATGGATCTCGCGCTCGAAGAAGCCGTCGTGCACCATCGCCGAGTCGGAGCCATCTACGAACGCCTGATGGTCCATCACGTGGGTGTACGGCCGCTCCTTGGCAAATCCCGTCGCGACGAACCGGAGGTCGGGAATGTAGAGCGAGCGGTCGCGGGACCATTGGCGCGGCTCGCCCGCCGGCCCGCTGATCACGTCATAGTACGCCTTGACGACGCCATCCACGCTGGCCACGTCGGCGGCGCGCGCAGCGGCGGTCGGAACGCTCACGTGTCGGCGCGGGGGGGGGCCCGGCGTCTGGGCCGCGACCACCGCGGGCACGAATGCCATCAAGAGGAGCGAGTGGATTACGTCGAGTCGGGACATGGAATCTCCGGATGACGGGGGAAAGGGCAGAAGGGAGAGGGGAGATTAGCACACTACTGGAGCCCGATTGCCACGCCCAGCCCGACGGCGCCGGCGCCCAACGCCAGGAGGCCGAGGAGCAGGGGTAGCGCGAAGCGCAGCCACTCCTCGTAACGCACCTGCGCGGCGGCGAGGATCGCCATGAGCGCTCCGTTCGTCGGCGTGAACAGCTCGCACAGTCCGCCACCGTACTGATAGGCGAGCACGGTGACCTGGCGAGACAGGCCGAGAAGGTCGGCGAGCGGTACGAGAATGGGCAGCGTGAGCACGGCGTGTCCGCTGGGACTCGGTACCGGCACATGCACGACGGCGTGGACCAGCATCATGCCGAGCGCGGCGAGCGCGAGCGGCAGATTGGCCAGGGGCGTGAAGAGGCCGTGCACGATCGTGTCCACGATGCGCCCTTGCTCGAGCGTGACGAAAATCGCCCGTGCGAACCCGATGAGCAGGGCCGCGTACGCCATCGAGCGAAAGCCTGCGACGAACGCCTCGGCTGTCCCGCCGATGCCGAGCCCCCCGGCGAGACCCGCCACCACCCCCATCACGAAGAACAGCGCCGCCATTTCGTTGAATCCCCAGCCGCCACGGAGCACCCCGACAACGAGCGCGCCGAAGCTCACGAGGACGAGGGCCAGCACGACGCCACGGCGTCGGTCGAGCGTGGCGGTGCCGGTCACGGGAACGGCGTCGCTTGTCGCGGGAGCGGGGTCCGTACGCGTCCGGACGGCGTACCGAGTGGTGCCCCAGATCCAGACGCCCAATGCGGCGACCAGGAAGACGATCCGGAACAGCGACCCGGAGAGGAGCGGGAGTTGCGCCAGCTGTTGCGCGATCCCGACCTGAAACGGATTGATGGGACTGAATGCCGCCCCCACCGCCGCGGCGCCCAGGCTCATGGCGACCGCGACGGTCGGCCGATAGCCGAGGCGCCGCGCGAGCAGGAGCATCGCGGGCACGAGCGCGATGATCTCTTCCTTCATGTTGTCGAGCACGCCGCCCGTGGCGAAGGCAAGGGACGCGGCCGGAATGACCAGTGCTTCGGAGTGTCCGAACCGTCGCACCAACCAGTCCACGCCCTGCCGCAGGGCTCCGGTTTCGTCCACCACGGTGAACGCACCACCGATCAAGAAGACGAAGAAGATCACCGGCGCCGCATTCGCCATGCCCCGCGGGATGGCCACCAGGGCCTGGAAGGCCCCAACTGGGTGCGGAGCCACCGCGTGGTACGTCCCCGCGATCACGACCCGGCGGGAGGTCACGGGGTCGTCGCGACGGTCGTACTCCCCAGGCGGCAACACGTGGCTGGCGGCCGCCGCAAGCAGGACGCAGCCACACAGGAGGGTCAGGGGATGGGGGAATTTCACGCGGGGATTATGCCCCGGGAACCAACCGTTCCGCCACTCAGGGTGTCCAACAACGGTGATTCCCGCCCCCCCGCGATTCCGACCAGGAGGCCCGATGCTGAAGCGCGCGACTGCATTCCTGCTGCTCTCCGTTCCCGCGACCCTGCGTTCTCAGAGTGCCGCGGACGCCCGTTGGATGGCCCAATGCCGGGACCAGGACGACGCCTGGCGCGCCAAGGCCTGCGAAGTCCGAGTCATCTCGCTCGCCAAGGGCGGCGTCATCACGGTCGACCCGGGGCGGAACGGTGCGGCCGCGGTCGAGGGGTGGGATCGTGATAGCATCGAGGTGCACGCGCGTATCGAGGCGCAGGGCGCTACGGACTCGGATGCGGCGGCGCTCGCGCGCTCGATCAAGATCGTCGCCTCGGGGACCACGATCGAGGCGGCGGGCCCGGATGCCGGACGCCGCCAGTCGTGGTCGGTCAGCTTCATCGTGTACGCGCCCCGGCACTCTGATCTGAAGCTCGACACCTACAACGGGCCGATCGGCGTGCGGGACGTCACCGGGCGGATGACGCTGACGGCGTACAACGGGCCGATCTCACTCGCCGGCGTGGGCGGCGACGTGCGGGCCCGGACCACGAACGGCCCGCTGGATATCGAGCTCGTGGGCGCGCGATGGGAGGGTGGGGGGGGGCTCGACGCCGAGACGACCAACGGTCCCGTGAACCTCGCGATTCCGGATAACTACTCGGCGCAGCTCGAGTTCGGCACCGTGAACGGCCCCATGACGGTCGGGTTTCCTCTCACGGTGACGATCCAGGGCAGGGTTGGGCGTCGCATCACGACGCGACTTGGTGCGGGAGGTGCTCCGGTCCGCGCGGTGACCACCAACGGCCCGGTCGAAATCCAGCGCAACTAGCGCCGGCCCAAGCGCCGGATCACGTCGGACTCGTACACGTGCGCACCGCGTGTCGCTTCACCGGCGATACGGACCATCGCGCGCGCGACCACGGCCGCCT
>DASZCN010000135.1:0-16738 GCA_035943095.1 Gemmatimonadales bacterium | reverse complement strand
TGCGTCGTCGGGCCGGCCAACTGGGCCTTCTCTGTCCCACCTGCGGTCATTACCCACTGGGCGTACGCCGGGTGTGCTACACAACCAAGACGCAGGTGACAAAGATTCTTGAAGGCGGTCGGTGCGACTGGTGCGGTAAGGACCTTTTTAGTGCCGCCGCCTAACATGCGCGTGAAGCTGGCGGGCGCGATCGTCTCAACGGAGCCCCATAGGCTTGTGCCCTGGCGGGCACGGGACTGCGTCCACGGCCAGTTGCGCCGGCGGGCGGGTCGCCCGCAGCTTAAGCGCGATCCGTTAGGCGGCGCCGGGAGGACTTCATGCGAATGTTGGATCCGGAAGGCAAGCGCTCGATGCGTATGCTCCAGCTCTACTTGAGTCCGGCCGAGGCCGCTGAATTCCGAGATGCCTTGGGCGCTCTCCTAAGAGATCCGGAGGCCTTTGACCACCGTCACGTTATTGGCGACGGGCGCGAGGTGTCGTTCTCGATCATCACGCCTGCGAAACTTGCCAACGTCCAACCGTACACGGAGCTCGAACGCCGCGTCCTGCGGGAGCGTTAATGAGGCGCCGCCTAACATGCGCTTGAAGCTGTCGGGCGGTGTTCGCCTTAATGGAAGCGGAGTGTTGTGCCCTGGCGGGCACGGACTATCGTTCAACGACAGACGCGCCGCTGGGCGAGTCGCCCGCAGCTTAAGCGCGATCCGTTAGGCGGCGCCAATCGACCACCCTGCTGGCCTTCAGGAACGGAGGCACGCCAGCGGCAGAAGCGATTCGGCGACGCCAGGTGCGGCGGGTGCGCAACATCCCGGGGAGAGAAGAGGCCAGTTCTGTTCGGCTCGGTTGTTGCGAGGGGTCCTCACCGGCTCTGGTCCTCAGGTCTTGCCATGCGCAGTGGTAACCTCGTCCTGCCTGCCTTTTTTGCGCTAACGCTCACCCGCTGTTCGGGCACCGGGGTAACCGCGCCGCGCGGGCCGTTTCGTCTCACCATGCTTACGGCCCTGGGATCGTCGTCGAGTCCCGTCTACAACGGCGTAACGTACCAGAGCTGGGCCTACGACATTGATCCGGCGGGCCAAGTAGTTGGGCAGGCGGAGAGTCCTGGGCCGGCGGACCCTTACTACCCGGCGCTTTGGCCAGCGGACGGGAAACCAGCGATACGTCTAGAGGCTAACGGGAACGGCATCTACACCGCCTATGGCATCAATGGACGTGGCCAGGTGGTTGGCTTGGGATCGTGCGGAGGCCAGGGCAATGCGTGCCTTTGGCAGGCCGGCCAGCTAACGAACTTAGGTTGGTTGGACTACGCCGTCTATAACGCGCAAAGCCAACCGCTCGCGATCAACGACAGCGGGGTCGCCGTCGGGTGGGCGCTTGCGGCGCCGCACGGCTTTGACCACGCCGTCATCTGGCGTAACGGCGTGGCAACGGACCTCGGCACGCTGGGCGGTCTGCAAAGCGAGGCGCTCGACATTGACAACGAGGGTCGGATCGTGGGCTGGTCTCGCACAATCCGTCCCGATAGCTCCCTGCCGTTAGCCCGCCACGCTTTTCTGTGGAAAGATGGTACCATGAGCGACCTCAGCGTCAGCCTGTCTCTCGATGTGGAGACCATCGCCTACGCCATCAACGACAGTGGCGTGATCGCTGGCCGCCTGGGCAGCACTGCAGGCAGAGCAGTCATCTGGCAAAATGGACAGATGAGTTTCCTTCCTGGCTCCGAGCCCAGCCAGGCGTTTGGCATCAATAACCGGGGTGAAGTGGTCGGCACCTACATTCCGAGCGGAACGACGTTCCACGCGGCGCTATGGCGGGACGGCGTTCGGTACGATCTGAACGACGTAGTGGGAGATCGTCAGTTGGGCCTCCATTGGGCGAACGCGATCAACGATGCCGGACAGATCGTTGGCTTCGGAGTCTGGAAGAGCGACCCGACCCGCGAGGTGGGCTTCCTGCTGACGCCGACCGGGACCCGCTGAGGGCGCATCCATCACAATACGGCGCCGCCTCACATGCGCTTGAAGCTGCCGGGCGGTGATCGCTCCAAGGGAATCGGAGTATTGTGCCCTGGCGGGCAGGGCTATCGTTCACCCACGGATGCGCCGGCGGGCGAGTCGCCCGCAGCTTAAGCGCGATCCGTTAGGCGGCACGCGGAGGGTCATGGCAACAGGTCGGAGACAGCGCACTGTCCACCTGCTCTTCGATATCAGTATCATCGCGAAGGCCATTGACGGCGCGCTAGAAATTGTCGGTGGTGTCCTGTTGTTCCTGGTCAGCCCCACGCAGCTGCACCACATCGTTCGGATCCTGACCCAACACGAACTCACGGAGGATCCGCACGACATTGTTGCCAACTACCTCCTCCACAGCTCCCAGGGCCTCTCGGCAGGGGCAAAGATGTTTGGTGCCATCTATCTGTTCTGGCACGGCGTCGTCAAAGTAGGCCTCGTGACAGCTCTGCTGCTAAAGCGGCGTTGGGCCTATCCGACGGCGATCGTCGCGTTCCTGCTCTTCCTGGTATACCAGTTGTATCGCTACTCGCGTACGTCCGCGCCCGAACTCCTCGTGCTCTCAGTCCTGGATGTCTTCGTGATCCTGCTCACGTGGTTTGAGTATTGGCGCCTCCGCGCTTCGCATGCGTTTGCGCAATGAGGTCCATGCTCACACAGCGTGCCGGCTAACATGCGCTTGAAGGTGACGGGCGGTGATCGCTTTAAGGGAATCGGAGTGTTGTGCCCTGGCGGGCACGAACTGTCGGTCCAACAGCGTTGCGCCCGCGGGCGTTGCGCCCGCAGCTTAAGCGCGATCCGTTAGGCGGCGACCAGGTCAGACCCACGGACTCCATGATGCGCAACTAACGATGGATCCCGTGAGTGATTGGCCTGAGCGATGAGACTTCTTTTCGCCTCGTTCGTCGTGGCGCTGTACGCAGTGAGTTTTGTTTGCCTGGCTCGGCCACGGTCGGTCCAGCGCTGGGCGCGAAGCGGGGCGGCTACGGGCGTTACGGCTCGGTGGACATTTCTTGCAACCTTCATCGAATCAAGACAGTACCTGATAAACGTGAGAGCCGTCGGTGTTATTGCTTTGCTCATGGCGGCCTTCTTGACTTTCGCCGCGTTGAAGGGCACCGGATAACGAACGCGTGTTTCATGCCCTGCTGCCGCGGCCGCCTAACATGCGCTTGAAGCTGCGGGGCGCTCACAAGTAGGGAAGAATTGCGTTGTCTCGCCGCTGGACCTCCTCAGTCGCTCCGCCTCCTTGCGCCGCTGTGCATTGCGCCCGCAGCTTAAGCGCGATCCGTAGACGGCGCGGCGCGAACCGTCGTTCCGTCTGTTCAGAAGCCTTACAACAATGCCAACACACCTCCGTGCAACCACCAGCGACGCATAGGCTATTCGGCGGTGAGTGACTCCATCATCTCAGTAACGGAGCTCACATGCCGCTTCGGCCACAAGGCGGCCCTGGCGTCGGTAACCTTGTCCGTTCCACGCGGGACGGTCTACGGCCTCGTCGGCGAAAACGGAGCGGGCAAGACGACGCTCATCAAGCACATTCTCGGTTTGCTTCGGGCGCAAAGCGGCTCGGTGCGCGTGTTCGGACTCGATCCCGTCACCGATCCGGTCGGCGTCCTGTCGCGCATTGGCTATCTCTCCGAAGAGCGCGACCTTCCCGGCTGGATGCGTGTGGACGAGCTCATTCGCTACTCGCGCGCGTTCTATCCCGCGTGGGACGAGGCGTACGCGGGGGAGTTGCGGCAGGCCTTCGCGCTGGACGCCTCGGCGACGATCGGGGACCTCTCCAAAGGGCAGAAGGCGCGCCTCGGGCTGCTCATCGCGCTGGCCTTCCGGCCCGAGCTGCTGGTGTTGGATGAACCGTCGACCGGCCTCGATCCCGTGGCCCGCCGCGACATCCTGGACGCGATCATCCGCACCATCGCCGACGAAGGCCGTACCGTGCTCTTCTCCTCACATCTATTAGATGACGTGGAGCGGGTCGCGGACCACGTGACGATGATCAGCCACGGCAGGATCGTCTTGAGCGCGCCGCTCGCCGCCATCAGGGACTCGCATCGCGTCGGAGACCGCATCCCCTCGCTCGAGGAGATCTTCGTCGCCCTTGCCGGGATGTCCGCGGCGTCACCCCCCGACGCGTAACGATGCGCTCGCCCGCTGCCGCCATTGGCTGGGAATTCCGGCGACGGCATGCCCGGGGCCTCTTCGCCCTGATCGGCTACCTGATCACCCTTGCGACGATCAAGCTCGTGATGCACGCGCGGGGGCAGGTGGTCAGTTTCGCCAGCGCCGAAGCCTTCGCGTTCACCACCCTCGTGCCGCTTACGGCGGCGTTCATGTATCTCCTGGCGGTGTTCACCTACGGCCTCTCCGGCGATTTAGCCGCGCGGCATTCGACGTATCCCGCGCGCGCGTTCACGCTGCCGGTGTCCACCGGCGCGCTCGCCGGATGGCCGATGCTGTACGGCACGCTGGGCATGGCGATCCTCTGGCTGGTGACGCGACTCGTCGCGATGTGGCCGGTGGGAATCGCGATCCCATGGATTTGGCCGGCGGTGCTGGCCGCGGCGTTGATCGCCTGGATCCAGGCCCTGACGTGGATGCCCTACGGTCTGCCGGGTCTGCGGATCGTCGTCGCCGTGCTTTGGCTCACTGTGTTCGACGCAGTCGTTCTCGTGGCGCTGGAATTCAAAGCGCGGGAAGGGGTGATGCTGTCCATCCTGGCACCCCAGGTTCCGCTCGCCTACCTTGCCGCGCGGTTCGCGGTGGCATGCGCCCGCCGAGGCGTCGTTCCCGATTGGCGCGGCCGATTTACCTGGCTCGGACGAATCGCGGGTGTTCTGCCGGGTGGGCCCCGGCTCGCTCGTTTCGCGTCAGCGGCGCATGCGCAAGCATGGTTCGAGTGGCGGCGGCATGGGCGGTCGCTCCCGGGATGGGTAGCAATCCTTCTGCCGTTCGAGCTGGCGCTGCTCTTCGTTGCCGGTACCGACACGGCCTCGCTCGTCGCCTACACGCTGTGCGGCGTGCTGCTGACTCCGCCCTTCATGGCGGCCTTCGCCGCCCCACGGGTACGCCGGTCCAATCCCGACGTCAGCGACGGCTATGCCATGGCGCTGTTCACGGCGACGCGGCCGTTGACCAGTGCCGGGCTCATTGCCGCCAAGCTGAGAATGGCGGCCTGGAGCACGCTGGCCGCGTGGCTGCTCGTCCTCGTCGCGATCCCGGCCGGGCTCACGTTATCGGGCACCTGGGCGGTGGTGACCGCACGCGCGCGTCAGGTCAGCGATTTCATCGGGACGCCCCGCGCGGTCGTCATCGGGCTCCTGGGATTGTCCGGCCTGGTAGTGTGGACGTGGAAACAACTCGTGCAGAGTCTCTACGTGGGCCTAAGCGGCCGGGAATGGCTGATCAGGTCGAGCACCGGTCTGACGCTGACCGTCCTCATTTTCATCGAACCAATCGCACTATGGATCCACGACACCAGCGCCGTGCGGGTCGCGCTCTGGAATGCGCTGCCGTGGATCCTTGGTGTCCTGGTCTGTTGCAAGACGTCCGCCGCTGCCTGGATCGCCACCCGCCTGTATCACCACCGGGTGCTGAGCGACGGCACGCTTGTGAGCGGCGCGGCCTGTTGGCTGGTCGCCGTGCTCGCGATCTACGGTCTCTTCGTCTGGCTTCTCTCCACGGTGCTCATCCCGGGCTACGTCTTGATGTTGGTCGCGATCCTCGCCATCCCCTTGGCGCGGGTATCCGCGGCACCACTGGCGCTCGCGTCGAACCGGCATCGGTGACCGCGATGCCCGTTCATAACGACCTGCGTCGCGGGAGGGGAGTCATCGGCGCCGTACTGGTGCTCATTGGCCTGCCGGGCGTGCTGGCCCTGGTCGAGGCGGTGTCCTTCCATGTCCGGAATCGGAACACCGGCGTCATCGTCTCGTCGGGCGTCGAGCGGGAATACCTGCTGTATGTGCCCGGGAGCTACGACCCCACCAGGCCGACGGCGCTCGTCATCAGCCTGCACGGCGGGGCCATGTGGGGAGCCGCCCAAATGGAGACGAGTCAATGGAACAGGGTGGCCGACCAACACGGGTTCATTGTCGTCTACCCGTCGGGAGTCGGCGGCCAGGGGCCGAGGGCCTGGCACGCGGGCGGCGGGCCCGGTCAGACGCGGGATGTCCGATTCATTGCAGAGTTGATTGACACCCTGCGCGCGAGCTACAACATCGACCCAGCAAGGATCTATGCGAACGGCCTGTCCAACGGCGGCGGCATGGCGTTCGTGCTCTCCTGCACGCTGTCTGATCGCATCGCGGCGGTCGGCGTGGTGGCGGCCGCCATATTCCTGCCGTGGAGTGAGTGCGGGGACGGGCGAGCTGTGCCGATGATCGCGTTTCACGGCACGGCCGATCCTACCGTGCCCTACCACGGCGGCACCACGTGGGTCGCCCCTGATACGTTTCCGGACATCCCGAGGTGGACGGCGACCTGGGCGCGACGCAACCGCTGCGCGCCGAGGCCCGTCGATTCTGCGGTGGCGACGGACGTCACCCGTCGCTCATACACGAACTGTGCGGACGACGCGGCCGTGGTGCTCTACACCATCACGCGAGGAGGCCACACCTGGCCTGGCGGCAAGCCGCTGCCGGAATGGTTCGTCGGACCGACCAGCCGCAACATCGACGCATCGAGTCAGATGTGGGCGTTCTTTCGTGAGCATCCGCTTCGACCGACACCATCCACGTCGCCACAGAACTTAGATGGCGCTCAAAGATAGGGGCTGTGACAATTATCCGGATGCCGGGCGCTTGACCGCGCCGTCTAACCGGCGCATGAAGCTAAGGAGGTGTCGCGGCCACCTCTGTAGGACAAGGTCTGTCTTGTCTGTGGCCGCCCCACCCCGCAGCTTATGCGCGATCCGTTAGGCGGCGGCCGCTGTCGGCATCGAAGGCCGTTGTCACAGATCACCCATCGTTGGAGGAGCACATGAACCACAGGACCCTAGTCGCGATGCTCGCCCTCGCGGGACTCGGGGTGCGTGCGCAGGGCCAGGCACCCGCGACGATCTTCCAGGCGACGTTGGGAGAATCCGGCCAGCGTACAGCGGAGGTATCCACCGAGGAACTCAAACGCATTCTCACAGAGAAGAGCGCCACTGTGTTTGACGCCCGCCCGTTCCGCGAGTTTGCCATCAGCCACATTCCGGATGCTCGCAACGTAGCGGCCAAGCCCGGTGTGCCGATGTCGGCCTACGTCTCCGACGTCGCGGAGATTGACCGGGCGCTTCACAGCAACAAGGGAACGCCGATCGTGCTGTACTGCAACGGGCCGTACTGTGGCAAGAGCAAGCGCCTTGCGGACGAACTGCTTGCTGCGGGCTTCACCAACGTTCGTCGCTACCAGCTGGGGATTCCCGTCTGGCGGGCGCTTGGGGGCGTCACGGAGATTGAGCCGGCGGGATTACAGTATGTGGCGGCTAGCGACCGCACGGCGGTCTTCATCGACACGCGTGAAGGTGAGAAGTACCGAGCAGGGACCCTGGCCAACGCCCGCAACATTCCACGCAGTGGCGTGTTGGAGGGTAAGGACGTGGGCGAGGTGAAGCGCGCGAAGGACGATGGAAGGTTGCCGATGGAGGACCACAACACTCGCCTCATCGTTGTTGGTCGAGACGCTGCGGACGCACGATACGTGGCCGAGGCACTGGCGCGCGAAGCGTTCCACAACGTGGTCTACTTCCGCGGAACATTCGAGGAGGCACGGGCTGCGGTGGGACCGTGACGCGGCCGCCTCGATTGGGCCGCCGCCTAACATGCGCTTGAAGCTGGCGGGCGATGATCGTTCTAAGGGAAGCGGAGTGTTGTGCGCTGGCCCGCACGAACTATCGTTCAGCTGCGGATGCGCTGGTGGGCGAGTCGCCCGCAGCTTAAGCGCGATCCGTTAGGTCGCGGCCCCACAACTCGAGGACGGGATGCGCGAATACCTCAGATCGCGGCTGGTCCAGGTGGGCCTCGGCGTGCTTATCCTCGGCTGCGGTCCGTTGTTCTTCATCATTGCTGCGGCCGGTCTTGGACTCTGGCCCGATCCCAACCCGAATCCTATCGGTCCAGGCCTTCTCGCTTTCTTGACGTTCTCGCCGGGGGTTATTTGCATCGTGGTAGGCATCGTACGGGTCCGCCTGCGTCGGAGCCCGGGCGCGGCCTAACATGCGCTTGAAGCTGTCCTCGACCAGCGTCCCATAGGTGCGGGTGAGCTCCTTGAGGTCGGTGCGGGGCGCATTCCCGTGATAGACCGCGCGCAGGCCGCCGCGCCGCAACAACTCCGACAGCCGGTCGGCATCCACCAGGTCGCCCTTGTTCCCCGGCTGGGGCTCCCCCCGCCGATCGCACACGATGACCCGATCGACGAGTGGCGCGACCAGCTCGTGCAACCACTGCGCCTGGGTCCCTTCCTCAAAGGTGACGTGCACGGCGCCGCGCAGGCCGCGGAAGAACTCCCCGATCGCGGAGCTCTCCGTCGGCAACACGCGCCGGGCAATCACGCGGCCGCTTTCCTCGCGCACCGACGCGACCGTGCTTGCCTGGTGGACGTCGAGCGCGACATACTTGGTGGTCCGTGTCATGAGAGCCGCTCGTTGCTGTGGGCCACGGGTCTTGGTCGACTCCATGGTAGCAGCAAGGGGTGTGCTCTCAACATGCGTTAGACGGCAGCAAGGTCCGGCATTAGATTGCTTCCTACCATGAACTTCAAGATCGAGATCGAGCGCGAAGACGACGGGCGCTGGATTGCTGAGGTTCCTGACCTTCCGGGCGTCATGACGTATGGGAAGAGCAGGGACGAAGCCATGGCCCACGTCCAGGCACTGGCATTGCGAGTACTCGCTGACCGTCTCGACCATGCGGAAGGCGCCGCAGATCCTCTTAGCGTGACTTTCAAGGCTGCGTGACAGCGTGGCGCGCGACCAAAGCGCGGCGCGTGCTGGCAGCGTTGGTTCGCATCGGCTGGACCATCAAGCGGGAAGCTGGCTCTCATCGAACGTTGGCACGCGATGGTTGGCCCAACTACGCCTTCGCGTTTCATGACAATGAGGAGTGGGGCGCCTTGCGCCCGTCGGCACGTCGCCCGCAGCTTAAGCGCGACCCGTGAGGCCGCGCGACACATGAGAAAGATTACGGTCTACATCGCGACGAGTGCTGATGGATACATCGCACGTCCAGACGGCGGCGTAGAGTGGCTCGACCGGCCGGGCACAGCTGGGGACTACGGCATGCGCGCCTTCTACCGGTCAATCGACACCATTCTCTGGGGACGCAAGACCTACGAAGTCGCGCTCAGTTTTCAGAAGCAGGGCCTCAAGGGTGCCGAGTTCGACCCCAAGGTGAAGAACTACGTCTTCTCGCGACAGCCGCAACCGCCGGCGCCCAGTGTGGAATTCGTGAGCCAGCCGATTCCTACATTCGCGCAGCGTCTTCGTGCGAAGCCGGGCAAGAACATCTGGATGATGGGTGGCGGTAGTATCATCGCGTCGTTCCTCGACCACGGCCAGCTCGACGACTTCATCCTCCACGTGATTCCCACGTTCATCGGAGAGGGCATTCCACTGATTGCGCCGAAGCACCGTGCGATTCCGCTGACGCTGCGGTCCTGTCGGCGCTATTCGGACGGCGTCGTCCGTCTTCATTACTTGGTGGGTCGGCCCCCTGCCAAGCGCGTCAAGCAAGGCGCGGCCTAACATGCGCTTGAAGCTGAGAATCGCCGGCCTCCCCATCGTTGCTGCGGTCGTCATCGGGTGCGCGACTGCGAGTTCAGGCAATCGTCCTCCGCCGCCGTCCCGATTCAATACCGATATGGAGGCCACCGCTGAGGTGGTGGCGGCCATGCCCGACACCCTTCGGTGCGATAATGCGGTGGTCGTGCGGGCGCGCACCTCAGAGGAACGTATTGAGGCCGAGCGGCGCTGGTTGGATCGCTTTTATCCAAGGCACGGTGGCTACCGGCAAGCGCTGGCTCAGGGTGCCAGACTACAGTATGAGGTCCTGGCGTTCTCTCGTTCTGATGGACGAACCGCGTCGGTGTGCTTTGACGTCAGTTCCCTCTGGAGCAGGTGATGTAATGGTCAGCACGTCCGCCGCAGCTTAAGCGCGATCCGTTAGGTATCCACACCGATCATCGTAATCCAGGTACTTCTATGAAAGACCTTCACGCCCAGTCGTTGCTTCCATTCGTGCCGAGTGGCAAGGATTACGAGGCGAGTCGCCGATTGTTCGCGGACCTCGGTTTCGAGGAGATCTGGGAGAACAATGGCTACGCCGGATTCCGAAACGGCGGCGCTGAATTCATTCTGCAGCGCTTCGATGACGAGCACTTTGCCCAGAACTTTATGGTGCGGCTGAACGTCGACGATCTGGACCGGTGGTGGGGCACCGTGTCGCAAAAGGGGCTTGACCGGGCCTACTCTGGTGTTCGACTCAGCGGGCCGACCGATTATCCCTGGGGCCGGGAGGTGAATTTGATCGATTTGGCGGGAGTCTGTTGGCACATTGGACAACGCGAGTCGTCGAAATGAAGCGAGTCACTGGCATCGGCGGCATCTTCTTCAAAGCTAAAGACGCGCCTGCCTTGCAGGCCTGGTACAAGCGTCACCTCGGCATCGACGTTCAGGAATGGGGAGGCGCAGCCTTCACCTGGAGCGACGCGGAGGGCAAACCCATCGGTGGGACCACTGCCTGGCTGATCAGTCCTGCGGAAAGCAAGCAGTTCGCTCCAAGCAAGGCACCCTTCATGGTCAACTACCGTGTCGAAGACCTTCACGGTATTGTCAAAGTTCTCAAGGAAGAGGGATGCGAAGTCCTCGACAGGATCGACGAATCCGAGTATGGCAAGTTCGCCTGGGTCATCGATCCCGAAGGAAACAAGGTCGAATTGTGGCAACCGCCTTCCGGCCAATGAGTCCGCGGCCTAACCAAGCCAGACGGCATGCGACTCCGTTCTCTGCCGCGGTCTGTGCATTGGCGCTGATATCCGGTCCGCTGTCGGGCCAGGCTCCGGCGTCTGCGCGAGAGCAGCTCGTCTGGCATTGGTTCGGGGGCTGCGCGAGTAGTGACTCCCTGATTCTCGAGTTTCACGTCGACGGCAAATTGGTCTACAGCGCGACCTTCCCCGTGTGCCACATCCGCCGCTCCGACATCAGGCCGGAGCCCCAACAGCGCGTTCTGACATTCCACTTCACCGCGGCCCCACACCGGTTCGGTACTCAGTATCGAGCGTCGGAGCCTGAACCGATCACAGGCAATGTCTGGGAGGCCGATCCGCGCCCAACGGCAGTAATGTTGGGTGTGTCGTTTGCCACCGCGGAACGCGTGTTGCTGAACACACGTCATGCCGCGCGGCCCGATAGCCCGGCTCGGTCTGAGTGGATCCGAGGACTTGAGATGATCACCCGGCCGGTCCGGCGGAACCGAGCGGACGCCGCCTTACAGCGCTTGAAGCTGACGGGCCACGGCGTTTCAAACAACAGTCTCAAGTGACGGGAGCCCCACATGAGCTCCACTAAGGCCGCTTCAACACCCGCGACCCGGGAAGGGGCGAGTAGGAATCTCGCTTCGATCAGTCCGTTCTTCATCGTGAAGGACCTACAGGCCTCGATCGCCTATTACATCGAGCGCATGGGCTTCCAGCTCGACTTCCAGGGTCCAGACGACGACGTGTACTACGGCCAAGTGAGCCGCGATGGGATCGGCATCATGCTCAAGGCCATCCTTCCCGACGTGCTTCCGCGTCCGAACCACACCCGACACGAATGGGCTCGTTGGGACGCGTACATCTACACCTTGGATCCCGACACGCTCTTCAACGAGTTCAAGCAGCGCGGTGTGTCGTTCGTGAAAGAGTTGTCGTTCATAGACCAGGGCCTGTGGGGCTTTGAGGTCACCGATGCCGACGGGTATGTCCTTGCCTTCTTGCAGGTCCGCAACGGATAGGGGCAAGGGTTACTGTCCCCAGTTGTCCAACGGTCCCTGCATGCTTCCCAGCCCAATGATGACGCCGACGACTGCACCGACACCGAGAGGCAATGCTGCAGTCCGACACACGTTCACGTGGCGAGTCGCTACCCCCTTCACGTCCGTCAGGGCCAGAGCACGATCCGACTGCATGGCGCTGCCTTCCCCCCGTCCCCGGAGGCTGTCCCCGCGGATTTCCGGTCCGTAGAGCACTTCGGAGCGTCCATCCGTGTGCTGCACACGGATCTCGCTTGGTTGCTCCCGTGCGACGACATCCACCGGGGACAGAGTCTCACGACGCCAGCTGGTGCAGCTCCTGAGTTGACTATTCAACACGATGACTGCCACACTCCGTTGAAGCCATCGGCTCTTGGACATGTGGACCCTCCCGCAAGGGGTGACTTGACCGGTACACGTTTGCCAACATGTCGTCAAGAACAGGTCAAGCCACCTTGGCTACGTGCCTCGAAAAGTGCCCGCCTAACATGCGCTTGAAGCCGCCGGGCGCTCAGAAGTAGAGAGGAATTGCGTTGACTCACCGGCCAGCTCAATCAGCCGCTCTGCCGCCTTGCGCCAGTGAGCGTTGCGCCCCCAGCTTAAGCGCGATCCGTTAGGCGGCGACGCTCCTCACTCTCTTCCACACATGGATCTTCACGCGCCTCACCTGCCCACCCGAAGCGGCCCCACGCGACGGGGATCACGGTCCTGGTTCAGTGAGCCCGAGATGCTGGTGGGCCTTGCCGCCATTCTCATCAGCGTCTGCGCCGTGGCCGTGGGCGCGTATGAAGCGTACCTCCAGCGCAACCACGATCGCGCTCAAGTCTGGCCCCACCTCGAGCTGACACTCACGAGCGCCCCAACGGGTGCGGAGCTTCAAGTCGTGAACGCGGGGATCGGACCGGCGGTGGTGCGCTCGGTCACCGTGTTGGTGGACGGACGCTCCACAACGGGCTGGCAGGATGTCTTCAAAAGGATGTTCAGTCAACCGCCCACGCGTTACAGCACGAGCACGATCCGCGAGCGCGTGTTACGTGCCGGCGAGCAGGTCACCCTTGTCGCGCTGCCAACAGCACAAGTACCTCCGGACCTGCCTACGCGTCTAGGACGCGTCGGCATTGAGGTGTGCTACGCCTCGGTCTACGGCGACGTTTGGACGCTTAGATCGCGCGGATTGGGAGGCCCTACCGAATGGACCGAGGGAGGCCAGTGCCCTCATCAAGACAGTTCGTCACCAGGGTTTTGACGAAACGCCGGCGGCTACCATGAAATCAATGAATGGTCCGTCGGGTCGCACCTCGCTCCTTAACCTTGCGAGCCCGCTGCCTTCAAACCAGTCAAAGGTGGTTGGGGACGGCGAGGCAGTACCACCGTCCGGCTGCAGGCCGCCAAGAAAACCGGTGACGCAGCCTATGAAGGTCCCCTTCGTCGGCCTGCTGGTTGTCACGTTCGCCGCCCAACCCCATGCCATGCACGCGGAGCGGTCGGCACCATCCTCTCACGTCCCGTATTTGCAGACTCCGAGCGCGCAGGATACCGTGGCACGTCTGCTGATGCGGTTAGAAGATGACTGGGCTGTGGCGTTGGTCCGGCGCGATGCCGGCGTCTTTCGACGACTACTCGCGGACGGGTTTATCTACACCGAGGACGATCGGACGGTGGGTCGGGACGCCGTGTTACGTGACATCGTCGCGGGCCCAGACAGTGTAGACGCAGCGCACAACGAAGATATGCAGGTCCATCGTTTCGGCGCGGCGACAGTCGTTACGGGGTGGTTGGTCGTACGCGGGCGCGGGTCGAGTGGACCGTTTGATCGCCGCTACCGGTTCACAGATACGTGGGTAGGTCGGAGCGGGCGTTGGCAAATCGTTGCCGCGCACGACTACCTTGTGCCGGCAAAGCCTCGGTAGACACCGCGGAGAAGACCGCGCGCGATCCGGTAGGCGGCAGCCCGAGACACGGCAGACTATCAACAGGGGCGCGATTCGATGAAAGCATATGTTCTCACCACTGGTATCATCTTCGCGCTGCTCGCTCTCGCTCACGTGTGGCGCATTGTCGAAGAAGGAACCCACCTGTTGACCAACGTCTGGTGGGTTGCGATCACGCTCTGTGCCGTGGCCCTGGCAGTGTGGGCGTGGCGCCTGCTCCGGGCGCCGCAACGGGAAGACGAGCATGACCTTCGCGATCAAAGTCGAGGTTAGCAATCTGCGCGCGAAGCTGTTCACGTTCAGCGCGCAGAAGACAATGTATGGTGGCAAGCACATCGCCAAAGGCGATACGATCTTCGTCTTCGCGAGCGAGAACGAAGGCGGGCCAGGTCTCATCGCCAGCGGCGTCGTCACCTCGGCCAGAGCGACCGGGAAGAAACCCGGGATCGCCCGGCAAACGCCGCGCGTCAGCGTCACCATCAGACGCAACGCGCTCGCGACGCGGCGTCTGGGGCGGAGCGAGCTTAAGCATTTTGCCGACTGGAACGACGGTCGACCCGAGACCGAGCTTAACTTCAAGTTCTATCGTCAGGCGACGAACAAGATTGCCGGGATCTCGGATGAAGCAGCGGCGTTTCTCGGCGGATTCCTCTAACGAGACCGAGGGCGCCGACGGGTGACGTTAAGAGTTTCTCCGATAGACGGCACCCTTGGATAGATCCAATCGGAAACCGGAGAGGAGCTCATGGCCGCGGTCAAACTCATGGTGATGTACCCGCCCCCAAAGGACGTGCAGGCGTTCGAGAGTGTGTATCAGGACGAGCACGTCCCGATGGCCGTCAAGAAGCTCGGTGGCAAGACGAAGCTCGTCGCGACCAAGGTGCAAGGGTCGCCTCAGGGGAAGGCAGCGTTCTACCGGATCGCGGAGGTGCATTTCCCGTCGCTGGAGGCGTTGCAAGCCTGTGCGGCGTCGGCCGGCGGGAAAGAGACGCTGGCGCATGCAGCGAAGATTTCGACGGGCGGGCCACCTGTCATCATGATTGCCGAAGAGCAGACGTTCATATTCTGACATGCGCCCGCGCTCACAGGTCCTCCTAGTGGTGCTGTCCATCGTGTCCGCCAGGGGCGCCGCGCAGGTCGACAGTACGCGCATGCGCGAGGTCCTCGCCACGGAAGACCAACGATTCGCCGCGATGCGACGCGGCGATACCGCCGCGCTCCAGCTGCTGCTCGCCCCCGACCTGACGTACACCCACACCGATGGTGCACAGAATACCAAGGCGGAGTTGCTACGGATCCTGAGTTCGGGTGCGTTGCGGTACGACTCGATAGTGCCTGAGGCCCGTGACGTGCGGGTCCTCGCCTCTACCGCGGTCGTCACTGGTCGCTCTGCAATGCGCGTCGAATCGGGCGGCCACGTCGCCGCGTTCCGCATTCGCTATCTCGCGGTCTACCGCCGGGGACCGCGGGTCTGGCAGTTGACCGCGTGGCAGTCCACCCGTCTACTGACAGACAAGGTGAACAGATGAAGGGTGCGAATGCTCGGTTCACCATCAAGAGCTGGGATGAGAAGCCGTACGGTGAGGGCCCCGAGCTACCAAAACTCACTCGGGCCACCGTCACCAAGACCTTCACGGGCGATATCGAGGGCGAGGGGCAGGTCGAATACCTCATGATGTACCGTAGCGACGGGTCCGCCACGTTCGTCGGGCTGGAACGGATCGTCGGCCGAATCGGTGGTAAAACGGGCAGCTTTGTGCTGCAACGCAGCGGGATATTCGAGAGCGGCCAGGCCAAGGAGTCCTATTCGGTCGTCCCTGGCTCCGGGACGGGGGAGCTACGCGGCCTGCGCGGCGAGGGAGCTTCGTCCCTCGGCCACGGTAACGAGTATCCCTTTGTGCTGAAATATGAGCTGGGCTAGCTTGACCGATCCAGATCCCTAGGTCCGGCGAGGGGACGCCCGGCAACGGCCTCCTCTTGTTCTTCCGCGTCGACGATTTCGACCTGGCACTCGAGCGGGCACACGCGCTTGTCGCACGGCTCGAAGAAGATCCTCACCGGAACCCCAACACTCGAACCAGGGAGTTCTCTCTGCGCGATCCGGACGGATACTACGTCACGATAAGCGCTGATCGTTAGGCGGCCCCGCAATGCCAATCGAGATCATTGTTCTCGGACCAGGTGACGAATCCGTCCTCGCCAGCGTCGCTCCCGGCGTGTTCGATCATCCTGTACAGCCACGACTGAGCACAGAGTTCCTCAACGATCCGCGCCATCACCTAGCTGTTGCCATTGACGCCGGATGTGTCGTGGGCTTCGCTTCCGCGGTTCATTACGTCCATCCCGACAAGGCGCTGGAGCTTTGGATCAACGAGGTCGGAGTGGCCCCCACGCATAAGCGACGGGGTCTCGGGAAGAAGTTGCTTCAAACGCTGCTCGAGTTGGGCGGGAGGCTTGGATGCCAGGAAGCGTGGGTGACCACCGATCGCACGAACCGGCCGGCGATGCAGCTGTATGCCTCGGTTGGGGGCACCGAATCGCCGGGAGAAACGGTTGCGTTTTCATTCGTGCTAGATGGGGCGGGCCCAGCGTAGGCGGCCGGGGGCCGACAAACTTTGCCAAAGGAGGAACTGGATATGAAGAGCAGCCGCATGCGGACGATTGCGATCGTGACGGCAGTCGTCAGTGCCTTGGGTGGCCGCGCCGTGTCCGCCCAGGACAAGTACACCTTGAAGGTGCCGGGTGGGCTCGCGTTTTCCGAATTCAAGGGATACGAGGGCTGGCAGGTTGTCTCCATCAGTCA
>DASZCN010000134.1:0-13447 GCA_035943095.1 Gemmatimonadales bacterium | reverse complement strand
TGCGTCGTCGGGCCGGCCAACTGGGCCTTCTCTGTCCCACCTGCGGTCATTACCCACTGGGCGTACGCCGGGTGTGCTACACAACCAAGACGCAGGTGACAAAGATTCTTGAAGGCGGTCGGTGCGACTGGTGCGGTAAGGCCCTTTTTAGTGCCGCTGTCTGATATCAACTTTGAAGTGCAACACTGAGCGTCATCCCGCATAGCATTCCTCCGGTGTGCGATAGCCGAGCCGCTTGCGTGGCCGGCGGTTGAGTTTCGTCGCAATCTGATTGCAATCGTGTTGGGTGAGGTGGGCCATGCTTTGCCGCTTGGGCAAGTATTGGCGCACGAGCCCGTTGGTGTTCTCGTTGGTGCCGCGTTCCCAGGCGTGATGCGGCGTGGCGAAGTAGAAGCGGGTGCGGGTCGCGCGCTCGAGCGCGGCGTATTCATGGAATTCGGTCCCATTGTCGACGGTGATGGTCCGCACCCGATGCGGCTGCGCGGTGATGAGCTGCCGCGCGCGGACGTTCACGGCGGCGCTGATCCGCTGGCGTAACTGGCCGAGCAGCAGGTAGCCTGTTTTCCGCTCGACGAGGCTCAGCACACAGGGACCGGCCTGACTCGCGCCGAGCATCGTGTCACCTTCCCAATGTCCGAGCTGCTGGCGCGTGTCGGTCGCGCTCGGCCGCTCGGTGATCATCCGTTTGCCAGCGAGCCGGCCGCGGCTGTCGTAGCGGCCGTAGCGTTTGCGCCGCTGCTTGCGGGCGCCGCGCAGATGCTGATAGAGCGTGCCGCCGGCGCGCTTGTCGGCCCAGACATAGCGATAGATCGTTTCGTGGCTGATCGTGAGCTCGCGGTGGCGCCGCAGCCAGCCAGCCACCTGCTCCGGGCTCCAATCGTCGCGCAGCAGCCCCTGGATCCGCGCCCAGTGGGCCGGCCTGAGCCGCCGATTGCGGCGCGAATGGGAACGGCGGCCGCGCGCATACCAGTCGGCGAGCTGGGGCCGGTAGCAGCCGTCGCGGGGCGTGCCGTTGCGCTGGAGCTCGCGGCCGATCGTGCTGCGGTGGCGGCCGAGAATCCGGGCGATCGCGGCGCCGTGCAACCCTCGCTGGCGCAGCAGGCCGAGCGTATATCTTTCTGCAGCGGTGATCTGGCGGTACAGCATCGGTAGGCTTCCTTCTCTTGGCGGAGTTGGTTGCCTATCGTATCGCCAGGTCACCGTTTCTGTTGGAGGCCGTGTTGCACTTACTATATGAATGCGCGCCGCCTAACATGCGCGTGAAGCTGGCGGGGAAACCTCCCTCGATTTTGTAGACACTTCCACCTAACCAGCGGGAGGTGTCTGTGCCACGTGCCGGTCCGAAGAAGGTCCAGGAATACAGTGGGGAGTTCAAGCTCGCCGCCGTGCGTCTGAGCCAGCAGCGGGGGGTGCAAGTCCAGGCGGTCGCGATGGCGCTCGACATCCACCCGTTCATGTTGTCGCGATGGCGGAAGCAAGTGCGCGACGGGGCGCTGCGGGGGAAGCGCGCGGCCGCGGTGCGGCTGCCGCCGCCGCGGGAGATCCGACGCCTGCAAGCGCTGGAGCGGGAGCACGCGGCGTTACAGAAGGAGCATGCCCTCTTAAAAAAAGCCATCCGGTTCTGGGCCACACAAAGGCTGACGCGTTCGCGTTCATCGACACCCAGCGCGGGCAGCGCGCGGTGACGCGGCTCTGTACCCTGTATGGCGTGACCCGCGCGGGCTATTACGCCTGGCGGCGCCGCGCCGTCAGTGCGCGCGCGGCACAGGACCGGGAGCTCGCGCGGCGGATTGCGCGACTCTTCCAGCAGCACCACGGGACCTATGGGAGTCCGCGCATCCAGCGCGCGCTGCGCGCCGCGGGCTGGCCGGTCAGTCGGCGGCGGGTCGAGCGGCTGATGCGCGCCGCGGGCCTCCGCGCCCGCGTGGCGCAGATCTACCGCGCGAATCCCCGGCTCCATCGCTTCTACGGTCAACACCCCAACCGGGCTGTGGGCGCGCGTGGCCCGGCGGCCGGATCGGATCTGGGTCGGGGATATCACCTACGTGCCGGTGGTCGGTCGCTGGTGGTTTCTGGCCGTCGTATTGGACCAATGCTCCCGGCGGGTGCTCGCTTGGACGCTCGGCCGGACCCGCGATGCGCGCTTAACCCGCACCGTGCTCGATGCCGCCGTCCGCCGTCGTCATCCCCGGACGGGGCTGGTCTTCCACAGCGATCGCGGCAGCGAGTATGCCGCGGCGGCATTCCGCGATCGCCTGCGGGCGCTCGGCATCCGGCAGAGTGCCACGCGCGTGGGGACACCGGGTGACAACGCGCACATGGAGTCGTTCTTTCACTCGTTGAAGGCCGAGGTCGTCCACGGCGCCCACTTCGGGACGGCGCGGCAGCTGCGTCTCGCGCTCCGACGCTATTTTCGCTATTACAATCACCGCCGGCTCCACTCGGCCTTGGGCTACTGTTCACCGGTGGACTATGAGTCTCGAGCGGCCTAACAACGTGTGTCTACCAAACCGAGGGAAGATCCCGGGCGCGATCGTCTCAACGGAGCCCATAGGCTTGTGCCCTGGCGGGCACGGGACTGCGTCCACCCCCCGTTGCGCTGGTGGGCCGGTCGCCCGCAGCTTAAGCGCGATCCGTTAGGCGGGGGCGTGACACACACTCTTCCGATGACGCCTGAGCATCACGCTCGTATCATATGGTCGACCGAGCACGTCCGCCGTGGACTGCTGACGGTCACTCAGACCATTGACCCTGCTTGGCTTGAGGGAGCGAAGCGCACAGACGAGGGTTGGAGCCTCATCTGTACCTTCGATGCGCCTCCAAGCGAGCAGGGCAACCCGTCAACTGCGCGGGTCCGTTGGCTCATGGAAGATGCGCCGCATGAATGGCTCAAGCCCGGGGCGGCCCTCCGGCTCTTCGAACGAGCAACCATGGACGCCGCCACGGTAGAGATACTCGATTGAGGCCGCCGCCTAACATGCGCTTGAAGCTGACGGCGCTTCTCTTAAAGGAAGCGTTATGTTCCCTAAGGTTTGGCTTGTCCGCCGCAGCTTAAGCGCGATCCGTTAGGCGGCATAGGATACAGTCATGACACGTCTTGCGACCACAATTCGCCTCGTCGTTGTAGCTCTGCTTGCCAGCAGTTGCACGAATACACTGGATCCGAGCGCTCATGAACCCCCATTCTTCTCTGCAGTCGTCGACGGCCGACCTTGGGCACCTCAGGGGTTAACACCCAATACCAACGCCCAGTGCCAGCTCCCTGACATCCTCACCTTCGCAGCTGATCAGCGAAGTCCAAACGGCTCGGTGCTCTACTCACTAATCGCCCTTGCCATTGAGCCATTCCACGGCGTCGGCATCTATGAACTTCGCGGCGACACCGGTTCCTACGGCGTCTATCGGGAACTCCACAACTCGACGCTTGATCTCCAGTACACTGACAGCTCCACTGGCAACTATGTCCAGGTGACGACCGTTGACCTAGGTGCTCAACTGGTGGCAGGGACCTTCTCCTTCCGTACGCGCACCACGGGCGATACTGTCACAGTCATCAGCAACGGTGCGTTTCATTTGCAGTACGACATCAACACAACAGTTAGCAGCACCGGCTGGTGCGCTCCCTGATCTATGTGCCGCCTAACATGCGCTTGAAGCTGACGGCGTGCCTTTAAGGGAAGCGTTATGTTGTCTCATGTTCAGCACGTCCGCCGCAGCTTAAGCGCGATCCGTTAGGCGGCACGCGGAGGGTCGGTGGAGACACGACGAAGAGAGCGCATCGTCCACCTGCTCTTCGAAATCGGTGTCATCGCAAAGGGCATCGACGGCGTGCTGGAGATTGTCGGGGGCGTGCTCCTGCTCCTGATCAGCCCCACGCAGCTGCACTACATCGCTCGGATCCTGACCCAACACGAGCTCTCGGAGGATCCGCACGACATCGTGGCCAACTACATCCTCCACAGCTCCCAGGGACTCTCGGCAGGGGTGAAGCTGTTTGGCGCCATCTACCTGCTCTGGCACGGCGTCGTCAAAGGCGGTCTTGTGACCGCTCTGCTGCTCAAGCGGCGTTGGGCATATCCAACGGCGATCGTCGCGTTCCTGCTCTTCCTGGTATACCAGCTGTATCGCTACTCGCATACGTCGGCGCCCGAACTTCTCCTGCTCTCAGTCCTAGATGTTGTCGTGATTCTGCTCACGTGGTTTGAGTATCGGCGTCTGCGTGCTGTGTATACGTTTGCGCCATAAACCGCATGTACCGCGGGGCGTGCCGCCTAACCTGCGCTTGAAGCTGCCGGCGCTGCTCTTAAAGGAAGGGTTATGTTGCCTAATGTTCAGGATGTTCGCCGCAGCTTAAGCGCGATCCGTTAGGCGGGCACGACCGTCGGTGACATCTGTCGGTGACATCTAGTGATGAGACTCGCACCTCTGTTGCTGGCAGCCACTGCCGCGGGCCTCGGCTGTCGACGCGCTGACGCTCCCGTCGATGCCGTCATCATGGCGGCCGTCAGCACTGCCTACTCGCTTCAGGACCGTGCTTGGGACTCTCTACGCATCGGGTGGCAGGGAGATAGCGCGATGCGCCACCACCACGCGCTGGCCTATTACCGGCAGGCATTCGGTGACTCTCTGGCCCAGTTCTATGCGGGCTACACAGCGGGCGGGGGGCCCGAAAAGATCATGGACGTGCCAGATTCGATCGTCGTCCTCTCAAGCAGTCGCGATCACGCCACCGTCCTCTACCCAACCCCCCTTCCGCTCCAAGAGATCTGGCGCGCCGCCCCCTACACCGTCGACGACCTTGACCGCATCCAAGGTCGCTGGCTTATCGTTCACACCACCCGCGTTGCTGAGAAGCCCGCGGCGCCGTAGCGCCGCCCGCCTAACATGCGCTTGAAGCTGCGGGCGCGTTCGAAATCGGAGAGACCGGAACGGCGTAGAGGGGGCGCTGCGCCCGCGATCACCCGGTCTAGCGCCGGCGGCCCAGGTTGCTGCATGTTCACGGGAAGGTGAGATCAACCAACGGGATTAGGCTGCGAACGACGAGGGGTCGCTTGCAACCTAAGACCTAGTTAGGTACACACGAGCATCGCGTGGCCACTCAACCTATTCCTTCGCTTCGGCGTGTGTACATCACCGCCGCCGCCTGCACTTTCTTCGCAGGCGCCTACGCCGCGTTGGGAATTGCCCCCCCTCCCCTCGTCTTTCTGGTGGCCTATTACGCCACCCCGGTGTCGGTCGTGCTATGGCTGCAGCGCGACGCGCGGCTCAGGGGCATGGCGACCATACAGGATTGGGGTATGCTGACCTTTATCACCTGGCCAGTGGCGGTTCCCTGGTACGCGATCAAGACTCGAGGCGTCGGTGCTGGACTCCCACTGGCCGCGTTCTTGATGTTCCCCGCGCTCGTGCCACCGCTTACGTTCGCATTGGTTACCATCGCCCGGAGGCGCTAATGCAGCGCCTCATCGTCGTGGTTCGGGTGCCTAACATGCACTTGCAGCTGAGGGCGCCGGCTTTTTAAGGAAGGACTATGTTCGTGATCACTCACGCTGGGCGCCGCAGCTTAAGCGCGATCCGTTAGGCGGCGGCGATCATGGAGAGGGTCTCTCTGGACGGCAGGAAATGGCGGGCCCCGGAAGACTTCTACCGGGCTCTTCTAGCAGCTCTCGGTGCGCCCGAATGGCACGGCCACAATCTGGACGCACTCGAGGAAAGCCTTCGCGACGGCGACATCAATCACCTCAACCCGCCTCTTGCACTGCAGGTCATCGGAGTTGACGACATGACGCCGGAAGCCCGGCTCATGGTTCAGAGGTTTCACAAGCTAGTCGAGGACCTACGTACCTCTGGCGTTCTTGTCTCGTTGGACCTCACCTAGCATCACCGAGCAGCGCCGCCGCCTAACATGCGCTTAAAGCTGGCGGGCAGTGATCGTTCTAAAGGAAACGGAGTGTTTGCGCCCTAGCGAGCCCGGATGTTCGTCCATCACTCTTGCGCCGGCGAGCGAGTCGCCCGCAGCTTAGGCGCGATCCGTTAGGCGCCGCAACAGGAGGACCGCATGAAGACCGTCTCCCTAGGTAACGTGGGGCTCAGCCTAGTCGGCTTGTATGCGCTCGCCCAAGCGCTTGTGCTTTTCCCCTTGCTTGGCACCCGAGGCATGGCGTTGCTGGACGTTGGGAGACAGGGCCTGCTGCTCGTAGCGGTTGTCACTATCCTCCCGTTTGCGCTCTCGATGCTCCTCGGCGCTATCCTCGTGGCTAATCCTGCCCTGGTCGCGCGTCGCCTGTGGCCAAGCTCTGAGGAGATGCCCGCGGTGCCGGAGGAACTTGCGCTACTCGTCTTTGCCGCGACGGGCGTGGTGGTGTTTGCGCGCGCCCTCCCCGATTTAGTTGACGCCTCCATTGCCGTCTTGATGACTGGGCGGGCAGGAGAGGCCCGGCTCCAGCTACTAGCGGGTTCTCTCGTGCGAGTCGCGCTCGGGTTGACACTGTTCTTCCGGCCAGGAGACGTCCTCCGGTTCTGGCGCCGCAGGCAGCGTCGCTCGGGAGACGGTGCGGAGATGGAAGGCGCTGCCTAACAAGCGCATGAACCTGGGCGGGCGCTCTCGTTCTAGAGGAAGCCGTTGTATCGTGCCCTGGCGGGCACGGCACTTCGTCCACTACTCTTGCGCCGGCGAGCGAGTCGCCCGCAGCTTAAGCGCGATCCGTTAGACAGCGGCTCTACAGGACTCGTACAAACACTCGCCTCTCTTGCGCGCGACCGGGCCGCTCGGAGATCGTACAGGTGACTCCCAGTGAGGTCGTTGCCATGGCCGCCAGAATCCATTCTCTCGTGCTCCTTTCAGTCCTCGCGCTACTGGGCGCCTGCCAGGACACAGTAAGCCCGCCCTTCGCCACGCTGGGCAATCGTGTCGCGGTCGCTCCCACGGCCGTCCTTACCCACGAGTACTACAGTGGCATCGGCGACCAAGCGCTCTTCGTCATTGCCGACTCGGCGAGCTTGACGAGCATCTGGCGGCAGCTGTACATGGGTAGCCAACCACAACCGCCGATCCCGGCCGTCGACTTTCGGACTGAGCGCGTCCTCCTGGCTGCGCTCGGCCAGCGCCCGACCGGTGGGTATGACATCCAGATCGACAGCGTCGTCCAGTACGAGCTTGGGATCGCGGCGTACGTCCGGGCCGTCGCCCCGGGGCAGAGTTGTGGCACGACGTCAGCCCTTACTCAGCCGGTGGCGCTGGTGCGCGTCTCGCCACCGGTGCTGGCACCGATTGTGTTCAAGCAGCAAGCGGTCGTTCACGAGTGCTCCTAACGAGAGTTCGTCGGATTGGCCTGCCGCGGCCTAACATGCGCTTGAAGCTGTCGGGCGCTCGGTGGGAAGAATTGCGTTGCCTCGCCAACTAGCCTTTTTGTCTGCCGCTCCACCGCCTTGCGCCCGCGGGCACGTCGCCCGCAGCTTATGCGCGATCCGTTAGGCCGCAGTCAACCAAGAGTCCATGCGATACTGCCTCCGATACCTCACACCGCTCCTGCTAACCGCGCCGGTCGTCGCTCGGCCTCAAAGTCTCGTCGACACGTCTCACGTGCGAGGCAAGCTTGTCGGCGACCTGGTAGACACGAGCTCGGGTTTGCCCCTCCGCCGTGGACTCGTGTGCCGCATTGGCGGGCAGTGCCGTGGCGCCGATTCGCTGGGTCACTTCGAGTATCCTTGGTTAAGCCCCGGTGAGCAGGTGTTTACAGTGCTTTGCGATACGGGGCGCCTTTTTCCGCGCGAACTCGATACTCTTCGAGTCAGGCTGCAGCCGGGGCAGCACCTGGAACTGCGCTTCGGTGTCAATGCAACGGGGTGTGATCAACGTCCGTTCGCTGTCGAGGTCGGAGAGTTCCGCGGCCACTACACATCGGGGTTTGAAGAGAGCTCTTTCGTGTCGTGTGGGGACACGGCGGTGTTCCGAACCTGGGTGGACCTCGCGGGCAAAGCGCAGCAGCAAGAACGCCCTCGCTGGCCAGGGGCCGTCAGAGGCGAGAGCTATCAGCGTGTCTACGTCCGCTGGAGGGGAACCCTGGTAGGCCCGTTCCACTACGGTCATTTTGGGGTCGCGTCGTATCACCTCCAAGTGGACAGCATCCTGGAAGTGCGCAGGTCCTCTCGGCACGACTGCACCTTCGATCGCGAATGACTGCGGCCTAACATGCGCTTGAGGGCTGACGGGCGGTGGTCGCTCTAATGGAAACGGAGTGTTGTGCCCTGGCGGGCACGAACTATCGTTCAACAGCATCGCGCGCGGTGGGCGAGTCGCCCGCAGCTTAAGCGTGATCCGTTAGGCAGCCCCCAATGACTTTGCGTTACGCCCTGTTGCCCCTCGTAATTGTTCCCGCGTTGACCTGCGCCACGCCGGGAGTTGCCTCCACGCAGCAGCGTCGCGGGACGTCCTGTACGGGTTCGCCGTCGAGTGACACGACTGTCTTCGACGCGGACCAGGTATCGGAACGACCCGTCTTGCTGCATACGAGCCGGCCGCAAATGCCCAAGGACCTTCTTCGGCCCGGTCTCGACATTCAAGTGGTGGTTGCATTAGTCGTCAACGCCGATGGTATGGTGGCACAACCCTCAGTCATGGTGTTCGACAGCAGCCATACAGCGTACGACCGAGTGGCCCTCGCCTTAGCCACTTCTGCAGTGTTCTCGCCGGGCTGCCGTGACGGAAAGGGAGTCCGCGTTCGAGTGCACCTCCCTTTCCGCTATAACACCCATTAGCGCCGACGATTCGCTCCCAGGAGCGGATGGAACGGGACCTTGCGCCGGTGGGCGAGTCGCCCGCACCTTAAGCGCGATCCGTTAGGCGGCACGCCGACAGAGACAGATGAACACCGTCGCAGTAACGCCTGCGGAACCCCGCCCCAGATCCACGCTCGTTACGGTCGTGGCTTGGCTCTCGCTTGTCTGGAGCGCGTTGGTAACGCTTGGCGCGCTAACGAACATGCTCGTCCTCGCCGTGACACCCGCTAGCACCGTAAATGCTAGTGTGAATCGCCTCACCCAAGACACCATATTCCAACTGCTACCGGCGCCGTACCAATTCATGGCACACCACATTCATCTCGTCGCGCTCGTTAAAGTTGCATGGTGGGCCGCAGTGCTGGTTGCGTCGATCGGGATCCTGCGACGGAAGGAGTGGGCGCGTCGGGCCTTCGTCGCCATGCTCGGAATCGAGATCGTCTTAGTCGTCATAGGGCTTGCCCTAGGGCAATCACTTGGGATGACGGTGGCGACCCAGCTCGCATCAAGGTCGCGAAGTGGCCAGGTTCCGCCAGGCATGGGTTCGGGTCTCGCACTCGCGGGCCTAGTGGGGATCGGGATCATCGCGATCCTAGTGTGGTTGCTCTATACTTTCCGGTCGGCCCGCGTGCGCGAAGAGTTTGCTGGCGCCGGGCGTGCCGCCTAACATGCCCTTGAAGCTGGCGGGCGCACGCCGCAGCTTAGGCGCGATCCGTTATGCGGCATTTGGAATGTCCACCAATACTGACCGCTTCTTGCTCATCATAGTCTGGGCTCTCGCTGTTGGTCACGCTCTTATCGGCGGGACGGATCCCGGTTTCGTACCGCTCAGCGCTGGCTTCGAGTACCCTTGGTGGCCAGTTGCGCGCGTGTGCGCTGTAGTCACACTGGAGTGCCTCGCTCTTTACGGCATCTTGCGGCGGGCACCATTGCCGCGGCGATCGCAACGCGCCTTCGTCGCTGCCGCCGCGGCCTTTGCGCTCCTTACGTTTGAAATGTTCTTCCAGCGCACAGATCAAGCCGGATGGGCCTACACAAACGGTGTGTTTGCCGGCTTGGCTACGATCATGCTCGTTGGTTACGCGCTCGGCCTCAGTGGCGGTGCTCGGGCGAGTTCAGCGCCCGCCAAGCCACCGAATGCCACCTAACCGCGCTTGCAGCCGACGGCGCTGCTCTTAAGGAAGCGTTATGTTGCCTCATGTTCAGCACATCCGCCGCAGCTTAAGCGCGATCCGTTAGGCGGCACCCGATCGCCATGACTAGATCAGCTCCAAACAACGCCGAGCTTCACGCGTCCTTGCAACGCATGGAGCGGTACCTGCGCGCGGCCCTCGATGACGACTTCGGCACCAACGTGTTCGAGGAACTCCTACGCCACTTGGAGCCTGTCCTCGCCGATCTAGAGGGGGCACAGCCTCGTGACGCAGCGGTACGCCGTCGAGTCAGCGCTCTGGGCGCGCAGCTTCAAGCCTCGGAAAACGCCCGAATACTCGCCATGACGGACGATCTCGAAAGGGAAGCCAAGATTCTCATGCCGCTCCTGCACGCCTATCTCGAATCCTTACAGGTGGGGGGTGCCGCCTAACATGCGCTTGAAGCTGACGGGCGCTGACCGCACCTTAAGCGCGATCCGTTAGGCCGCCGTATGACGTCGATATATTCTTGAGAACGCGATGGTCGTTGAATACTGTTCTCCCGAGTATATGGACCAAGTGTGGGAAGCCATGGTCCGACACGGAGGTCCGCATAGCGACCGGGGCACGGTTCGCTTTGACATCATTTGCCCAGAGCGACCGGCAGCAGAGGCTCTTGCACAGTACCTAGGGGACACCGCGGCGTTCACATCGACGCCTCCATACAACCTCTCTCATCGTGGCCGCGAATATTGGTATCTTCGCGTCGCCTCATACGAGGCACCACCTTCCCGTGCCTTCCTACGCGACGTCGGCATAATCGTACACAACGCAGCAGCAAGGTTCGGCTGTGAGATCAAGGGGTTGGATTGCTTCCCGAAGGCGTCCGCCTAACACGCGCTTGAAGCTGACGGGCGGTGATGGCTCCGCGGGACGCGAAGTGTAGTGCCCTGGCTACGCTTGAAGCTGACGGGCGCACACCGCAGCTTAAGCGCGATCCGTTAGGCAGCGCCTCATGTCGGCGATCTTTAGGCTTATATACGCCCTTCTGCAGCAACTTTGGTTCGCGCGATTGGCCACCGTCGTTACCATCCTTCTCCTCGGCGGTGCTACCGTTGGGTGGCAGCTCCATTGCCCTACTATCCCACCTTTATCGAATGGGGCCTGCTTTGGGGGGTTCTTGCGGTCGGGGCATGGTGGCTCAATCGTTAGGCGTCCGCCTCGCATGCGCCTGAAGCTGGCGGGGCCGCGTCTTCAAGGTAGAATTGCGTTTGTGATCACTGAAACTATGCGCCGCAGCTTAGGCGCGATCCGTTAGGCAGCGGCAGGAGGTCATGACAGTGAACTCATCCTCTTTCGTGGGGACAATTGCATGCGCGGCGTTCTTTCTAACAGCCTGCGCCAAGCAGCCCCTCGCCGTGCGCGGCTTCCAAGGTCAGACGCTGAGTGTCGCCGTCGGTCAGGAGCTTGATGTCACGCTCCAAACGGTCGGACCCGGTCAGTACGAGAGCCCGCCCATGGTATCCTCGCCGTCGCTGCAGTTCCTAAGCGTGGCTTTCGTGGGCCCGTACGTACCGGCGGGCCCCACGCAGCAGTTCAAGTTCAAAGGGGAGGCGCCGGGCCAGGCGATCGTCGTGTTCCAGCACTCAGGCAACAATCCGACCATCACGGACATCGTCAACGTGTACTGAGCCTGCCTACGAGCCGCCGAATCGGATGCCGATGCCTAACATGCGCTTGAAGCTGACGGCGCCGGCTCTCAAAGGAACAGTTATGTTTGTGACCATTCAGCTTGCGCGCCGCAGCTTAAGCGCGATTCGTTATGCGGCTGCGAATCCGTTCAATCATGGAGGATGCCACAGAGGATCGTTGGTTCGTAGGCGGTGGTTCGCGATCGGGCTGGGTGCGTGCCTCCAGCTTGCTTGCGGCAACCAAGGACCGATCTCCCTAGCCGCCACAGGCAATTTCGCTGGTTCCTACGCCCAAGCCAGTTATCTCAGCCTGTCTCTCCACGACAGCAACGGCACCGTTAGCGGAGCAGGGTGGACGACGTATGGCGGGCCCATCAGACACCTCTTGGCCACCGGGACCTCGGAACCTAACCTGCGGCTCCAGCTCGACTGGGACGTGAACGATGATGGGCTTCCGGATTCCGGTGTAGTGCCATGGCGTTTGTCTGGAAACGTGGATGCACACAGGATAACCGCGGAATTGACAATTGCCACGCTCTCTCCCATGCCTATCGTTCTTGAGCGAGTGGATACCGCTGCAAGCGGCACATATGAATGGGCGGCCGTTGGGGGCGTCGCCTTGGACGAGCGAGGTTCGGCAGGCTTTAATTGTCCCAACGTTCTCGCGTTAGCCCTCCCGACGCAGCTGGTCGACAACGGGATAGAAATGGACTTTACCTCGGGACGCCCTCAACCGGGCCAGTATACGATCGCGCCCTACCCGGCTCCCCTTGCTGCTAACCTTTTCCACCATTGGCAGACCGGCAGTCCCCAGTATTGGCAGGCCGTCGGCGGACTGGTGTGGATAGACGTTTCAACCTCGAATGCGCTCATCGGCCGTTTCACTTTCACTGCGACGGCACCAACGGGCCTGGATACGGTCGTCGCGTCGGGCTCGTTCAGTGCCGGCGGTGCGTCCGCTCAGTGCCATTAGGGAGGCCGTGGACCAGGCAGCCGCCTAACATGCGCTTGCAGCTGACGGCGCTGTTTTCAAAGGACGCGTCATGTTGCCTGATGTTCTAGACGTCGCCCGCAGCTTAAGCGCGATCCGTTAGGCGGCTGCTACTTTCTTCATTCAGACTTCCCATTCGGCCCGACCTTCTAACTCTCGTTCTGATCGCCGCGGCGAGCGCGCTCGGTATCTCTCGATTGCTTCAGCAAGTAGCGATCGCACGCTCCCAGGGAGCTGCCTGGCCGGTGGCCTTCCTTGCGTACTCATCTACCGCTGCATTCGCGGCGGCCTTCGTCTGGATAGTTTCGGTCAAAATCGATGGTCTACCAGTGCTCTTCTGGGCAGGCGCCGTCGTAGCCCTGCTAGCAAGCCTTGCTTACCTAGCGGTGTATTCCGTCGCACGGAATCAACTGCCAGTTCGCAAACCAAGTAGCAATGGTGTGTCGGAGAGAACCCGCGCTGCGGCCATGATCGGCATTGTCGGCGCAACAGTGAGCATCGCGTGTTTACGCACACAGTGGTGGCTTGCGCTAATCCCCGGTTTGATCGTCACTCTCGCGGCTTGGGCAACCGTAATCGTTCTATGGTTCAGAGATTCCTAAATGCGGCGGTTCACGCAGCCGCCTAACATGCGCTTGAAGCTGACGGCGCTGCCTTTAGGGAAGCGTTATGTTGTCTCATGTTCAGCAGGTCCGCCGCAGCTTAAGCGCGATTCGTTAGCAACTGTATTGGAGGTTCGATTCGCGAGCCTGCCAGCGGCTGTGGTCGCGCAGCATCGCGTTCAGCATCGTCAGGAGTTTCCGCGCGCAGGCGATCAGCGCCACCTTTGTGGGCTTCCCCGCCGCTTTGAGGCG
>DASZCN010000133.1:0-4716 GCA_035943095.1 Gemmatimonadales bacterium | reverse complement strand
GGCGCTCGACATCGCGACCAGGTACTCGGGTGCCATTCACCTTCTCCTCACGGACGTGATCATGCCGGGCCTGTCGGGCCGCGAGCTCGCGACGCGACTCGCGGACCTGCGGCCGGAGGCGCGGGTCATCTTCATGTCGGGCTATACCGACGATGCGGTCACGCGGCACGGCGTGCTGGAGCCCGGCCTGGCCTACCTGCAGAAGCCGTTCACGCCCGACGCGCTCGGGCAGAAGGTGCGGGAGGTGCTGGATCAGTGAGCGCCGGAGCGGTCGCACCATGGCGGTGGCCGCCCCGGATGCGCCTCTCGTTGGAGCGCCGCATTCAGATCGGATTCGGGCTAGCCGTCGCGATCATCGTCGCGGTCGGCGTGGCGGCACTGCGCGGGTCCGCGGCCACGCTCGAGAGCGCCAGGTGGGTGACACATACCCTCGACGTGCGCAGCGCCCTCGAACAAGTGGTCGCGAGCCTGACCGCCGCGGAGAGCGGTGTGCGTGGCTTCGAGGTCTCGGGCGACTCCGGGCTGCTGCAGGAATACGATTCCGCCCGCCAGAGTCTGAACGCACTCTTGAGCCGGCTGCGGGTGCTGACCGCGGACAACCCGTCACAGCAACAGTCGCTCGACACGCTGGGATCGCTGATCCCACGTCGGGTCGAGCTGCTGCGCCAGGTGCTCGAGGCGCCTCGCCGGCCCGGGCTCGCCGCGGCGGGCGCGGTCGCGACGACCAGCCGCGGTAAGGACCTCATGAGCCAGATCCGCGGCGTGGTCACGCGCATGGAGAATGAAGAGACGCGCCTCCTCGGCGACCGTTCCGCGGCGCTGCGGGCACGGGCCAGGGAGACACGTCTCGCTGTCCTGGGAGGCATCGCATTGACGCTCGGCCTCGCGGTGGCTGCCGGTGTGCTGGTCCGACGGGAGCTGGCCGGGCGCCAGCTCGCGGAGCATGCGCTGCAGGCCGCGCAGGCGCGCTTCCGGCAGGTGCTGGGCTCAAATACCGCGGTGATCTACGCCAACCGGGTCTCGGGAAACGGCTTCTCGCCCAGTTGGGTCAGCGAGAACGTCGCGCGCATCACCGGTTACACGCCAGAAGAGGCCCTCGAGGCTTCGTGGTGGATCGATCGCTTGCATCCGGACGATCGCCTCCGCGTGCTCGCGGAGATGCCCACCCTATTGGAGAAGGACACGCTGGCCACCGAGTACCGCTTTCGGTACAAGGACGGTGCGTACCACTGGGTGCATGACGAGTCACGGCTGCTCCGGGACACTCGAGGCCGGCCGGTCGAGGCATTCGGCTCGTGGGTGGAGATCAGCGAGCGGCGTCGTGCGGAGGCCGCCCTGCGGGAAAGCGAGGAGCGGTTCCGCCTGCTGGTGGGCACCGTGCGCGACTACGCGATCTACATGATCGACCCGACCGGTCGAGTCATGAGCTGGAATCGCGGGGCCCAACAGATCAAGGGGTACGACGCCGACGAGATCATCGGCCGGCACTTCTCCTGCTTCTATCCGCCCGAAGCGGTCGCGGCCGGGGCGCCCGAGCGCGCGCTGCGCGTTGCGACTGACGCGGGACGCTTTGAGGAAGAGAACTGGCGCTTGCGCAAGGACGGCTCCCGCTTTTGGGCAGACGTGGTCATTACCGCGGTGCGGGATGACCAGGGAACGCTGCTCGGGTTCGCCAAGGTGACGCGAGACTTGACGGAGCGGAAGCACACCGACGAGCTCCTGCGGCGCCACACGGCGCAGCTCGAAGCGGCCAATGCCGAGCTCGATGCCTTCGCCTATTCCGTGTCCCACGATCTGCGCGCGCCGCTCCGCAGTATCGACGGGTTCAGCCAGGCCTTGATCGAGGACTGCGCCGCGCAGCTCGATGCGGCCGGTCAGGACCACTTGCAGCGGGTGCGCGCGGCGACGCAGCGGATGGCCACACTGATCGACGACCTGTTGAACCTCTCGCGCGTGACACGTAGCGAGATGACGATCGGGCCGGTGGACCTGAGCGAGCTGGCCCGTGAGCTCGCCACCGAGCTCGCGTCCGGGGAGCCCGAGCGTCGGGTCGAGATCGTCATCGCGCCCGGCCTCGAGGCAAGTGCCGATCGGGGCCTCATGCGCGTGGTGCTACAGAATCTCATGGGCAACGCGTGGAAGTTCACCGGCAGGCGCGGTGACGCGCGGATCGAGGTCGGTTTGGCGACCGCGAACGGAGAACGGGCCTACTACGTGCGCGACAACGGCGCGGGCTTCGACATGACGTACGCCCCCAAGCTGTTCGGCGCGTTTCAGCGCCTGCACCGAACGACCGAGTTTCCCGGAACAGGGGTCGGGCTCGCCACTGTGCAGCGCATCATCCATCGTCACGGCGGCCGTGTGTGGGCGGAATCGGCCGTCGACCGTGGCGCCACCTTTTACTTCACTCTTTCATGACCCAGAAAGCGACGTCCCAACGCATGATCCTGCTCGTCGAAGACAATCCCGACGACGAGGCGCTGACGCGTCGCGCCCTCGCCAAGAACAACATCCAGAACGACGTGCTGGTGGCCCATGATGGCGCCGAGGCCCTCGACTTTCTCTTCGGAACCGGCGCACACGCCAGTCATGCGATCGCGCCCGAGGTTATCCTGCTCGACTTGAAGCTCCCCAAGGTCGACGGGCTCGAGGTCCTGCGGCGCATTCGCGCCGACGACCGCACGCGGCTCCTGCCGGTCGTGATCCTGACGTCGTCGCGGGAGGAGCGCGATCTGATATCGGGCTACGGCCTCGGCGCCAACAGCTATATCCGCAAGCCCGTCGACTTCCAGCAGTTCGTCGAAGCGGTCCGCCAGCTCGGCCTGTATTGGCTGGTCTTGAACGAGCCGCCGCCTCACCGGCCCGCGGCCTGATCGCGCACGCGCTTCCAGGACAGACACCGAGCCGGCGTGACCCGCATCACGAGCCACGCCGGCCCGTTGCTTCCCGCGCAGTCCGGGTGAGTATTTGGTTCCCGAAATGAAAACGGCGAAGCCGCCCGTCCGTCCGCCGCAAGACGCCGCCGCCGAGCTCGAGGCGTTGTTCGCCGCGATGAGCGACGTCATCCTCGTGCTGGACGTTTCAGGCCGCTACGTCAAGATTGCCCCGACCAACCCTGCGCTGCTCTATCGCCCCGCCCCCGATCTGCTCGGCCGGACGCTCCACGACGTGTTCGAGCCCGCCCTGGCGGAGGAGTTTCTCCGCCACATTCGCAACGCGCTGGAGCGTCGCGAAACCGTGCACGCCGAGTATGCGCTGCCGATCGGGGGGCAGGAGGTTTGGTTCGCGGCGGCGATTTCGCCGTTCGGGTCCGACCAGGTCGTGTGGGTCGCGCGCGACGTGACCGAGCGGCGCCGGGCCGCCGAGGCCGTCCGAGCCAGCGAGCAGCGCTTCCGCCAGCTGGTCGAGCACTCGAGCGACGTCATCACCCTGCTCGGGTCCGATGGCGAGGTGCTGTACGCCAGCCAGTCCACGCAGCCGGTGCTCGGCTACGGCTCCACCGAGAACGTGGGCCGCAACGTGTTCGAGCTCGTTCACCCGGACGATCGTCGCGCCGCGCTCGAGCTGTTCGGGGAGCTGATGCAGCAACCCGGCCGCCTCGTGAAGACCGAGCTCCGCGCGCAGCACAAGGATGGGACGTGGCGCCGGCTCGAGGCGGTGGGCGTGAACCGCCTCGGCAACCCGGCCATCGGCGCCATCGTCGTCACCTACCGCGATATCACGGAGCGCCAGCAGACAGAGCAGGACCTGCGCGAGACGCTGTCCCTCTTGAACGCCACCTTCGAGTCCACGGCCGACGGCATCCTGGTGGTGGATCTCGCGGGCCGCATCGTGAGCTTCAACAGCAAGTTCGCCGCGCTGTGGCGGATCCCCGACTCGGTCCTGGAGCAGAAAGACGACCACAAGACCGTCGCCTTCGTACTCGAACAGCTGGCGGAGCCGGAGAAATTCCTGAGTAAGGTCCGCGACCTGTACGCCCGCCCTGACGCGTCGAGCTTCGACGTGCTGACGTTCAAGGACGGACGGATCTTCGAGCGGCTGTCGCAGCCCCAACGGATCGGCGGCCGGAGCGTGGGCCGGGTGTGGAGTTTCCGCGACGTGACTGAGACGCGGCGCGCCGAGCGGGTCCAGCTGGCCACGTACCGCATCTCCGAGGCCGCCCACTCGGCCCGGAGCCTCCAGGATCTGTTCGCGGCCATCCACGAGATCGTCGACGAGCTGATGCCGGCCAAGAACTTCTACATCGCCCTCTACGATCCCGCGAGCGAGCTCCTGAGCTTCCCGTACCACGTGGACGAAATGGATGCGGATTTCCCGTCCAAACGTCCGGGAAAGGGTCTCACCGAATACGTGCTGCGCTCGGGCCAGCCGTTGCTCGTCACGCCCGAGGTGCAGGCGGAGCTCGAGCGCCGGGGGGATGTCGAGCTGATCGGCGCGCCGTCCATCGACTGGGTGGGTGTGCCGCTGAAGATCGGCGATCGTACGATCGGCGTGCTCGTGGCACAAACCTATGCCGCCGGCGTCCGCTACGGCGAGACCGAGAAGCACATCTTGCAGTTCGTCTCGACGCAGGTCGCGATGGCGATCGAGCGCAAGCGAACCGAGGAGCAGCTGCACGACAGCGAGCGAAAGTATCGACTCCTGTTCGAGACGAACCCGGAGCCGATGTTCGTGTACGACTTCACGACGCTCCGCATCCTCGCCGTGAACGACGCG
>DASZCN010000132.1:0-37728 GCA_035943095.1 Gemmatimonadales bacterium | reverse complement strand
CGTCGAACGAGGAGAGTGGTTGGTCGTCGCCGCGCGCGAACCTCAGCGCCCGATAGCAGAACACGCGCTCGGCGTCCGCCACGTGTCCGATCACCTCCTTGATGCTCCACTTCCCGGGGGCGTACCGATGTAGCGCCTTCTGCTCCGAAAGCCCGGCAAGCAGCTGCTGGGTCTCGCGGCGCTGACTCTCGAGCGTTTGTAGCACGTCGCCGTCCGGGACCTTGCCGATGTAGCGGTCGTAGTACGGGGCGTATTCCCCCGCCGTCGGGCGCGGAATGGCGGCGGTCACGCGACCCTCTTGGGTCGTTTGGCGACCTTCGGCTGAGGCGCGGCGCGGCGGAACCGGGCGAGCCGCGCCTGGGCGTCCGGCATCCGCAGGATCAGCTGCTCCAGTTTGTCCAGGTAGGTCGGGTTGTTGAGCAGCCCGCGGAACTCGTTGAGGAACGGCTGCAGCCGCGCGTACACCATCAGATGCTCACCATTCACGTCGGCGAACATCTTTTCATCGATGGCCTCATGCAGGACGAGCACCGCGGCCATGTTCCAGTAGGTCGTCACCATGCGATACGCGGCGCTCGTCTTGCCGCGGTAGATCGCCAGGATCTCCTGTGCGCTCTTCGGGTGGAAATCCTCGCGGAACCAGGCGCGCGCCTTGCGCATCACCGGCTCGCGGCGCAGGTCGTACAGTTTGAGGAGCAGCTTGGCGCTTTCGTATTTCGTGGTCACGGTGTGCTCCGGTGGGGTGCGTGTATCGGAACTTACCCGGACTCCCGGGCCGCGGCGACCCAGGCCCGCCATGTCTCGTCCTCACGCCGAAGATCTGAACTTCCACGGCCTAGCTGCCCGTCGAGAAGCGCACGGCCCCCAAATCCACGAGTCCCTGGAGCGTCTCCTTCAGGGCGCCGACGTCCATGCCCGCGCCCGAGGCGAGCTCCTCGAGGGTCCTGGTACCGTCGGCAAGCCCTACTACTGCCGCGACGCTCCCGTCGCTCCGGGCCACGGCGACGCGTCCGTGCGGCGACCGCGCGACCAGGAGTTTGACGGGGCGCTCCGGCGCCTCGGGCAACTCGGTCCACGGCTGGAGCAGCTTCGGTAGGACGACTGGAAGGTCGTAAGCGAGTTCCAGCAGCACCGTCCCGTCCACCCTCTCCGGAAGGTCCCGCTCCCCGCTCCTCGCTCCCCGGTCGTCATCCCGCCAGACTCTCGGCCCCGCCTCCACCACCATCATCGCCTCCTCGTACCGCAGGAGATCGCCGAGAAACGGGATGCCCGTCCTGGCCGCCCCGGCCGCGCCCACGTAATCCACCACGAGCCGCGCGACGGCCCGCGCCGTCTCACGGCTCCCGAGCACCGCGGTCGGCAGCAGGGCGTCGAACTCTGCTCGCTTGAGCACCGCCTCGGGTCGGCGGCCGGTGATGCGCGCCAGCGCACGCGAGTACTTGAAGAACTGGACGATGCGCTCGTGATAGAAGTGTCGCGCCAGGAACCGTGCGTACCGCTCGACCCGGTCTGGATCGGCGAGCGCGAGCCGCTGCCACTGAGGGGAGCGGCGGTAGGGAGCGTCCGCGAGCGCGCGAATCACTTCGTCCTGGACTGCCCGGTCCGTACGCGGAGGGATCACTACGGCGTCGCCGCTGGCTCGCACGCCCGCATTCGCACGACCGCGGTGCGGCCGTCAGTGATGAGTTCTTGACCGGAGACGTTGCGCCCCTCGGTGATGGCGCCGGGAAGGGTCATGTAGTCGAGCAGGTCGCCGCAGCCGCTCGCCTCGAGGTCGTGTACGACGCGATCGCGCTCGTGATCGATGTGGGGCTCGATCTTGTGCGTGGCCTGCGGTTCCCATGGCTTGAACAGCACGCCCACGTCCTTGTTGGCCGCGCCGACCCAAACCTGGGAGAGGGTGTCGAGCAGCCAGATCCGGATGTGATGCCGGATGCGCACGTTCGGGCCGGGCAGCTCATAAGCAAGGTCCTGCGGCCGGCCCTCGAAGTATTGCGTGCTCACGGGAGCATTCATCGCGGGCCGGCTGGCGATGGCCGCGGTGATCTCTCTCGCGACGGTCTTGACCGACCGCTTCTGCGCCGGAATCCAACCGACGCTCCGGAACGCGCTGTCGATCGCCACCTCGCTGCCGAGCAGCAGCACGTTGAACGGGTCGCCGAGCACCGTCCCGGCCCGATTCTCGGAACGGGGCAGGAATTTCGGCAGCGCGGGTGGGTCGACCAGCTCGTGGTGCTCCGTCACGGACTCGCACGCGCCGGGATCGGGGACGGTGACCGGCTCCGTGAGCCTGAGCCCGCCGATTTCGCCGGCGAGAATCCTCACGGGCGGCCCGCGGCGCATCAGCGAGTAGCCGCCGAGCACGGCGACCGGAACGGCGGCGATATCGACGGCGGCCGCGACCCCAGCCGGCACCAGCTTCTTGCCGACACCAGCCACCCCCGTCTTCCCGCTCGACACGAGCCCCGAATCGGTGAGGAACGCGGGCTTCGTGTACTCGAGCGTGTCCAGCAGTCCCGCGATCGGCACCCACCGCCCTCGTCGGACTTCCAGCGAGTCAAAACGTAATCCGAGCTTGCCGTGACGGCCGAACCGGCCGCCGCCCTTGGACACCACGACGTGACCCATCGCCCGGAGGTAGGGCGGGACGACCACACACGACTCGCTCACGAGCGCGCCCATCGTCTGCACCAGCACAGCGGTGCCGACGGTATCCTTGCCGCTGGTGACGCGTTGCACGAAACGAATCGGGATGTGCGTGCCCGCCGGGATGACGGTATCCCCGAGCACCCCCGCGAGGAGAAGCGCGAGCATCACCCTCACAGCGCCGCCCGGATCCGCTCCACGCTCCGGAGCAGGACTTCCGCCGTGAGGGAAGGTGAGAAGGCATCGAACGTGACGGCCTTGGCATTCGGGCATCGGCTCGCTGCGTGCGCGGCGAACTCGAGCATGTCGTTCGCGGGCTCGGCAGGCGCGATCCAGGGGCCGCGCAGGTCGTCGTCCTCTTCCACACCCGCGACGTGGAGCTCGACCACGTGCTCGAGCGGAAACGCGTCGAGCCAGTGCTCCGGCTGCATCCCCCGGTAGTGGGCCTCGAGCCAGACGTGCGGCAGATCGAGCAGAAAGCCGACGCCCGTGGCCTCGAAAAACCGTCGCAGCCACACCGGCTCGGGCATCTGACTCGCCTTCACATCGAAGAAGCCAGGGATGTTCTCCATCACGAGCGGTTGGTCGAGCCGAGCCTGGAGCGCGAGGGCATTGCAGATGAAACGCTCGAGAAATTCCTCGGTGTAGAGCGGCGGAAACACGTAGTTCAGGTTATAGGCGCCGTCGAGCGTGTGGAGACACTGGAAATGCTCGGCCACCCAGGGTGAGCGGTACAGCTCGGCGAGCGATCGCGCTCGCTGTATCGAGCGCTCATCGAGCGGCTCCGAGAGCTGGCCGAGGTAGTCGTGGAGCAACAGGGTGTAGCGGTCGCGGATTGCCCGCCACCACGGGTCACTCGCTCCGGGGGGGTCCGCCATCGCGAGATGGTCGATCCCCTCCGCCTGGGCCAACTCTGCCCCGAGATGGGGGTTATAGAACGCGCCGACCATGAGTCTCGCCTTGGGCATTATTCTACTAACCCTCGCTCGGCGAGTTGGTCACAGAACACCTTCACCTGCGCCGCGACCATGGGCTGCTCGCCGCGGTCGGTCCACCCCGCGGCGATGGCCTCGTACGTTTTCGACCCGTCCAGCTGCTCGATGATGTAGCGCTCCCGGGCGCCCCACCCGGCGGCGAGCCCTCGGGCCGAAGCGGTCGCGCGGGCTGGAGGGAAAACGGCGGCCACGATCGCGTCGATTTTCGCAACGTCGTCTGCGGTGAGCGGCCGCTCCACCGCGGTGACGTTGTCGTCCACCTGGCCGGCAGACCGGGCGCCGGCGAGCACGATCGTGACCCCCGGGCGGGCGAGCACCCAACCCAACGCCAGCGCCGCGAGCGAGATCCCGCGCCCACGCGCGAGCCCCTCCAACCGCTCGATGGCTTCGTGGCGCCGCGCGAATTCGGAGCCCGAGAACCAGTAAATGCTCCGCCGGTGATCCCCTTCCGGGAAGCTGGGGGCGGTGCGGTAGGCTCCGCTCAGGAGCCCCGATGCGAGAGGCCGGTAGGCGAGGAACGCGAGTCCGTGGCGGCCGCACAGGGGCAGGTGGCGCTCCTCCACGTCCCGATCGAACAGGTTGTATGGTCCCTGATAGCTCCGCAGGGCCGCGATCTCGAGTCCGCGCGCGAGCTGGAGATGAGTGGCGTTGCAGGCTCCGACCGCGCGGGCCTTCCCCTCGTCCTGGAGCCGGCCCAGCTGCTCGAGCTGCCATTCCCAGCGATCCCCGGCTTCGTGCAGCTGGACCAAGTCCACGTAGTCGGTGGCCAACCGCGTGAGCGACGCCTCGAGCGACTCACGTGGGTCGTCGCGAGGCCCGATTTTGGTGGCGATGGCGACGCGCTCCCGGTGGGGCCGGAGCACACGGCCCAGCAGGGACTCGGAGACCCCGCCGCCATAGGTGGGAGCGGTGTCGTAGAAGGTGATGCCGCGTTCGATCGCGCGCTCGACCGCCGCCACGCGTTCGCGCTCCGGCGGGGAAGCACCCCATCGCGTTCCGCCCACTGCCCAGCCGCCGAATCCGAGCCTGGGTCCGGACGTCAGGAAACGCGAAGGGGGCCGGACATCAGTCCGGGCCCCCGGGTGCATCAAAGCCGCTCCCTCAGGAGTGGCAGGTAGGCACCAGCTCCGCCGTCTCGACGATCTCGGGACGATGACAGCTGGGCACGAGCTCCTGCATTTCGACGATCTGCATGCAACCTCCTTGCAACAGGGAAGCAGGAAGACGGCTGTCTTGTAAATCCTACGGGTTGCCGTCGCACCCGTCAACCGGTAACTCTCAACCCTCCATGATCCCGATTCATGCGTTACTGACCGAGAACGACCTCGCTCGGGAATTCGTTGCGGCGCTCGAGCAGCGACGCCTGCCGGAGAAATTCTTCTATTGGTTTCCCCTGTCGGTGCGTGCGTGGCTCGCGTTGTGCTCCGATGGGGCGTACCGCAACTTCGTGCGCTCGCAGTCCGTCATCGCGCGCTCGCGCGCCGAGCTCGCGCGATTGTTCCCCCCAGCCCCGCTCGAGGTGCTGAGCCTCGGAGCGGGCCAAGGAGACAAGGATCTCCTGATCCTCGAGGCGCTACGGGAGAACGGCGCCCGCGTCTCCTACGTTCCCGTGGATACCAGCCAGGCGCTCCTCGAGATGGCCTGCGCCGGGGCCCTGGGGGCGGGGATCCCCACGCAAGGGATCAAGGCCGACTTCACGAATCCCGCTCACCTTCGGGAGCTCGCGGCGGATCCTGAGACGCCGCGTCGCCTCGTGCTGCTCATCGGGAACACGCTCGGCGCATTCGATCCCATCGCGGAAGCGCGCGAGCTGGCGCGGCTGCTTCGACCCACCGACGCGCTGCTCGTCGATGGCGAGATCTATGCGGGCGACTCGACCGTCGCCGGCTACGACAACCCGTTGAACCGCCGGTTCGCCTGGGCACCGCTCAACGCGGTGGGCATCTTCGAAGCGGACGGCGAGCTCGTGTTCGAGGCCGCGGACGATGCCCGCCTTCCCGGATTGCACCTGATCCCGAAGCACTTCCGCGCGGGCCGCGACGTCGAGCCGCTGCTCGGGGGCGAGGTCTTGCGGTTGGGCCGGGGAGAGCGACTCGCCATGAACCACTCCTATAAGTACGCCGCCGAGACGTTCCTGCGGATTCTCTCCGATGCCGGACTCGCTTCCCGGTGGCAGAGACAGAGCGACGATCAGCGGTTCGTCATGGTGCTCGCAGCGCCGGTATGACTGCGGCGCTGGAGGTCAGCGGGCTGAGCTACGCGCTGCCGGGGGGGGGGCCGGAACGCCGGGCATTGGTTCAGGACGTCTCCTTCACGGTCGGGGAGGGAGAGACGCTCGTCCTGCTGGGGCGGAGCGGATCCGGGAAGACCACGACGCTCAAGTTGATCAATCGGTTGCTCGAGCCGACCGCGGGTGAGGTGCGAGTGACCGGAGAGGCGGCGGCCAAACTCGAGGTCACGCGTCTGCGGCGCCGCATCGGGTACGTGATTCAGGAGATCGGCCTGTTCCCGCATTTCACCGTCGAGCGGAACGTGGGACTCGTACCGACGCTCGAGGGTTGGCCGCCCGCGCGTGTCGCCGCCCGCGTGCGGGAGATGCTCGCCCTGGTCGGCCTCGACGCCGACACGTTCGGGGCGCGGTACCCGCACGAGCTGTCCGGGGGACAGCGGCAGCGCGTCGGCGTCGCCCGGGCCCTCGCTGCCGATCCCCCGCTCCTGCTCCTGGACGAGCCGTTCGGAGCGCTCGATCCGATCACGCGTGTGGAGCTGCAGCGCGAGTTCCGGGCGCTCGAGGGTCGGCTCGGGAAGGGGATGGTGTTCGTGACTCACGACGTGCGCGAGGGGCTGCTGCTCGGCACGCGCATCGGGCTCATGCACCAGGGCCGGCTGGTGTTTCTCGGCACGCCCGACGAGTTCAAGAGCTCGGAGCATCCCGAGGCTCGAGCATTCATGGCGGCGGCATGAGCGTGCTGGCCTTCTATGCGCGAAACGCCCAGGAGGTTCTGGGCCTCATCTGGGAGCACATGTATCTCGTCCTCATCTCGACCGGGACGGCCATCCTGATCGGCGTGCCCCTGGGGATCGCACTGACGCGACGCCCCGCGTGGCGAGGCTCCGTGCTCGGGCTCGCCAACGTCTTCCAGACCGTTCCGAGCCTCGCCCTGTTCGGATTCCTGATTCCGCTGCCCTTCCTCGGCGGGATCGGCGCTCGCACCGCCATCGTCGCGCTCGTGCTGTACGCGCTCCTCCCGATCGTTCGCAACACCTATACGGGTATCGCCGGGGTGGACCCGGCGGTCCGTGAGGCTGGGAGGGGCATGGGCATGACGGACGGCCAGCTGCTTCGGCTGGTGGAGCTGCCGTTGAGCTTGGGCGTGATCCTCGCCGGGGTGCGGGTGGCGACGGTGGTCGGTGTTGGAACGGCCACGATCGCTGCGGCGATCGGGGCCGGCGGTCTCGGCGTCTACATCTTTCGCGGGGTCGCGACCGTGGACAATACTTTGATTCTGGCGGGGGCCCTGCCCGCGGCGCTCATGGCGATCGCGGCAGACGGCCTCCTCGGTCTCGCGGAGCGGCGCCTGGCGTGGCGGCGGACGTGAGAGTCGGAAGGTTGGACCGTTGGACGGTTGGACGGGGAGTGCTCCTCGGTGCCCTCGCGCTCTGGGGGTGTCACCGCCGTGATCGGATCGTCGTCGGGTCCAAGAACTTCACCGAGTCTGATTTGCTGGGGGAGATCGTCGCGCAGCAGATCCAGCGTCGGACGTCGGTGCCCGTGGAGCGACGCTTTCATTTGGGCGGCACGTTCGTGTGCCATCAGGCGATCACCGCCGGACAGATCGATCTCTACGTCGAGTATACCGGCACGGCCTATACCGCGCTGCTGAAACTCCCGCCCGGGCCCGGTCCGGACAGCGTGTACCGCGCGGTCGCCGCCCAATACCGGCAGCGCTTTGGGCTCGTGTGGGGAAAGCCGTTGGGCTTCGACAATACCTTTGCCATCACTGCGCGGCGCGCGGACGCCGCGCGCCATGGTCTCCAGCGTATCTCCGATCTCGCGCGCGTCGCCCCACGCTGGCGCGCGGGGTTCGGATACGAATTCCTCGAGCGGGCCGACGGTTTTCGGGGGCTCGCCGACGTCTACGGGTTGCGGTTCGCGGCACCGCCCACCGCCATGGACCTCGGGCTCACCTACCGCGCCCTCGCCGAAGGCAAAGTGGACGTGATCGCCGGCAACTCGACGGATGGGCAGATTGCCGCGCTCGACCTGGTGGTATTGGAGGACGACCGCCATTACTTCCCGCCTTACCAGGCGGCGACGGTGACCCGCGGACAGACCCTCGATGCCCATCCGGAGGTGGGCCGGGCGTTGGCTGAGCTGGACGGCAAGATCTCCAACGCGGAGATGCGGCGGCTCAACGCGCTCGCGGACGTGGAGCACAAGGACATCGCCGCGATCGCGCGGGAGTGGTTGCAGGTCAACGCGCCGTGAAGGCCCGATGGCAGCTCGTGCTCGCCGCGATGTGTTTCTCGACGGCGGGCGCGGTGATCAAGTCGTCGACGTTCGGTGCGTGGCAGATCGCCGCGTTCCGTGCACTCGTCGCGATGCTCGCGATCCTCCTCCTCATTCCCGAGGCCCGCCGCCGGTGGACGTGGCAAGTTGCCCTCGTCGGCGTCGCGTACGCCGCCGCGGGCCTGCTGTTCGTGTTCGCGAACAAGCTCACGACCGCCGCCAACACCGTCTTCCTCCAGGCGACCAACCCGCTATTTGTGGTGGCGCTCGCGCCGTTGCTGTTGGGCGAGCGAGTGCGCGCCCGAGATCTGGGCTTCATGGCCGTGCTTGGTGGAGGGTTGGCGCTGCTGTTCGTCGGCGGAAATCGGCGCTTCGCCACCGCGCCGGATCCCGCGCTCGGCAACCTGCTCGCGGCCGGCAGTGCGGTCGCCTGGGCGTTCACGGTGACCGGTTACCGCTGGCTGGCGCGCACGAGCGGTGATCACGGACCGGTGGCGAGCGCGGCCGCGTGTGGCAATCTGCTGGTGTTTCTGGTCAGCCTGCCGGGAGCGTGGCCCCTCGCCGCCGGCCGCGCGGGCGACTGGCTGGCTGTGGCGTATCTCGGCGTGTTCCAGCTCGGGCTCGCCTACGTGTTCCTGTCGCGAGCCATCACGCGCGTGCCTGCGCTCGAAGCATCGCTCTTCCTCCTCGTCGAGCCGGTGCTGAGTCCGGTCTGGGCGTGGCTGGTCCATGGAGAGGCGCCGGGCCCGCTCGCGGTGGTCGGTGGCGGCGTGATCCTGACGGCCACGGCTCTCAAGTCGTGGAGCGACACCCAGGTGGTGGCGGCGTGAGCGCGCGCATCATCCGGACGTACTTCACCATCACCGCGCTCTTCAATTTCGCGATGTCGCTCATCTGGGGGATCGACACGCTCTTCAAGATGGGCGCCGGGCTCAACATCCAGCAGGTGCTGCTCACCAACGCCGCATTCACGCTCGGCTCGATGGTCTTCGAGATCCCGACGGGCGTCGTCGCGGACACGTTGGGTCGGCGCGTCTCCTTCCTGCTGTGCCTCGCAACACTGTTCGTCACGACGCTACTCTATGTCGCCATCGCATGGCGCGGCTGGGGGTTCTGGGCGTTCGTGTGGGTCTCCGTGTTCCTCGGGCTCGGGTACACGTTCTACACGGGTGCCGTGGACGCGTGGCTCGTCGACGCGCTCAAGGCCACCGGGTATCAGGATCCGCTCGAGCCGGTCTTCGCCCGTGGGCAAATGTTCTTCGGCGGCGGCATGCTCGTCGGGACCCTCGGCGGTGGCCTGCTCGGGCAGATCCGGCTCGACATCCCGTACTTCGTGCGGGCGGCGATCGTCATCCCGCTGTTTGTTCTGGCCTGGCGCGGGATGCCGGAGCTCGGGTTCACGCCTCGGGCCCTCGAGCTCCGCCGCGTGCCGGCGGAAATGCGGCGGGTGTTCATCGAGGGGCTGAGTTACGGCCTCAAGCATCCGGTCGTCCGCCCGGTGATGCTGGCGTCGCTCGTCGGCATGAGTTTCATGATCTTCGGTTTCTACAGCTGGCAGCGCTACTTCCTGGACCTGCTGGGGCGTAACCTCGTGTGGGTCGACGGGGTGATCAGCTCGCTCGTGGGGCTGAGCCTGATCGTCGGGAACGCACTGGTGGCGCCGTTGTCCCGCGTGGTGAGGACCCGCACCGGGCTGCTGATGATCTCGGTCGCCGCCCAGGCGGCGCTGGCCGTGGCGTGCGGCCTGTTGACGAATTTCTACGTCGTGGTCTCGCTCTACCTGTTGTACGGCGTGGCGATCGGGCTCGCGATGCCGGTGAAGCAGGCGTATCTCAACGCCCACATCCCGTCCGCTCAGCGGGCCACGATCCTCTCCCTCGACTCGATGTTCGGGAACACCGGTGGCGTGATCGGACAATCGGTCTGGGGCGCGGTGGCACGCGTCCGCTCGATCGGAGTCGCCTGGGCGTGGAGCGGGCTCACGCTGCTGCTCGGCATCCCGCTGTATTGGATCGCACGGCGGAGCGACAAACATCTAGACGCGATTTCAGAGCAGACGGCGAGACGGCCAGACGGCTAGCGGTGTCTAGGGAGCGGGGGTCAGGTGGGCTGCCTGCCACTTCCTCCCTAACAGCCGCTAGCCGTCTCGCCGTCTAGCCCTTCGTGCTGTCTTTCTTCTGGTCCTGATGTAGCTCTTTTCGGTCCTGCCTTGCATCCCGGCGATCCTTCCGGACGTCACGCGTGTTCTGGCGGCGGTCGCGGCGGTCCTGGCGGACATCGCGGCGGTCACTGCGGAGGTCCTTCTTGTCCTGACGCGCGTCCTTCACGTCACCGTTCTTGACGTCTTGCCGGATATCGCGGCGGTCCTGTCGGATGTCACGGCGGTTCTGGCGAATGTCCTTCGTGTCGTGGCGGATATCCTTACGATCGCTGCGGGCATCCCGGCGGTCGTGGCGGATGTCCTTGCGGTCCTGGTGCACGTCGCCCGAGTCTTGCGCAGACAGCACCGCAGGCGCGCTCAGGGCGAACGCGAGCAGGGCAAAGAGCGTGAGTTGACGTCGCATATATGGTCCCGGTTGGGGTGCGGAGCTAAGACCCGGCAACCGGCCCGCGTGTTAACAACGTGACGCGCATCACGTGCCGACGTGTCAATGCTGCTTGAACTTCGGCAACTCGATCCGGTGGCGGCTCACGAACTCCTCGTAGATGTGGGTGTCGGTGTGATCCCGCATTTCGGCGATCTTCTCGTCCTGGAAACGAATGATGATGCAGGTCCGCTGGTCGATGACGTCCTTCGGATGGCTCTTGAGCCACCAGCGCTCACGGATCTCCACGATGACGCGATCGTCGGCGTCGTACCAGTCGCGCCACACATCCCCACCCTCCCAATCGGCCGGGCCGAGACCGGGCTCACGATTCCATAAGGCGTCCAGCACGCGCTCGCGACCATGCCATTCGCCGCCGATCGGCGGCGCGCCGGCCACCCAGTACACGACGTCGTCGTGGAACAGCTTCCCGACGCCGTCCCGATCACCGGCGAACAGGGCTTTCTCGTACGCCTTGGCAAGCTCCATGCGACGGCTCATGCGATGATCTCCTCTTCGGCCTCTTCAGGCTCGGGCAGCGCGTTCGCCTTGCGACCGGCCCGCTCCATCGGCTTGTCCAGCTCCGCCTTGTGCTTATCGATGATCGTCCAGAAATCGAGCGCCCGGTCGAGGAGCTCGTACGACGCTTCGCGCAGCGTGTCGCTCGCCATCACCTGGCGCACGTTGTTCTGCATGTCCTCGGCGTCCCACCCGCGCGAGTGCGCGATGAACGGAAACGGCGGGAACACAAATCCCAGCTCGGCCCAGAACGTGAACATCGAGCCCGCGACCGCCTGAATGTTGTCCTGGCCGCCGGTGATGATGAATGCGGCGACCTTGTTTTTGATGAGCACCGTGTTGTGGATCGTCACCTGGTTCTGCACGCAGTTCAGGCGCTCGATCATCTTGTAGTAGAGCGACGAGGCGTTCCCCCACCGGATCGGCGTACCGATGATCACCACGTCGGCCCAGTGGACCAGGCCCTCGTAGACGGCCGTGAGCTGATCCTCGGGGTCCCGCTCCGTGATGGCGCAGGGCCACGTGCACGCCCGGGCCGCCTTCGAGTAGTTGCCTTCGCAGTGGCGGAACTTGAGATCGCGCAGCTTGATGTGCTGTGTGTCGGCGCCGCGGCGCCTGGCCTGATCCAGGGTGTGCTCGAGCAGCGCATCGGACGTCGAGAACCGGGGATTCACGTCGTCCATCGCGGTCGTCGAGATCGCGAGCACCCGTGGTGGTGCGCCGGGCGCCTTCGGGTGCTCCTCGAGCAGGTGCGACGGCATGTGCTTGATGAGCTTGCGGGGCATGGTGGGCGGCGTCTGCACGTACACACCGTCCTCGCGCTCTTCGACCGCGAACACGGGCACCTGCTCCTCGTCGTAGCCTTCGGGCCCCTTCCCGGTGATCACGCTGTACTCCCATGCGTGCCACGGGCACATCACGAACTCGCCGCGCAGCCTGCCTTCGGACAGGGGACCGCCTTTGTGGTTGCAGGTGTTCCCGATGGCGCGAAACCGGCCGTCGTAGAGGAACAGCGCGACCGACCAACGCTCGAGCTTGACGGCGAGAGGAACGCGTTGTGAGAGCTCGGCCCGATCGCCGAGCCGGTGCCAGGTGGCCATGTGGGCACTCCGAAAGGGGCAGTAGATTCTAGCCCCTATGCCCGCCGCCCGCTCCCGCTTCGCCGTCATCTTTTTCACGGTGCTGATCGATCTGATCGGTTTCGGCATCATCATTCCGATCCTGCCCTACTACGCGCAGCGGCTGGGCGCGGGCGGGTTGGGGCTGGGCGCGCTCCTGGGCGTGTTCTCGGCGATGCAGTTCCTGGCGACCGCCTTTCTGGGCCGTACGTCCGATCGCGTCGGTCGCCGCCCGATCCTGCTGGCGACGATGCTCATCAACGCCGCCGGCTACGTTCTGTTCGCGTCGGCCCATTCGTACGCCGTTCTGTTCGTGGCGCGGGTGGTCTCCGGGTTCGCGGGCGGAAACATCTCGGCGGCGCAGGCCTACATCGCGGATATCACGACGCCCGCAGAGCGCTCGCGCGGGATGGGGCTCATCGGGGCGGCCTTCGGCCTGGGATTCATTATCGGGCCGGCCCTGGGCGGCTTGTCGGCACACTACCTGGGACCGGCGGCGCCGGGGCTCGTGGCCGCGGCGTTATCGCTCGCGAATTTCGTATCGGCATACCTCATTCTCCCGGAGTCGCTCGGGGCGGTGCACCGCACCGAGCGTCCCCTCTGGGACTTCTCCCATATCGGGGACGCGTTCAAAGACCCGCGCCTCGCGCCGCTCATGCTCGCGTGGGCGATCGCCCCATTCGCCTTCTCGGGCTACACCGTGGCGATTCCGCTCTGGGCCGCGTTCATGTTCGGCTGGCGCGAGCAGCAGCTGGGATGGTTTTTCACCGTCATCGGCATCACCGCCGCGATCGTTCAGGGATACGCATTCGGCAAGCTCGCCCGGCGGTTCGGCGATCGAGCGTTGCTGATCGTCGGCGGATTCGGCATGGCGGTCGCCATCGCGATCGTGCCGGCGCTGCAGTCGAGCGCCGCGCTGTACGGCTGGACGGCCCTGCTGGCTCTGTCCAACAGCATCTTCGCACCGGCTGCGACCGGTCTCGTTTCGGTCATCGCCGACCCCACCGAGCAGGGGACGGTGCTCGGCGCGGCGCAGGCGCTGGCCGCCCTAGGTCGGCTGCTGGGGCCGCTCGTGCTGGGCAAGGTGTACGACATGTCGCACGCGGCGGCGTTTCTCGTGGCTGGGACCGTGATGGTGCTGGGGGCAGTGGTGTGTCTGCGGGTACCCAAGAGCGAGCAGGCTCGAGTCGTCGGCCAACAGGCCTTCTAGCCTACCCCCTGTTTTCCGCCTCATATTCTCCGCACCCCCAGCAGGAGCTGCATGCGCCTATGCGCGTGTACAAGACAGGCGAGATCCGCAACGTGGCGGTCGTCGGCCACGGCGCGAGCGGGAAGACCTCCTTGGTCGATGCCCTCGCGTTCGTGGCCGGCACGAGCAAACGCCACGGCTCCGTGAAGGACGGCACGGCCCTCACCGATTACACCCCCGACGAGATCGAACGCAAGTACTCCATCAACCTGGCTCTCGCCGTCGCCGAATGGATGGACGTCAAGCTCAACCTGATCGATACACCCGGCTACCTGGACTTCACCGGCGAGGCGCTCGCCGGGGTGTGCGCGGCCGACGGCGCGGTGGTCGTCGTCTCCGCCACCGGCGGTGTGGAAGTCGGCACGGAAAAAGTATGGGACTACGCCGAGAAGCGGGGCATCCCCCGGTTGTTTTTCGTGTCGCTGATGGACAAGGAGCACGCGAACTTCGAGAAGGTGTACGAGCAGATCAAAGAGCGACTCACACCCAAGGTGATCCCGGTGGAGATCCCGGTGGGCGAAGGCCCCCAGTTCCACGGGATCATCAACCTGTTCTCGAAGAAGTGCCACCTATACAAGAAGGGCACGAAGGCCGGCGAGTATGAAGAAGTCGACGTGCCGGCTGAGTATCAGGACCGTTTCGAACGCTACTCGAAGGAGCTGATCGAGCGCATCGCGGAGACGGACGACACGCTGCTCGAGCGCTACCTCGGCGGCGAAGAGATCGGGCGGGACGAGGCGATCGCCGCGATGAAGACGGGGATGTTGAAAGGTGAGATCTTCCCGCTCTTCTGCGGCGCCGCCGAGCTGACGTTCGGCGTGCGGGCGCTGCTCTCCAAGCTGGTCGAGCTCGTGCCCGCGCCGACCGATCAGCCGCCCGTCGAGGCCCAACGGTGGGGGAGCGCCGAGCGGCTGACCTTGAAAGCGGAGGACGGCGGGCCATACGTGGCGCAGGTGTTCAAGACGATCTCGGAGCCGCACGTGGGCGACGTGACGCTGTTCCGGGTCTATTCCGGTGCGGTGAGGAACGGCCAGGACGTGTATAACGCGCCGCGAGAGGCGGTCGAGAAGCTGAACCATCTCTGCGTGACGGTGGGAAAAGAGCGGATCGAGATTCCCGAGCTGCACGCGGGGGACATCGGCGTCGTCGCGAAGCTGCGGGACACGCACACCAACGACACGCTCTCGACCAAGGACCACGCCATCGTGCTCCCCAAGATCCCGTTCCCCGAGCCGGTGATCACCGAGGCGATCGAGGTGAAGCAGCGCGGCGAGGAGGAGAAGCTCTCGAACGGGTTGCACAAACTGCACGAAGAGGATCCCACGTTTCAGCACGAGTACAACGGGGAGCTGGGACAGACGCTCATCCGCGGGCTCGGGGAGCGTCACCTCGAGATCATCGTCGGGCGGTTAGCGCGCAAGTTCGGGGTGCACGCCCAGATCGGCAAGCCGAAGATCGCGTACCGCGAGACATTCAAGGGCAAGGGCGAAGGACAGGGGAAGCACAAGAAACAAACCGGCGGACGGGGCCAGTACGGCGACTGCTGGATCCGGATCGCACCGCTGCCCCGCGGCTCGGGCTTCCAGTTCCTGGACGAGATCGTGGGCGGAGTGATTCCACGGCAGTATATCCCGGCCGTGGAGCGAGGCATCCAGGAAGCGGCGGCGCGAGGGCCGGTGGCGGGATACCCCGTGGTGGACTTCAAGGCGGAGCTGTACGACGGCTCCTATCACGACGTGGACTCGAATGAAATGTCGTTCAAGATGGCGGGCATTCTCGCCTTCCGGAACGTGAGCCCCAACTGCCGGCCGGTCCTGCTCGAGCCGATCCTCGAGCTCGAGGTGTGGACGCCCGACGAATATCAGGGTGCGGTGATGGGCGACCTCTCATCGCGGCGCGGCCAGATTCTCGGCACGGAGAAAGACGGTCGTCTGACCAAGGTGCGGGCGCTCGTACCCGAGGCGGAGCTCGACCGGTACGCGACGGCGCTGCACTCGCTTACCCACGGGCGCGGCACCTACCGCCAGAAGTTCCACGTGTACCAGGAAGTGCCACCGGACGCGGCGCACAAGGTCGTGGAAGTGCGAAAGAAGGAACTGGGGGAGGCGAAGGCTTGAGGGGGGGGCCGGGGGGGCGGGCGGGGCGCTGGCTGCGCCTCTGGTTCTCCTGGCAGGATCCAGTCGACCGGCGCACGTACCTGCTGCACGGCGCCGGGCTGATGCTGGTCAAGTACGCGGTGGACGCGGCGGCCGTGTGGGTGCTCGCCGGCCGCGGGTGGACGCCGCTCGACTACGCGAACCCGGTGTGGTCGCTCCGGGAGCGGCTGCTGCGGGACGGCCCGGCGTGGCTCGCGCCGGCGCTGGTCGTGTGGACGCTCCCATTCGTGTGGATCGGCGTGAGCATGACCTTGCGGCGCGCCGTGGACGCCGGACGCTCGCCGTGGTTGGCTCTTCTTTTCTTCGTGCCCTACCTCAACTACGCGGTGATGTTGTTGCTCGCCGCACTGCCGTCACAGCCCCGGCCCGCGGGGTCGGCCGGTCCGGGGCCGGTTGGGCCGATCGACTCCCGCCTCAGTGCCGGGCTCCTGGGCGTTGCCGCGTCGCTCGCCATTACGATTCCGACGGTGGTGATCGGCGTGTACGTGCGGCGCCTCTATTCGGCCGGGCTGTTCCTGGGCACGCCTTTCACCATCGGGTACATCAGCGCCTACGTTTTCAACGCGCGTCGCCAACAGAGCATGCGCGAGACGATGCAGGTCGCGTTCCTTGGCGTGGGGATCGTCGCGGCCGCGATGCTGCTGTTCGCTCTGGAAGGAGCGGTCTGTCTCGCACTGGCGTTCCCACTGGCGGCGTTGTTCGCGGTACCGGGAGCGGTGCTGGGCCGGGCGGTGGCGCTGCACCGGGCGGAGCCGGCCCTCGGTGCCGGCACCGTCGCGCTCGTCACGCCGCTCATAGTGCTCGCGAGCCCACCGCAACGCGCTCCGCTGCACGAAGTGATCACGGTCGTCGAGATCGACGCGCCCCCGGCCGCGGTGTGGCGGCACGTCGTGACGTTCCCGCAGCTCCCACCGCCCCGGGAGTGGCTGTTCCGGGCGGGCGTGGCGGCGCCGACCGGTGCCCGCATCGACGGGACGGGCGTCGGAGCGACCCGTTACTGCGACTTCACGACGGGCAGCTTCGTGGAGCCGGTCACCGTGTGGGAGGAGAATCGACGGCTCGAATTCGACATCGCTGCGCAGGCGCCCCCCATGCGGGAGTTGAGCCCCTATCGGCAAGTGAACCCTCCGCACCTCGACGGGTACTTCCGAGCGACCCACGGGGCGTTCCGGCTGGTTCCGTTGCCGGGCGGTCGCACGCGACTGGAAGGGCGGCCGCGGTACGTGGTGGAGCTGTTCCCGCAGAGCTACTGGACGATTCCCGCGGGCTCGATCGTCGGGGCGATCCATGCGCGGGTGCTCCGGCACATCAAAGCACTGGCTGAGGAGGCAGATCACCCATGAGAGGGACCGTCCTCTGCACCGTACTCGCCACCATCGCTGCGTGCCAGCCGGTGGAAAGAAAGTCAGGTGAGCAGTCGACCGCGACGGACACCGCGATGAAGGCCCTCGCATCGGCGCCACCACCGCCCCCGTCCCCCGCGCCGACGCCCGCCGCCACGAAGGTGGCCGTGGTGGAAGGATTCCTCACGCCGGAGTCGGTCAAGTACGACTCGGCCCAGGACGTCTACTTCGTTTCCAACGTGAATGGCGGTCCGTTGGCGAAGGACAACAACGGCTTCATCAGCCGCGTGCGGCCCGACGGCGCGATCGAGAACCTCAAATTCGTCGAGGGCGCGCACAACGGCGTCACGCTGAACGCCCCGAAAGGGTTGGCGCTCCGGGGCGACACCCTCTGGGTGGCCGATATCGACGTGGTGCGCGCCTTCGACGCGAAGACGGGCGCGCCGAGGGACAGCGTGAGCCTCGCGAGTCTGGGCGCGGTGTTCTTGAACGACATCGCGGTCGCGCCGACCGGCGCGCTCTACATCACGGACACGGGCATCCGATTCGACGATGTGGGCAACGTGCTGCATCCCGGCCCGGATCGCATCTTCCGGATCGGACCCGACCGGCAGGTGACGGTCGCGGTGCGCGGCGACACGCTGGGTCGGCCCAACGGGATCACGCTGGATTCGGTCGGCAAGCGGTTCATCGTGGTCCAATTCGGGGGGCGATCGGTGCTCGCCTGGAAACCGGGTGAGAAGGCGCCGAGCGTGATCGCGAAGGGTCCCGGCGGGTTCGACGGAGTCGAGATCGCCGGAAGCAGGCTCCTCGTCTCGAGCTGGGCGGACTCGACGGTGTCGAGTTACGAGACCGGGCAGGAGGTGAAGATCATCACCGGCGTGCCGAGTCCGGCTGACATCGGCTACGATGCGAAGCGGAAACGGGTGCTGGTTCCGATCTTCGGCGGGAACCGCGTGGAGATCTGGCAGCTACCGTAGGGCTACTCCCACGACTCTTCCTTGACCTGGGCCAGCACCGATTGGAACGGGTTGAGTTCTAGCCGCTTCGGCTCGGCCGGCAGATCCAGTGCCGTCTCGGTCACCGAGCCGGTCACGTTCACCCGCACGAACGCGTGTAACGTGGTATCGGCGAACCCGATCTTCAGCGGAACCGGCATCGTGAATTGGTCGGGCACGTCCTCCTGCCGAACACGCAGCCGCAGGGTGTAATGGCCGTCTTGCGCGGGCTCGGTGTGCCAGGCGACGACATAGGTCGGAATGGCAGTGCCCTCCACCCACTCGTCGAAGAACCAGCTCATATCGACGCCGAGATGCTGCTCCACCACCTTCTGGAAGTCGCGCGTCGAGGCCCGCCGGCCGCGATACCGCCGATAGAAATCCCGCATCGTGGCGATGAAGGTGTCTTCGTCCATCGTTCGAAGGTTGATCATGAGGTTGCGAAGCATGTGGAGGACCCATGCCCCCTTGTGATAGGTCATGAGGGTGTAGTCCCGGTTATTCAGCTGCTCCGCACGCCATCCGATCCCGATCGGCGGTGCGTCGTTGCGCCGGGCGTGGATCTCCCGGCGCCAGCGTTCGAGGTGCTTGAAGAGCTTCTCGTTATCCTTGAGGATGAGTTGCATATACCACAGGCCCGAGAACTCGGCGAATCCCTCCGACAGCCACGCATCCCGGTATCCGGCCGGCTCGACGCCGATGCCCCACCATTGATGCGCCATCTCATGGGAGCGGAAGATTTCCTCGTTGCCGCTGTCCCCCACCGCCTGGAACGTCCACACCGATAGATAGATGAGGCCCGGGAAGGCCTCCCCGTAGTCGAACGGGATCTCCGCAGCGTAGTACCGGTCGAACAGGGGTGGACCATACACGCGCGTGAAGAACGAAAGACTGTTCGCGATGTCGGCCCCCACGTCCTGCTCCGGCGCAGGTTGCGAGAGAAACTTCGAGACGAAAGCGTCCGAGACGCCCACCTGATCTCGCAGCGCCAGAAAAAGCCTGTCGATCTGCCGATGCGCCTGACCGTTCGTGTGAACGGTCACCGGCGGGATCCGGGGATCCGTGATCTTGAACTCGTCGAAGTCGCCGAGGCTGAAGCACACCTGGTCTGCAGGTCGCACGGTGACCCAATGCGTCGTCTCCACGTCGCCGTCCACGCGTGCCTCTACGAGCCGGCCGATGCTGGCGAAGCGGTACTGTTTGGGCGTATGAAACGTGAGGTCGACGTTCGCGGGTCTATCGCCATAGCGGGGGAACCAGGTCGAGGCGGACTTGACGTAGTACCAGCGATCGAGGGCGGCCGGCAACTTGGCACGGATGCGCAACGGCGCACCGTGCAGCACACGCTCCGCGACGGAGGTATACCCGATGAGGTCGCCGTGATAGGCGATACGCACGCCGACCGTGTCGCCGGCGCGGGGCGCCGAGTTCAGGCGTACCCACACCTGTGCGCTGTGGTTGGGGCGGGTGAAGGTGGCGGCGCCTCCCGCCTCGTCGCGCACCGAGTCCACCGTGAGCTCTGAGAAGAGGTGGAACTGGACCCAGTGAACGCCACCGCGTCGTGCCGTGAGACGGACGGTGGTTGTCCCGGTGAATCCGAGGCCTTTGGCGATGGTTGCTTCGATGCGGTAGGCGGTAAGCGTGAACGGATCGGCGGGCGACGACGCCGTCATAGTGTCGTTCGGGGCGTCGGCCCGCCGGAATTGGGAAACGATTTGGACCTTTTGACCATCCAACCGGCCCCGGCGCAGCACCTTGATTCCCTCGTCTTCCTCAGGATCGACGACGAGCATGAGGTCCTCGCCTCGCTCGCGCTTGATGTGGGCATAGAAGAACCCGTTGTCACCGCCGTTCAGCAGGTCCTCCATGAGCGTCGGCTCGAGCACACGGCTGCCGTCCATCAGGCGGTCCACCGCATCGTTGAGGGGGCCCGTGGCCTCGCTCACCGATTGCCCCTCTCCGAAGGTCACGTGCCGCGCGAGTTCGCTCATGGTGGAATCGGTGAACACGAACACCGCGGCCGCGAGGCGCGAGTCGCGCATGGAGTCGCCGATCGTGCGCTGCAGCTCCCGTCGCTCGATGGCGAGCGGGCACGCGAGCCCCACGGATCCGTGTCCGACAAAGATCGCGGCGACGCTCCGACCCGAGACCGGCGTTGCGAGGTAGAGCGTGCCATCCTCGAGGTGGAACTCGATCGCGTCGCGTCGCAGTGTCAGATTGCGCACGGCGGCGACCCGATTGGCGAGCGGCGTCATGTGGCGCAACTCGTCGAGCACCGGATCGTAACGCTCGGCGATGGTCGACGGCGTGGCGGATTGCGGCGGCGGGTGCGCGGAATCCGGTCGCTGGGTCAGCGACAGCAGGGCGGAGAGAATGGGCAAAACGACGGCCACACTGGAGTAATCTGGCGCTCACGCGCTGGTCCGGGAGGGCATTTTTGCGGCACGAGGGGGCGCGGATGCGACAGGGGCCCATCTCGCGTTTCACATTGCGTCGCAACGCTGACGCGCCTCAGCCGACGAGAATGCCCTCCGGAGCGGCCGGCTGCTTGTACACGTACCGCTTGCCCGCGTAGTTCCGCAGGACGACTCGATCGTTCTCGATCGACTCGACGTACTCAGGGACGAGAGGGATCTTGCCCCCGCCCCCCGGCGCGTCGATCACGAAGTGCGGCACCGCCAGGCCCGACGTCCAGCCGCGCAGTGCCCGGATGATCTCAAGGCCCTTCTCGACCGTCGTACGGAAGTGCTCCGCGCCCGCCACCTGGTCGCACATATAGATGTAGTAGGGCCGCACCCGCGCGGCGAGGAGCCGCTGCATCAGCCGCTTCATCACCTCCGGATCGTCGTTCACGCCCTTCAATAGGACGGTCTGGCAGCCGAGCGGGATGCCTGCGTCGGCGAGCCGGCCGAGCGCCCCGACGGCGGCGGGGGTGAGCTCATCGGGATGATTGAAGTGCGTGTTGATGTAGAGCGGATGGTAGCGCTTCAGAATCGCGCACAGCTCCGGCGTGATCCGCTCCGGCAGGTGGCACGGGACGCGGCTCCCGATGCGAATGACCTCGATGTGCGGTATGGTGCGCAACCGGTTGCAGAGCTCGTCGATCCGCCGGTCGGAAAGGAGCAGCGGATCGCCGCCCGACATGATCACGTCGCGGATTTCGGTGTGCTCCTCCAGGTAGCGGAAGGCCGACTCGAGCTGCGCCATCCGGATCTTCTCGGGATCGCCCACCTTGCGGCGGCGCGTGCAGAAGCGGCAATACGAAGCGCACACGGGCGATACCAGGAACAGCGCGCGGTCGGGATAGCGGTGCGTGATGTTGGGAACCGGCGAGTCGGCGTCTTCGGCCAGCGAGTCCACCAGGCCGTCGCGCACCTCGAGCTCCTGGAGGTCGGGCACGTACTGTCGCCAGATCGGATCGCCGGGCGATTGGATGAGGTCCACCATGGCGGGGGAGATCCGGAACTCGAAGTTTTCCGCCGCCTGGCGCAGCCGCTCGAGGTCGGGAAACTGCTCGGCGCCGAACCGGGCGACGAGCGCCTCGAGGGACGCGATGCTCCGCTTACGGAGTAGCTCCTGCCAGGACTCCATGGGTCAGGTCCTTGAGATAGATGACCAGGTCGTCACCGGGAGCGTAGTAGCCCGGGAGCCGCGCCGCCTGGACGTAGCCGCGGCGCTCGTAAAAGGCGCGCGTGGGGGCGTATTCGACGCGTGACGAGGTCTCGACGACGACGAGTCGTCCGTCATCAGTCATCAGTTGTCGCTCTACCGCCCCGAGGAGCTGCGTCCCGATTCCCTCGCCCTGTCGGGCCGGGTCCACGACGATCCAGTAGAGATCGAACGTGCCGCTGGTCCCGGGCGTCGGCCCCCAGCAGGCGTATCCGACGAGTGCGTCCTCCGCGTACGCGCCCAGGAAGCGGTAGTCGTCGTCCCCGGCGAGCGCCTCGTCGAGCAGCTCCACGGCGATGGCGACCTCCTCCGGCCGAAACAGGCCGGTGGCCGCCGTGAGCCGCTCAAGCGGTCCGCGTTGCGCGCGGCCGACGGGACGGAGCGAGCAGCTCACGCGCCGCCTTGACGCCCTGCGCCTCGCGCAGCGCCACCTCGGCGATCCGGCGCACCAGCTCGGCATAGTCCCAGCCGGCGACCTTTGCCATGCGGGACAGGCCGGCGTCGTCGTTCAAGTCGGGGTTGGGGTTCACCTCGAGCACCCACGGCCGGCCCTGGTCGTCGACGCGCAGGTCGACGCGGCCGTATCCCTTCCCTTGCAGCGTGCGCCAGGCGAGCTCGGCGATCCGGACGAGGCGATCGGCGAGCTTCTGCGGGATTGCGGCCGGGCACACGGGTACCGAGCCGAGGTCGTCGAGCGAGCCGATCTCCCATTTCCCGGCATAGGTCAGGATGGGCCAGGCGCCCTCGGGCATGCGGCTGAAGTCGATCTCCGAGATGGGGAGCACGCGATTCCCCACGAATCCCACGTTGTACTCCCGGCCGGCGATGTACTCCTGGACGAGCACCTCGTCGAACTGCTCCGTCATCGACGCCACGCGCGCGCGGAGCGACTTGCGGTCACTCACCACGGAGCCGCGGTCGACTCCCGCGCTCGCGTCCTCGGCCGCGGGCTTGACGATGGCGGGTAGAGGGAAATCATCCTCGATCTTCCCCTGGGCCACCGTCCAGCGCGGCACCGGTAGGCCCGCCTGCTTGAGCAGCGCGTTCGCGATCGGCTTGCGGCGGCACGCGGCGATGGTCCAAAGGCTCGCACCGGTGATGGGGATCCCGGCGAACTCGAGCGTCCCCACGACGTGCTCCTCCCACTCGCTCTTCCCGTGCACCCCTTCGCACAGATTGAACACCAGGTCCGCGCGCCGCGCCACCTGAAACCAGCGCATGTCGTGGCGCACCGGCACTTTGCGGATTTCATGGCCCATGACGCCGAAGATTGCGCCGATCTCGTCCACGGCCTTCATCACGCCGCGAACGTCCTCCGGCGTCCAGTCGTCGGCGCCGGGATCGAACAGGATGGCGATCCTCACGCGCGCATACCCGCGACCCGTAGGGGTGCCACATGCTGCGTCCCCCCCGCTGCACCGAAACCGACGCGGGCTTTGGCCGAGAGGTCCCGTCCTGTCTGCCGGCGCCAGGCGAGCCGGACGACCTCCTGGATCAGCTCGTCGTAGGCGAATCCGGCCGCACGCGCCGCCTTCGGGAAGCACGAGTTCATCGCGGGGTCTGGAATGATGCCCGGCAGCGGGTTGAGCTCGAGAATGTTCGGAACGCCGAAGCGATCGACCCGCAAGTCGACCCGGCACCAGTCCCGGCACCCCAGGGCGTGGTAGGCGTCCAGGGCGGTGCGCTCGACTTCCCGGTACAGTGCGGCCGGCACCGGCGCCGGGCACTGGAAGATCGCGAGCGGCGCGTCCGGGCGGTCCCAGACCCACTTTGCCTCGTAGCCATAGACGGGAGGCGCGCCCTCGGGCAGCGCCGTGAAGTCGAATCCGACCACCGGCAGGCAGTACGCCTCCGCCCCGTTCCCGAGGATCGCGACGGTGAACTCGGGACCGGGCAGGTAGGTCTCGACCAGCACCGGCTCGGCATACCGCTCGAGCAGGAAGCGGACGCGCTCGCGGAGCGCGCGAGGCGTCGCACACAGGTTGGTCGCGAACACGCCCTTGCCCGATCCCTCCGCCACCGGTTTGACGAACACCGGGAAGGGAAGCGCCAGGCGGTCGAGATCGGCGAGCGCATCGACGCAGATGAAGGGCGCCGTGGGTACACCACGATAGGCGAGCGTCTCCTTGGCCCGTCCCTTGTGGAGCGAAAGGGCGAGGGTGAGCGGGTCCGAGCCGGTGTAGGGGACGGTCAAGTACTCGCAAATGGCCGGGACGAGCGCCTCTCGGCTCTGGCCGTGGAGGCCCTCGGCCATGTTGAACACGAGATCGGGTCGGGCGAGTGCGAGTTTTTGCGGCAAGAACTGATCGGCTTCGAGTCGGATGACGCTGCCGAAGAGACCGAGAGCCTGCTCCACCGCAGCGATGGTGGATGGATCGTCCCACTCAGCGAACGCGTCGTTACTGCTGTCGTGCTCCTCGGCGGGCGCGGATGCGGGTTTTTCGTTGTAGGCGAGACCTATTCGCATGTGGTCTCGGGTGACCTCCTACAAAAAGGGCCGCTCGTGCGGTCCGGTGGATCGAACGTCGTTGTCGAATAGAGAATAAGGAAGACCGAAGCGATGCGCAATAGGGAATTCGAAAAATTTTTCGCGCGTCGACGCGTCAGACTTTGTGATACGCGACGCGAGCGGCGTCCTGCTTGTCGTCGGCGACGTAGATCTCGAAGTCGGAGAAGAGCGCGTGCGCTTCGCGCTGCAGCACGCGGAGACAGGCGATCGCCATCCGCCGGATCTCGAGCTCGGCGCCCTCGCCCGTGCGGAGCTCGAGCATCGTACGCCAGGCGCGCGCGTTGCCCGAGACGACGATCTTCACTTCGGTCGCGTTGGGGAGCACGCTGCGCGCCGCCTCGCGCGCCACCTTGCGCCGGTGCACCTTGTCGGTCATCCACTCGTAGCGTTGCATCAGCGCCTCGACGGCGCGGACGTACGCCGCCTGCGCGTCCGCGACTTCCTTCTCCCATTCGGCTTCGAGCGCGGCATCGGCCGCGAGCGCCGGCGGCAGGACGAACGCGGCGTGCGACTCGTCCACGTAGCGCTGGGACAGCTGCGAGTAGCCGAACCCGGCCCGGTGCCGCACCAGTTCGTGCGAGCACGAGCGCGAGATCCCCTCGATCAGGAGGACGTAGACGGCGTGCTCCAGCACCGAGCCGTGGCCCTGCTTCTTGATGTTCTCCAGGTATTCGGCCGTGGACCGGCCCGCGGGGTTGTGCTGGCTCATATAGCAGATCCGACCCGCGAACTCCGCCAGCCGCTCCCCGGCGGAGGCCGCCCCCTGCCATTGCACCCGCAGGTGCTCGGGCTCGAGGAATTCGGGGCGAGCGATCAGCGTGACGCGGGGGGCGTGGAAGATTTCCATGGGGCGGGTGTCCGGTGTCCGGTGTCAGGTGTCCGGTGTCAGGCGTCTGGGCGTCTGGGCGTCGCCAGCTCGTACTTCGGGGTGGCCCAGCCCGCGCTCCGCTCGACCTCGCGCAGGCGCCCTGCGATCTCATCGGGTACGTGCGCCGCCGTGGGACCGACCTTCAGGTCGGCCAGAGGCGTCCAGTCGGGCGCGGGGATTATAACACCCGGATTGAGCATGCCGCCGGGGTCATAGCCCTGTTTCAGGTTACGAAACAACGCCATCACCTCCGCCCCGTAAAACCGTTCGAGCAGGCCGGCCCGAAGCCGGCCGACCCCATGCTCGCCGCTCGGCGTCCCCCCAAGCGTCAACAGCAGCTCGGCCGCGTCGTTGTACAACCCGTCGAGGGCCTGGCGCCAACCGGGCGCGGTGACGTCGGGGAGCGCGTTGACGTGCACGTGCCCGTCGCCCGCGTGCCCGAAGATCGCGACCGGCACGCCTCGCCGGCCCGACGCCGCGCGAACCCCGGCGACATAGTCGCCGAGCCGCTCCAACGGCACGCAGCCGTCCTCGATCACCTGCAGCGAGCGGCGAGTTTCCGGTAGGCGCGCCAGCGCGGGGCTCGCCAGGCGGCGCACGCTCCAGAGGGCCTCCAGGCCCGCTCGGTCCACCGCCGTGGCCACGTGTGCCGTGCGATCCCGCAGGCCGCGCACCGCATCCCCCACCACGCCCCGCGCCGCCGCCTGAGTCTCGCGCTCGAACTCCACGAGCAGCAAGCCCTCGAGGCCGTCCGGAAGGCCGGTGGCGCCCGCGTCCCTCACAAAGTCCAGTAGGGTGCGGTCCAGGAGCTCCACCGCCGAGGGGTTGAGCGCGACGAGGTAGGGCACTGCCTCGACGAGTGGCTCGAGGCGGTCGAATCCCAGCGCCACGCCCGCAGCATCGGCGGGGATCGGCTCGAAGCGCCACTCGACGGCAGTGACGAAGGCGAGCGTCCCCTCCGACCCAATCACCAGATCAAGCTCATCGCCTGATTCAGCGAATCGATCGAGCGCGTATCCGGCTGAGTTCTTCCGGGTCTTTGGGAAGCGTGTCTCTACGAGTCGTCGCTCGTCCGCTGACAGGCGGAACCGCTCCCCGCTCTCTGCTCCCCGCGTTATTCGCCGGGCTTCGCCATCGGCCCCGATGACTTCGATCGCTTGTACCCAGTTGCGAACGCTGCCGGTCCGCACCGAGCGCGGGCCCGCCGCATTCGTCGCCACCATCCCACCGGACGTCGCGAACGCGCCGGAGGACGGATCGGGCGGCAGGCGCAGGCCAAACGGTCGCCCGGCCGCGGTCAGCTCGGCCCACGTGGTCGAAGCGCCCGCCCACACCGTGCGGCGGGACCAGTCGGGGGCGATCCAGCGAAATCCCTGGCTCAGGTCCACCACCACGCCGTGCCCCACGTTGCCGCCGGGCATTCCGCTCCCCGCCCCACGTGGTATCAACGGCTCTCGAGATCCGGCCGCCCAGCGGACCAGCCGTTGCAGCTCCTCTACACCCTGCGGGACGACGACGGCTTCGGGGACGATCCGATAGATGCCGGCGCCCTCCGAGTAGGCAGCGCGGATCCGGAGGTCTGTAAGAAGTCCGGGTGTCGATCTCAAGTGAGTGCGTGGTACCAGGTGGTTGCCTCCGAAAGCTACCGCGTAGGGCGCACGGCGCACGAATCGCCTTGACACCGCCGGAGGTGCAGGTGAAGCTTGACGCGCAATGGCCATCGACGCCCCGCGCGCCCAGCTCATCCACATCGAAACCGACCGCCGCCTCGGCCACGAGTGGGACGAGTGGGACGGAAGGCCACTGCCTCGGAACGGCGATTTCTCCGCGCCGCCCGGACTCTTCTTCCGGTTCGGGGCGCTCACGATGATGCTCGGGCTGGCCGTGTGCGCAGCCCTGATCTACGTGCTGAGCCCCCGGCTCGCGGCACTCTGGTCCAGGCTGCCGGGTGTGTTGTGGCTCGCGCTCGGCGCCGGGGCCGTCGCAAGCTGGCTGTGGTTCGGCATCCTCCTGCTTTCATTCTATGGCGGCGTGCTGGCGCTCCCGGAGGGGTGGCTCGAGCGTGGTCCCTATCTCCGGCTGATGAACCTGACGTCGCTCGTCTCGCGGGCCTGGGGCAAACGGGATTGGGTGGAGCACGCCGCAATCGACGTGTACAACGCGCTCGCGGAACGGCGCGGTCGCACGGTCGGTAAGGGTGAGCTGCTGGTGCTCATCCCGCGCTGCCTGTCCAAGCAGGCCTTGGATGGCGTCCTCGCCATCGCCGGACGCTACGAGGTTCCCGTGTTCGTAGCGACTCGAGGCCAGCTGGCGCGTCGCGTGATCCGGGAGCGCAGGCCGCGTGCGGTGGTCGCGGTCGCGTGCGAGCGCGACATGATGACGGGACTGCGCGATGTCGCCGGGCGCCTCCCGGTGCTCGGCCTGACCATGCGTCTCCCCAACGGACCCTGCCGGGACGCGATCCTCGACCTCGACGTGATGGAGCGGTGGGTGAAGGGCTGGATCCGCGCCTAGCTTTGGGCGGCTTTTGGCACGCCGAATCGCTTCTTCAATCCTTCCACGAGTTTCAGCGCGATCTTGTAGCCCTCGTCATCCTTTGAGAGGATCACCTCGAGGTCCCGCTCCGTCCGGGAAGGATCGACGCGGGGGCGGTACACCGGCTCGACGGTGAGTCGGGTCTGACCAGGGACCCACGGGTCTGCCCAGAAGCGGAGCTTTACGGTGGCGCCGAGGTCGTGAATATCGCGCTCGTGATGAGCCGAGCGACGGGCCTTGGTGTCGTACCACGCGGTTTCGACGTAGGCATCCCTCACGTTGACGTGCGCCACCTCGAGGCTCTCCGCGCGAACCAGGCTGTCGATCCCCAAGGTGACGGGCTCCGGTCTCGCGTTGAGCGTGACGACGAGCGCCCGGGGATCGGGCTTGAAGTCCGGCCGGGTAGTAATGGGAGTACAGGCGGCGAGGAGAAGACAAACGTGGAACGCTCGCATTAGTGTTGATGCGGCGGCGTTCCCGGCGCGTGCGTGCGACTCGAGTCCTTAGCCGAGTCCGCATGCTCGTGCTCGTCTTCGTCCGGCTCGCCCGCGTGATGGTGGTGCCCCGCTTCGCGGTCCTTGAGCTCGGTCTGCATCATTACGTTAGGGATGCCCGCGGCATGCTCGAAGACGAGCTTCCCCCCGATGACGCCCGTCCAAATGACGGTCACCAGCCCGGCGACACTCAGCAGGCGCAAGCCGGCCTCCTCGCGACTCGTGAGCTTGGCCCGGCGAAACAGCTTCCAAGCGAGCACGGCGGTGAAAATCCCCATGGTCGTGAGCGCGAGCGTCTCGTGTGTTTCCATCAGGTCGTGGATTGCCTCGCCGTGCTGGATCGCGTCTTCGGCCTTGAGGCCCGCGATCACCGCGATCCACCCGCCGATGACGCCCGCCCACAGCGTCCAGAGGGCGGCCGCCTTGAGCGACTCACGCTTGGTGAGCCAACCGCCGAGATCGAACAGGACCGTCACGAACAGCAATGCTGCGGGGAGGTCGTTCACTGCGGCGTGAAAACGTGGCCAGTCATAGCCGAACATGCTGATCGATTCCTCGCTGGTTGGAGTGGGCCGTCGTGCGGGTCAGACGCCGAGGTCCTGGATCCTCGGGGGATCCACCGAGTAGTCGTAGAAACCCTTGCCGCTCTTGCGGCCATTCATCCCTGCGAGGACCATGCGCTTCAGGAGCGGTGGCGGCGCGTAGCGCTGTTCCCGATACTCGGCGAACATGATCTCCGCGATCTTGTACGTCGTGTCGAGCCCCACGAAGTCGAGCAGGGTGAGGGGTCCCATGGGGTAGCCGCACCCGAGCTGCATCGCCTTGTCGATATCGGGCACACTCCCTACGCCGCGCTCGACCGCCCGGATTGCGTCGAGCAGGTACGGCACCAGCAGCAGGTTCACGATGAAGCCCGAGTTGTCCTTCGCCGCCACCGGCTCCTTGCGGAGCGACTGGGCGAACGCGAATGCGCGCCCGAACGTCTCCTCCGACGTGGTCACCGTACGGACGACCTCGACGAGCGGCATGAGCGGCACCGGGTTGAAGAAATGCAGGCCCACGAAGCGATCGGCGCGCTTGGTGGCAGCCGCCATCGCCGCGATGGTGAGGCTCGACGTGTTCGACGCGAAGATCGTGGCCGGGCCGCACAGGCCGTCGAGCTCCTTCCACAGGCCGTTCTTCAGGTCCAGGTCCTCCGTAACCGCCTCGATCACGACATCGCACGGCTTCAAGTCCGCGGTGTTCGTCGTGAAGTGGAGCCGCTTGAGCGCGGCATCGCGGTCCGGCGCGGCGAGCTTCCCTTTCTCGACGAACTTCGTGAGGGACTTCTCGATGCCGCCGCGCGCCTTGTCCCAGATCGCCTGAGACACGTCGCGCACGGTGGTATCGTATCCCGCCATGGCGGCGACCTGCGCGATGCCGCTGCCCATGAGGCCGCACCCCAGCACCCCAACCCGTTTGATGTCGGTCATTGTCTCGCTCAGATGATTTCGAACGTCTTGCGAATCTCGTCGGCGATGCGGACGAAGGCACCCACCCGCGGTTCCGCGATCTGCGGTCCCGCCCGGATTTCTCCGCGCTCCAGACGGTCGAGGACCTGCTCGAGCCCCACGTGGACGCGCTCGTTGTCGTGGCGATGGCGCCGGGCCACACCCAACGCGGCCGCCCACACCGCGAAAGGCGGTATGAGGGACCAGGGCGCGAGGGCGCCGAGAATCGGCACAACCCCCGCGAGTGCCGCTCCGAACGCCGTCAAGACGGCCGCACCCCACAGCCGCTGCGCCCGCAGGCCGCGGACGTTTGCCGTGAGTCGGACGTGGCAGAAACCGGCTTCGAGCGGGGTCACCTGGCCCGCCACCTCGGTGGCGCGTGCCAGCGCGAAGCTCTTGCCGCCGGCGCCGAGCGCCCGCTGGATCGACGCGAACGCGCCGATCCGGGGCTCCCAGGTCGTGTGGTCGGCGTAGCGGCGCTTCACCTGCAACGACTCCTCGCTCTCCATCCAGTTGGTGAGCGCGCGCTCGACGTCCGGGCGATCGCCCGGTACGACGCGCTCGGCCGCGAGCGTCGCCGGCCCGGTGAGCCAGGCGAGGGCGCCCCGCGCCTCCGGCGCGATGCTACGGGTGCGCTCCTCGAGCAAGGCCTGCCGGAGGTGGCGAGGGGGAATTCCGACGTCGTTGCCGAGGGCGAGCAGCTCCGGCTCGGTGAGCCCTTCTCCGATGTCGTGCTCCCCAGCCTGGAGCTCGGCCGCGCGCTGGATGATGCGCTCGAGCGCCTCGCGGCGGATCAACTCGCCCGGCATCGCTAAGCCTCGGTCTTCGTCTTTCCCGGGATGGCCGGTATGGTCTCGCCGGCGGTCCGCTCCGGTAGCGCGGGCGCGGAGACCTTTTTGGCGACGGTTTCGAAGAAACCCCGGAACAGGTCGATCGGGATCGGGAAGATCGTCGTCGAGTTGTTCTCGGAGGCGATCTCGGTGACCGTCTGGAGGAAGCGCAGCTGTATGGCGGCGGGCTCCGCGCCGATCACGTGGGCCGCCTGCGCGAGCTTCTCCGATGCCTGGAGCTCGCCCTCCGCGTTGATGATCTTGGCCCGGCGCTCGCGCTCGGCCTCCGCCTGTCGGGCGATCGCGCGTTTCATCTCGGGCGGCAGGTCTACGTCCTTGACCTCCACGGCAGACACTTCGATGCCCCAATCCTCGCTGCGCTTGTCGATGATGTTCTTGAGGATGTTGTTGATCTTCTCCCGGTTCATGAGCAGCTCGTCGAGCTCTGTCTCGCCGAGCACCGACCGGAGTGTGGTCTGCGCCAGTTGGCTCGTGGCATAGAGATAGTTCTCGACTCCGATCACCGCCTTCACCGGCTCCTTCACGCGCATGTAGAGGACTGCGTTCACCTTGATGGAGATGTTATCGCGGGTGATCACGTCCTGGGGCGGGATGTCCAGGGCCACGACGCGGAGCGAGACGGTCTGGGTCTTCGCGAACAACGGAGGGACGTAGATCAAGCCGGGTCCCTTGGCACCCCACGAGCGTCCGAGGAAGAAGTACACGGCGCGCTCGTATTCGCGCAGCACCTTGAGGCCGCCGAAGAGGTACAGGGCCAGGATTCCGAGAGCAGCGGTCACGACGACGTCCATGGCGAGTCCTTGTCAGGCGGGGAACGCTTCGACGATCACCGCCGCACCCTGGCCGCCGCCGATGCAGGCCGAGCCGAGCCCGAAGCGCAGCTTGGCGCGGCGCAGCGCGTGGAGGAGATGGATCGTGATGCGGGTGCCGGTCGCGGCGAGCGGATGGCCGATCGCGATCGCGCCGCCGTGGACGTTCGTCTTCTCGCGGTCGAGCCCCAGCTCCTTTTCGACGGCGAGGTACTGCGGCGCGAACGCTTCGTTCACTTCGACCAGGTCCATCTGTTCGAGCTTCATTCCCGCCTTCTGGAGCGCCTTTCGGGCGGCGGGCGCTGGACCGATCCCCATGTACTTGGGCTCGACGCCGGCCACCGCCCACGCCACCACCCGGCCGAGTGGCTTGAGCCCGTGCGCCTTGGCGTAATCCGCGCTCGCGATCACGGTGGCGGCCGCGCCGTCCACGATGCCGGACGCGTTGCCGGCCGTCACGAGCCCGTCCTTCTTGAAGTACGGTTTGAGCGAGAGCAGCACATCGAGCGTTGTATTGGGCCGCATGTGCTCATCGGCGCGATACTCGATCGTCTCGCCCTTCTTTCCTTTGATCGGGACCGGCACGACCTCGTCCTGGAATACGCAGGCGTCCCAGGCCTGTTTCGCACGCTGCTGCGAGGCGAGCGCGACTTCGTCCACTTCCTTCCGGTTGAGCTTGTACTTCTCGGCAAGGCCTTCGGCGGTCTCGGCCATTGAGAGTCCGCACTGCGGGTCCTTGAGCGCTTCCCAGAGGAGGTCTTCGAGCGGAGCGGGTCCGAGCCGGAGGCCCCAGCGGGCGCCGCGCACCACGTGCGGCGCCTGGCTCATCGACTCGGTGCCCCCGGCGAGCACCGCCTGGGCTTCGCCGAGCATGATAAGCTGCGCACCTTGTGTGATCGCTTCGAACCCCGAGCCACACAGCCGGTTGACGGTGACCGCTGGGACTTCGATCGGAAGACCCGCCTTGAGCCCGACGTGTCGAGCACAATAGATCGCGTCAGCGGACGTCTGTAACGCGTTACCGAACACCGAGTGGCCGATATCGCTCGCCGGGACGCCCGAGCGTTCGAGAGCGTGCTTCCCGGCCACTGCGCCTAGCTCTATCGCCGACAGGTCCTTGAGCGTGCCGCCGAACGACCCGAAGCCGGTGCGGACGCCGGACAAGAAAACGACGTCTGTATTGGAACCCTGAGTTTTCATGGGGAGAAGCTCCACGTGAGACAAGAGGGAATATCGGCGAGATGGAGGGGGGGCGGTAGGGCGTTAGAATCCCGCCGCTATTCCATCCTTTCGCGGGTCCGACCCTCCGGCGTAACCACGAGGCAACCGGATGATCGCCTGCGCGCCTCCGAACGCCACGGCGCGCTCATCCACGATCACGTGGCCCAGCGCGGTCAGCGCGTGTCGCACCGCGTCGCCGATCGGCGCCTCGAGTGCCACGCGCCGGCCGTTCAAGTGGCGGAAGCGTGGTGCGTCGACCGCATCCTGGAGGTCCATCCCGAACACCAGGAGGTTGAGCAGGACCTGCACGTGACCCTGCGGCTGCATCGAGCCGCCCATCACCCCAAAGCTCATCCATGGTTGCTCGACGCCCTGCGCGTCGGGCTTGGTGACGAACGCCGGAATGATCGTGTGGAACGGGCGCTTGCCCGGTCCGACGGTATTCGGGAGTCCCAGGTCGAGCGTGAACCCCGCACCGCGGTCTTGCAGCGCGAATCCCGTCCCCGGCACCACGACGCCCGAGCCAAACGCATCGAATAGCGAATTGATGAAGGAGACCATGTTGCCCGCGCTGTCGGCGACCGTGAGGTAGATGGTCTCGCTTGCCGTGACCGCTGCTCCCGGATCCGGACGCTCGGCGGCCCGGTGCGGGTCGATAAGGCCCCGCCGCGCCGCGACGAAGCGGTCGTCGAGCAGCGCCGAGGCCGGGGTCTGCATCGCAGCCGGCTCGCCGACATAGCGGGCCAGGTCCGCGAATGCGAGTTTCTTCGCCTCGATCAGGAGATGCAGGTACGGCGCGGAATTGTGCCCCAGGGCTCGCAGGTCGTAGGGCTCGAGCATCCGCAACATCTCGAGTGCCGCGACGCCCTGGCCGTTGGGCGGCAGCTCCCACACGCGATACCCTTTGAATGAAACGGAAATCGGCTCCACCCACTCGGGCTGATGGGCGTGTAGATCGTCCAGGGTGACGTACCCGCCGATCCGCTGCACTCTAGTGGCGATGCGCTGCCCCAGCTCGCCACCGTACAGCACCGCCGGCCCCTGCGCCGCGATCAACCGGAAGGTCCGGGCGAGATCGTGGTTCGTGAACCATTCGCCTGCGCGAGGGGCGTGCGTCCCGTCGACCAGGAACGTGGCCCGGGCGCCGTCGTCTCGCGCGAGTCGCGCGGCCTCGCTCGCCCAATCCTGCGCGATGATCGGCGTGACCGGAAACCCGTCCTCGGCGTATTCGATCGCGGGCGCGAGCGCCTGCGCCAGCGTGATCGTGCCGAACCGGTGGAGCAGCCCATCCCAGCCCGAGAGTGCGCCGGGCACGGTCACGTCCTCGACGGTCTCCCCGGGCATGGTACGGTGTCCGCGGGCCAGCAGCGCGTCGCGGGTCATCAAGCTACCTGCGCGGCCGCTCGCGTTCAGCCCGTACAGCTTGTGGTCCTTTGCGGACCACACGATGGCGAACATGTCGCCGCCGATCCCCGTCATCATCGGCTCGGTGACGTTGAGGACGGCGGCGGCGGTCACGGCCGCGTCGATAGCGTTACCGCCGCGTTGGAGAACAGCTAGGCCAGCGGCGGTTGCGAGCGGCTGGCTGGTGGCGATCATGCCGTGAGGCGCGTAGGCGGTGGAGCGATGGGCCATGGTGGTGGGGCGGGGCGGGGGCTCTTGACCGGAGGCGGCGGCGCCGATGCACGCGAGCGCGGTGGCGGCGAGCGACACCCGACGAAGGATCATCGGGGGAATATGGTGCGGCCCTCGACCGCCCGCTCGAGCTGCTTCCTCTTCTTCCACGCGAAGTACGCCCGCCACGCGAAGAAGGCCGGCAACCCGGTGGCCACGATGCCGAGCCCGATCAGGGCCTGTACCGGCCGCGCGATCACGGTATTGCCGACCACGGCGGCCGCCGCCGCGATGAACAGCGCCGGCGTCCACGGATATCCGGGCACGCGAAACGGGCGGGGCAGGTCGGGTCGTCGCCGCCGCAGCACAAAGAGGCTCGCCGCCGCGAGCGCCGCGAAGATCCAGCTCGCGAACACGACGTAGGTGAACAGCTGCTCGAACGTGCCGCTCACGGCGAGCACCGATGCCCACACCGCACTCGTCGCGACGGCGAGCGCCGGTGTGCCGAAGCGAGGATGGACCTCCGCGAGCGATTGGAAGAACACGGAGTCCCTCGCCATGGCGAAGTACATCCGCGGGCCGGTGAGCGCGAGTCCGTTGGCGGCGCTGAAGATGGACACCAGAATCACCAACGTCACCAGCTTCGCCGCGGCGGGACCGAACAGCGCGTGGACGACGTCCGCAGCGATCCGATCGGACGCGGCAACACCTGAAGGGCCTACCGCAGCGACGTACCCGGCGTTCGCCGTCAGGTAGATCACCACGAGCGCCGCGGTTCCGATACCGATCCCGCGGGCAAAGGTGCGCTGCGGGTCCGCCGCTTCGCCGGCCGAATTGGTCACGTTCTGCCAGCCTTCGTACGCCCAGAGGACGCCTAACAGCCCGACGCCCGCGGCGGAGAGCGACGCGACCGTGATCGGCGTCGTGAACGCACGTGTGTCGGGGTGGCGAAAGCCGTCTCCCAGCACGAAACCCGCAATCGCGAGCGCGAGAATCGCGCTCACCTTGAGCGCCGTGCTCCAATTCTGAACCGAAGCCGCGTGACGCACTCCGCGGATGTTGACTGCCGTGACCGCCCCTATCATCGCGACCGATGCCAGCTTGTGGGCGAGCGGCGTGAGTGGTAGGAGCTCACCCAGATAGTTCGCGAATGCCACGGCGAGCGTGGCCGTCGACCCGGTGTTGATCGCGAGGAACAGGGTCCAGCCGAGCAGGAAGGCGGGCAGACGGCCGAACGCTTCGCGGACGTAGACGTAGCTGCCTCCCGCATCCGGCAGCATGGTGCCGAGCTCGCCGAACGTGAGCGCGCCGAGCAGCGCGAGCACGCTCCCGACGACCCACACCACCAGCGCGATGCCGAGGTCACCGCCCGACTGCCGCAGCACCGCTCCCGGGACGGTGAAAATCCCCGAGCCGATCGTGGTGCCGACGACGATGAGGACGAGGTCCGAGAGCGTGAGGACGCGGGCCAGCTCCCGCGTCGGGCGCGCTGGGTCAGAGCTCGCGGGCAATGGCCTTGGCTACCTGGCTCGTGGTCGCCGTCCCGCCGATATCGGGCGTGCGCATGCCGGTGGCGATGGTCTGCTTCACCGCGCCCTCCAGGTCGCGGGCGGCCTCCGGGTGCCCGAGCTGTTCGAACATCAGGGCGCCCGTCAGTACGGCCGCCATCGGGTTCGCGATGCCTTTGCCCGCGAGCGGCGGAGCCGAGCCGTGCACGGGCTCGAACAACCCCGACCGCCCCGGGTGAAGATTGGCGCTGGCGGCGAGCCCGAGCCCGCCGACCAGGCCAGCCCCCAGATCCGAGAGGATGTCGCCATACAGGTTGTTCGTGACGATGACCTGGAACCGCTCGGGCTCGCGCACCATCTCCAGCGCGAGCGCGTCCACGTACCGGTGCTCGGCCTCGATACCAGCGAACTCACTGGCGATGCGCTTGAACGTCTCTTGCCAGATGCGGTGCGCCGGCACGGCGTTCGCCTTGTCGCTCATCGTCACCCGGGTCTTATCATGAGACTTCGCCCATTGGAAGGCAGCGCGGATGATCCGCTCGACGCCTTTGGCCGTGTTGACTTCCTCGGCTATGTACTCGTCCGCCGCGATCCGGCCGCGCCCCAGGTAGACGCCTTCGGTGTTCTCCCGGAAGATCACGCAATTGATCGTCTTACGGCCCAATCGCAATGGCGTGAGGTCGGGATGCAACAATTGCACCGGCCGAAAGTTGATGTAGAGATCGAGCCTGAACCGGAGGCCGAGCAGGATGTCGCGCGCGTGTTCGTTGCCCGGCACGCGCGGATCGCCGATCGCGCCGAGGAAGATCGCGTCGACGTCGTCCCGGAGATGCTCGAACGCCGCTTGAGGGAGCGTTTCCCTCGTGCTGAGGTAATGATCGGCCCCGTAGGGGAGTCGCTCGAAGTCGAGGGTGAAGCCGTGCTTCGCCGCGGCCCGCTCGAGCACTGGAATCGCCGCGTCGATGACTTCGGGGCCGATCCCGTCTCCGGCGATGACGGCGATCTTGTGGTCGTGCCTCACTCGAAGCCGGTCGCTCGCCCGCAGCTCACGCAGTAGCGCCAGCCGACGTCCACCTCGCCGCCGCAGGCGGGGCAGCGGAGCTCGCCCGAAGGAGGCTGGCCGCATTGGGGACAGAAGTTGACCTTGCGGCTCCCCGGTAGGGTCTCGCCGCAGTAGGGGCACTGACGCAGGGTCTCGCTCTGTTCCGCCAGCTCGAACGCGGCGCCCGTGAGGGGCGGCTTTTCTTCTTCTCTTTCGTCCTCTTCGGGATCGGAGCTTTCGGCCGATTCCGCGGCGGACAGGAGTGGGGGCGGCGGCGGTGCGAACGCTCGCTCGCCCCGGAGAAAACGCTCCGCGGCGAGGCGGTTCAGGCTCAGGATCGCTTCGGGAAACTGGCGAAAGACAGCCGTGTCGGGATTCGCCTCGGCCGTCTCGCGCTGCAGCGCGTCCCGCACCTCGCCGGGCTCGAGCGACGCGTAGCCCCGTTCGCCGGCGAGCAGGCGCAATACGGCCATCTCGTAGTCCTGGTGCGTCGCCACCTTCAAGATCGACCGGTTCGACCGGTACGGCACCATCCGCTCGTAAACCTCGGAGGCCGGAAACGGCACGGCGAGCCGGCCGGGCGCGTCGTCGGCGAGCACGCTGACGAGTCGTTCGAACAGCCGATCCAGGTCGTCGGGCATTACGGTTTGCCGTTTCCCCTTCCCCGGCCTTTCACGGTCCCCCGGCCGCTCACCTGACGATCACGACCCCGGTCATGAACGGATGGGGCGTGCAGTGGTAGGTGTACGTCCCTGGTTTGTCGAAACGGTGCACATAGCTGGCGTTCGGCGGGATCACCGGAGAGCCGGCTTCGGAGCCGCCCTCGAAGGTGACGGTGTGCTCCACCGGGTCGCCGTTCACCCAGCGCACCGCCTGACCCGCGGAGATCCTCACCGTGTCGCCTGGGAACTTGAGGCTCATGATCCGGATCTCCGCCGCGACCGGCGTCCCGACCGGAGCCCCGAGCTGGACCGGCTTGGGCCGGCCGTGGAACCAGGG